>CAZTSL010000008.1:43410-63895 GCA_964616915.1 uncultured bacterium
GCCCCGGAGGCCCCCGATGCCACGGGAGGGGAAGCCCCGACGGCGCCTGCGGCCGCCCCGGAGGCCCCCGATGCCGCGCAGGGGGAAGCCCCGACGGCGCCTGCGGCCGTCGCTCCCGAGGCCCTCGATGCCGCGCAGGGGGAAGCCCCGACGGCGCCTGCGGCCGTCGCTCCCGAGACCCTCGATGCCGCGAGGGGGGGGCCCCCCTCGGCGTCCCCAACCGCGGAACCGGAACGCCTCGACACTGCGGAGAGGGAAACCCCGTCGGCGCAGGGGGAGGCCGACGCGGCATCTCCCACCCCAGAGGGAGCCGTGGGGAAGGGGAAGAGCCCGGACGCCAAGCTCTTTCTTGCCCGCTTGAAGGCGAAGTACCGACGGGGCGAGATCAGCAAGAAGCAGTACCGGAAGCTCAAGAAACGCTTCCTGCAGGGACGAAAGGCCAAGAGGAAGACGAGCGGCGGCGAAGGAAGCGGGAGACCGGCAGCGGAACCGGCGGGAAAAGCGGCCACCCCCGTGGAGGAGAGGAAGCAGGACCGTGGGCCGAACGAACCGCACGAGGAACCGGGGAAAAAAGCGGCCGCCCCTCTTGAAGAGGTGGCTGTGGCCCGTGGCCAGGGCGAGCCTGGCGCGGAACCGGAGAAGAAACCGGCTTCCCCTCTGGAAGAGATTCCGGAGATCGTGGCTTCCGCTCCCCCGTCGGTAGTTATGGTGACGGAGGTAGAGGAAGTTTCTCCGGAGGAGATCACTCCTCCCGAGGACGACATGGTCCTCGTGGCGGGGGGTCCATTCCTCTTCGGAAGGGAGCGCCTTCTCCTCGAGATCCCGGCATTCGAGATCGACCGTTTCCCCGTCACGAATCGGCAGTATCGCCGCTTCGTCCTGGCCACGGGGCATCCT
Source organism: uncultured bacterium (assembly GCA_964616915.1). Taxonomy (GTDB): domain Bacteria; phylum Myxococcota_A; class CAZTSL01; order CAZTSL01; family CAZTSL01; genus CAZTSL01. The sequence goes on from CAZTSL010000008.1 coordinate 44,308, forward strand.
GCGCCCGAGCACTGGCTCTGCGGGCGATATCTCTCCTATGCGGCAGATTTTCCCGTGGTTCACGTCCGTTTCGAGGATGCCGAGGCGTACGCCCGCTGGGTGGGGAAGCGGCTCCCCACGGAGGCGGAGTGGGAGAAGGCGGCCCGGGGGACGGAAGGGTTGCGCTATCCCTGGGGGGATACCTTCGATCCAGAGCGGTGCAACACCGCCGAGTCGGGTCGTTTCCTCCTCACCGAGGTCACGCGCTACGAGGCGTGGGCCAGCCCGTATGGTGCCGTCGATATGGTGGGCAACGTGATGGAGTGGACCCAGACCCGCCAAGGCCCCCGCAGGGGCGTGATCGTCAAGGGGGGAGCCTTCATCCTCGACCGGCGTCATGCCACCTGCGACTGGCGGGGGATCTGTCTCTATCCCCGGGAGCACGCCTATACGATCGGCTTCCGTTGCGTGCGGGATCTGCGCCGCCGGGAGGAGGAGGAGGCTCTCGAAGAGGTCACGGAGAGGGAGGTCGAGGCAGCGATCGAGATCCTTCAACGGGCAGATCCACCCGAAGGAACGATCGATGCGGATTCCCCCGATCGGAACGCCGTACCCGATCCCCCGCCGGAAGGGGCGGGAGAAGGGGATCGGCGGAGATGAGACCGCGGGGCCTCGCCGGAAGGGACGAAACGACGTACAGGAGGTGAGGAGGCTCGTGCGAAGGATTCTCGTCACAGGCGGAGCAGGATACATCGGAAGCGTCACCGTGGCGCGCCTCCTCGAAGCGGGTGAACGCGTCACCGTCTTCGACGATCTGAGCACCGGACACCGGCGGGCGATTCCTCCCGGTGCGGACTTCGTCGAGGGGAGCCTGGCGGATCGTGCCGCCCTGGAGGCGCTCTGCCGCCGGGAACGTTTCGATGCGGTGATGCACCTCGCCGGCCATTGCCTGGTGGCCGAGAGCATCCGGTATCCGGAGCGCTACTTCGAAAACAACGTGAGCAACGGCCTCAACCTCCTCGAAGCGATGCGAAGGAACGGGATCCCGAGGATCGTCTTCTCCTCCACCTGTGCGATCTTCGGTCAGCCGGCGGTGGAGCGGATCTCCGAGGAGACGCCGCAGGCACCGGTGAACCCCTACGGGGAATCGAAGTGGATCTTCGAGCGGATTCTGCGCTGGTACAGCGAGGCGCACGCGCTCTGTGCCGTATCGCTGCGCTACTTCAACGCCGCGGGCGCCACGGAGCGTTTCGGGGAGGACCACCGTCCCGAGACGCACCTCATTCCGATCCTCCTCGAGGTCGCGCTCGGGCAGCGGCGGGCCGTGGAAATCTTCGGGACGGACTATCCCACGCCCGATGGTACCTGCATCCGGGACTACATCCATGTCCGCGACATCGCCGAGGCGCATCTCCTTGCGCTTTCGGAGGAACTTTCGGGCTTCGAGGCCTTCAACCTCGGCAACGGCAGCGGATCCTCCGTGCGGGAGGTCGTGGAGGCCACGCGGGTCGTGACGGGCCGGGAGATCCCGGTGACCGAGGGCGCGCGTCGCCCTGGAGATCCAGCGCGGCTGGTCGGGGATCCCACCCGGATCGGGGAACGGCTGGGGTGGAAGCCTGCGATTCCGGCGCTCGAGGAGATCATCGAGAGTGCCTGGCGCTGGAAGCGGAGCCATCCTGAGGGGTACGATGGCGGATGACCCGACTCGTCTTCTCGTCCTCGGGCTCGACGGGGCGACCTTCCGGCTCCTCGATCCCCTCATGGCCAGAGGGGCGATGCCCTATCTGGCCGCCCTGATCGGGGAGGGGGTGCGCCGGGAACTGACGACGGTCTTCCCGCCGGTCACGGCGACGGCGTGGGCCTCCTTTGCGACCGGCCGGACACCGGGGGGGCATGGGATCCTCGACTTCGCGATCCGGGACCCCAAGGGCGGGGGGGTTCACCCGGCGACGCTCTCCGACCAGCATGGGGAGACGGTGTGGGGGGAGGTGAGCCGTGCGGGAAGGCGGGTTTCGGTCCTCAATCTGCCACTCGGCTACCCCCCCGAGCCGGTCCGTGGCACCTGGATCGCCGGTTTCCTCACGCCACCGGGGCGGCGGGACTACGCTTCTCCGCCGGGCCTCCTCGAAGCGATCGAGGCGCGGCTCGGCCCCTATCCACTCCATGCCGCACCGGTCTATACGCCGGGGCGGGGGGCACGCATCCTGGCGGAACTCGAACGGATCACGGCCTACAAGTTCGAGGCCGCCCACCTCGTTCAGACGTGGCATCCGGCCGACCTCCTCTTCCTCCACATCTGGGAGACCGATCGCCTTCAGCATGAACTCTGGCATGTGTGGGACGAAGCGCATCCCCTCCACGATCCTAGCGAAGGGGCGCGTCTCCGGGAGGGGATCGTCGGCTACTTCCGTGCCCTCGACGCTCGGATCGAACGGCTGCACGAATCCATGCCTGCCCATGACATCGTGATCCTCTCCGATCACGGTTTCGGACCGGTGGAGAAATTCCTGCACGTCAACGTGTGGCTCCACGAGAACGGTTGGCTCGCCTTCCGGGAGGAGCGCCGCTGGAAGGAGCGGCTCTTCGCCTGGGGGTGGACCCCCCGCAACCTCTACGTGGCTGCGATGCGGGCCGGTCTTGCGCACTGGCGCCTCAAGGGGGGAGTGACCGGCCGGCGTCGGATCGCCGATTGGCTCGACCGGCTCTGTCTCTCCTTCCACGACGTGGACTGGGAGAGGACGCGGGCCTACGCGCGCGGCTACTACGGTCAGATCTTCGTCAATCTCGCCGGACGGGAGCCCTTCGGCAGCGTGACGCCCGAGGCGTATCCCGGGGTCGTGGAGGAGATCGTGGCAGGGCTACGGGACCTCCGCGATCCGGAGAGCGGGGAGCCGGTCATCGGCGAAGTCTGGCGGCGGGAAGAGGTTTATTCCGGCCCCTTCCTCGAACAGGCTCCCGATGTCGTCTTCCTCCCGAGGACGATGCGCTACAAGGCGATGGGCGTCGTCGATTTTCCGTCGAACCGGACGATCGAGCCGGTATACGCGAATCCGGGGGACCATCGGATGTCCGGGATCCTGATCGCCCAGGGCCGGGGGTTCCAGCGCGGCGTGCACGCCGATCCGGCCCGGATCATCGATCTGGCCCCGACGATCCTCCATCTCATGGATCTTCCGATCCCTGCCGGGGTCGAGGGGCGTGTCCTGACCGGGATGCTTGCGCCGGATCACGCGAGACGGCCGATTCGCCGGCTTCCCCCATCCCCGACCGCCGTCTCCTCTGCCCCCTCGAACCGGGGAGAGGAGGAAGAACGCCTCCGCGACCTCTTGCGCAACCTCGGCTACCTCGGATGATCGATCCTTCTACCGGTGGAAAGAAGCAGCCTCCCCAAACGGCGCAACGAAATCGTGAGACAGGGAAGATCCCCTGTCCGAGGAGCCCTTGCACCGAGCATCGATGGATCGAGGTCGCGATATCGTTCGCGTGCGGGAGAAATACCGAAGGATACGAACGAATACCACCCGGATCGGCGGGGTGACGAGCATCGGCGGGATGACGAGCATCGGCAAAGGGACGCGTATCGGTTGGGTGACGAGCATCGGCAAAGGGACGCGTATCGATCCGCGGGGCGACGAGAATCGGAAGGAGAGACGAGAATCGGAAGGAGAAGGGATGCGTGAAAAGCGGATGAAAACGGTCTTCCGGTGCCAGACGTGCGGGTTCCAGACCCCGAAGTGGATGGGGCGTTGCCCCGACTGCGAGAACTGGAATACCCTCGTGGAGGAGTTCGAGTCCCCCCCGGAACGGATCGGGGGGAGCGGAATCGGGATCGTTTCCGGCGTCATGCCCCCCACGAAGCCGATCGCGGTCACCGGGATCGACGGGAGTGAAGCGGATCGCCTCGAAACGGGGATCGGAGAGTTCGACCGCGTCATCGGCGGCGGCATCGTTCCCGGCTCCGTGGTCCTCCTCGGCGGAGATCCAGGGATCGGAAAATCGACCCTGATGTTGCAGGTGATGGAGCGGGTGGCGCGCCTTGGCCACACCACCCTCTACGTCTCGGGAGAGGAATCGGCCAGACAGACCAAGCTACGGGGAGATCGGATCGGGGTGTCGTGCGAGCGTCTCCTCGTCTATACCGAGACCTCACTCCCCCGGATCATGGAGACGATCGTCCAATCGAAGCCGGGCGTGGTCGTCGTCGACTCGATCCAGACGATCTTTACCGATGAACTCGGCTCGGCGCCGGGATCGATCGCGCAGGTGCGGGAGTGTTCGGCGAGGTTGCAGCATTTCGCCAAGGGGACGGGGATCCCGCTCTTCCTGATCGGGCACGTCACGAAGGATGGCTCGATCGCCGGACCGCGGGTCCTGGAGCACATCGTGGACACGGTCCTCTACTTCGAAGGGGATCCCGGCCATGCCTTCCGGATCCTGCGCACGGTGAAGAACCGCTTCGGCTCGACGAACGAGATCGGGGTCTTCGAGATGACGGACCATGGCCTCGAGGAGGTGACCAATCCTTCGGCCTCTTTTCTCTCGCAGCGGCCGCTCGGGGTTCCCGGTTCCGTGGTCGTCCCCTCCCTCGAGGGGACGCGGCCGATCCTCGTGGAGGTCCAGGCGCTGGTGAGTCCCACGACCTTTGCCGTGCCGCGACGCACCGCGATCGGGGTGGAGGGCAATCGGGTCGCCCTCCTCACCGCGGTCCTCGAGAAGAAACTCGGCCTCTCGCTGAGCGGCCAGGACATCTACCTCAACATCGCAGGCGGCGTGCGCATCGATGAGCCGGCCGTCGATCTCGGGATCGCCGTGGCGATCGTATCGAGCCTGATCGATGTGGCGATCGAGCCGACGCTCGTCGTCTTCGGGGAGATCGGGCTGGCTGGAGAGATCCGTGGGATCGGCCAGGCCGACATCCGGGTGGGGGAAGCTGCGAAACTCGGCTTTCAGCGCTGCATCCTCCCGGCGAACAACGTGGAGCGCCTCCAGCGGCGGGGGAAACTCGATATCACCGGCGTCGCGCATCTTTCCGAGGTGATGCGGGTCCTCTTCCAATCCCCCCCCACCCCCCAGGGAGCGATGACGAGGGATTCATGAAGGTTTTCATCGCAGGGGGAACGGGCGTATTGGGACGCCGGATCGTGGCCGGCCTCTGTGCGCGAGGAGACCGGGTGGTCGCGCTCGTGCGCTCCGCGGAAGGTGAACGAAAGATCGGAGAACTGGGGGGAGAAGCGTGCCGGGGGGACATCTTCGATTCGGAAGGGATGGCCCGCCAGGCCAAAGGGTGTGAGGTCGTCATCCACGTGGCCAGCTCGGTGCCGGTCAAGGGAGCACGCTTCCGGAGAAGGTGGCGGATGAACGACCGCCTGCACCGGGAAGGGACCCAGGCGCTCACCGCCTGCGCCGCGCGGATCGATGCGCGCCTCTTCGTCCAGCAGAGCGTGGTGTGGGTCGCCGCGCCCCCCGACGGAACCTTTTTCGACGAGGAGAGCCCCCCTGCGCCTTCCCCCCGTTTCCGGGCCGACCTCGACGGCGAACGGATCGTGCAGGCCGCGGGACGGAAATACGGCTTTCAGACGGCGATCTTGCGTTGCGGTTGGTTCTACGGCGAGGATGCGCCCCACACACGGTTCTTTGCCCAGAACCTCCGGGCAGGCCGCCTGCCGATCGTGGGGGAAGGGAATGCCCAGTGGGCCTGCCTCCATCTCGACGACGCAGCCGGGGCTTTCATGACCGCGGTCACGGCAGGACGGGAAGGACGATGGCACGTCGTAGACGATGAACCGGTTCGTGTGTCCGATTTTCTTCGCTACTTCGCGCAGCGCCTCGGCGCCCCGCCCCCCCGTCACGTCCCCGTATGGCTGGCGCGGATGGTGGCCGGTTCCTACGCCACGGCGTTCTTCACCCGATCGGTCCGCACCTCCAACGCCCGCTTCCGCCGAGAATTCTCCTGGCACCCCCGCTTCCCCACCTATCGGGAAGGGATCGATGCGGTCACCGCTGCCCTTTGATCGGCGATCTCCCCCCGCTGTGCCACCATGCGTGAAAGAGGAAACCGAAGCAAAAGCGTGTCGGATGTTCGAGATTGACCTCTCCCCTCTCCTCTGGTAGACTCTCCCCCCATACCGCTGGAGATAGGTGAGGATGTGCCCTGTGTCGCGGTATGCAATAGGGATACGCCCGTCAGAGGAGGCAAATGACGATGATGAGACGATCGTGGCACCCACTCGTGAGGGGAGGGATCTTCCTCTTCCTCCTGTGTCTCCTGCCGGAACCCGCCTCGGCACAGCTCTGGAACATCTTCCATACCGCTCGGGTGCAGGAACCGGGTGACCGACGTATCGGCGCAGCCTTCGACGTGGACGACGCGTTCGACTTCTTCGATCTCACCGGCCGATTCGAACTCGGCGTGATGCCCAACGTAGAGGTGAATGCTTCGGGAGGCCTCGTCCTCGGAGACAGCGGAGGCGACAGCCTGATCGGCTTCCAGGCCGGAGGGGCCGTGATCTATCAGCTCATCGAGGATACGAAGGCGGTTCCCCTCGATGTGGCCGCCTACGGGGGACTCCACCTTGCCCTCCTCTTCGGCGATACCGATATGACCTTCCTTCCGATCGACCTCCTCCTCCTGCTGAGCAAACGGCTCGAGCTGCCCAACCTCAATGTGGAGCCCTATCTCGGCTTCGGGGTCGATATCCTCCACTCGAAAGCCTCGGCCAATGGTTTCTCGACAAGTGACACCGAGGGGAAATTCACCCTCCCCTTCGGCTTGCGGGGAAGAATCACGAAGGAACTCGAGGGGATGGTCGAACTCCGCTTCATCGGGGGGGACCTCACGATGGGTCTCTTTGCCGCCTATACCTTCTGATCCACGAGACCGACTCTCCTCCTCATCGCAGCGACGCAGAGGCGTCCTTCCCCTTCAGGACAGCACGCTCGATCCCCTTGCTTCCCTCCTTCGCTGCCGGTCCTGCGGCAAGAGGGGGGAGGGCGAGGGTAGACCTCAGGCCCCGGCCACGTTCCCTATTTCTGTCGCCGGTTGAGGAAATCGCCGAGGGCCTTCTCCCGCTCCGCGTCCCGTTTGCCGGTCTGGATCTCCCGGATTTCGAGGAGGGCGAAACGGTGGCGGGGACGGACCTCGAGGATCTTCTGGTAGTAGGAGATCGCCTCCTTGTTCTTACGCTGCTTCTTGTACATCATCCCCATGCAGATGTTCGCGATGATCGAAGTGGGAATGCGGCGGTAGGCGTCCATGAGGATCCTGCGCCCCTCCCTCTGTTTCGCGGGGTCGGCGGGATACCCCTCGAGGAAGGTCGCCAGCCCAAGCAGCGCGGAGGCTTCATGCTTCTGCGGAAAGATCTCGAGGGCGTTTTTTGCCTCGATGATCGCCTGTGCGTAGTCTTCCTTCGTAAAGAGGAGGCTCTCGCACTTCTCCTGAAAGAGGTCGGCGCAGTACTCGATGTAGGTGTCGTCGCTGAAGAGTTTCTTCCGGTATTTCTGGCGTGGGGCGTAGTCCTTGACCTTGGCGTAGGCCTCCTCGACCTGCTCCCGGAGCTGATCGAGCCAGTATTTCTCCATCTCCGAGGCGTTTTCCAGGAGCTTGTCGATCTCACGGATGCTCTTCTCGTACCCCTTCCGGATCTCCTCGTCGTTACAGGTCCAGTGGACGCCGAGGACCTCGAAGTGGGTGGCGCGGGCATTCCCCTTGACCCGATCCTCGATCTCCTGGAGGCGTTTCTTCGTCTCCTCCGCCTCGGCGGTCTTGGAGAAGACGATGAGGCCGAGTTTCTCCAGAACCCAGAGCATCTTCTCCGTGTTCGTCTTGTTCATATTGGAAAGGAGGAGGATCTTCGTCACGGGGAGTTCTTCCTGGGTGAGGATCCGCCAGAATCCGGTGAAGAGATCCCCGAATTTGAGCGATTCGGGAGCGTAGGGAGGATCTTTCACGATCGTGACGAAGGCGTCCTGGAGGCGGGAGAGCCGACTGCGGATCTTCTCGATGGGATAGTGGCGCCAGATCGTATTGAAGAGGATGAGATGGAGGGGGAAGTTCACGCCGAGGATCTGGGGGGGAATCCCGGGGAGGGTGGCCCAGCGATATCTCCCCCGCTCCCATTCGAATGCGCGGAGAAGGCGCTTCTCGATCTGGTGCATGATCCCCTTCTGCAGGGCACGCCGGTTGATCCGCCCCTGGAGGAGGAGTTCACGGCCGATCGCCCTACCCGTCTCCTGGGCGACCGGAACCGTCTGCTCCACGACCTCCCGCGCGATGCTCCCCTCCCGCACGAGGATCCTCCCCAGGCATTCCTCCGGATCGAAGGGCTCACTCTGGATCGTGACGAGGTTCCCCTCGTGGAAATAGAGCCTGCGCGCCTCTCCCCCCTCGTTCTCCACGGTGAGGAGTCCGGTCTGCCGATGCCGGTGCCGTTCGTTCAGGAGGTGGAAGAGCCCGTCGAGGTCCCATTTTCCCTCCTCCTCCGCAGGAGGAAGGGGGACCTCCGGGAGCGCCCGCATGGAAGACCTCGAAGTCGGAGGGATTCCCGTCGGCTTCTCCCGCAGCGGAGGGGATGGCGCCGAAGGTGAAGGCGCAGGGACCTCGGCCGGCTTCTCCCGCCGCGAAGAGGATGGCGCCGAAGGGGCCGCGGCCGTCGCATCGCCATCGGCCGGAGGAGAGGAGGAAGTCCGGCGTGTATCGGCAGACGTACCCGCCCCACCCTCCGGAAGGAGGATGAATCGCCGGGCGATCAAACCCTCCGCGACCCGACGGACCTCCTCGATCGGGCGTCCCCATTTGCGGGCGATTTCGCCAAAAGAGTTCTTGCCGTCCACGAGCATCAGGAATTCACTCTCGATCGGCGTGAACTGCAAGGGCCCCTCGATCCCCTCCCCCGTGACGTTGACGTTTGGAACGAGCTTCCCAAACGTTTCGTGTTCCATGATCTCCTCCCAAGCGGGCCTGCGCAATACGTTCCCCTGAATGGGAGAGCGCCTCGGCCTCTCGATCCGAGCCCGTGGCGATCGAAACCCCATCACGCTGCCTCTGCGATCCAGGAGATCGTAGCGCATTTCCCCGGAGAGTTCAAGGGCAGGATCGCTCCATGCCAGAGACGCCATCGGCTGTCCCTTTTCAGGGACCGCTCCTCGAGAATGTCATTCCGGAAGGGGAGGGAAGAGGGGGATGGAGAACGGAGAGGGGGGGGTCAGGAACGGTATTTGTAGTAGAGGCCGACGTATTTGGCCAGGGTGCGATGCATCTCCCTGCGGCCGCAGATCTCGTGGATTCCTCCCTGCTTCTGAAGGAATTCGGCCCGGGTGACGTGGTCGGGAACATGGATTCCGGAGAGGGCCACGACCCTCGGACCGGCGAAGGCAACCAGGGCCTTCGGTTCCGAGATGACGATATCCCCGCGGGTGACGTAGCTGGCCAGCGACCCGCCGGTGGTGGGATTGGCGATCACGGAGATGAAGAGGAGCTTTTCCCGTTCGAGACGAGTGAGCGCCATGTTCGTCTTGGCCATCTGCATGAGGGAGAGGGTCCCCTCCTGCATCCGGGCGCCACCGGAGCAGCAGAGCGAAATGAGGGGAAGCCTGTGCTCCACGGCATATTCGACGGCACGGGCGAATTTCTCTCCCACGACGGTTCCCATCGAGCCGCCGATGAAGTCGAAGTTGGAAATCGCAACGACGACCTCCATCCCCTGGATCGCACCATGGCCGGTCACGAGGGCCTCGGGATAACCACTGCGGCTCTGGGCACGCTGAAGGGTAGCCGCGTAGCCCTCGGAGAGGGGAAACGCGTCACAAAGGTCTTCCACGCTCAGTTTGGGATCGAGTTCGTAGAAGGTATCGCTGTCGAGGAGGCAACGGGCCCACTCGTGGACGGAGAGCTTCTCACCGAGGCCACAGTAAGGGCACGATTTGAAATTGTCGAAGAACTCCTCCACGCTCAGGTAGGCACCGCACCCCCCCTTGTCCTTGGCGCAGACGATCACCTGCGGATCGTCGCGTCCTTCCTCCGCGAGTTTCCGGATGAGGTACCCATATTTGATCCCGTCGGTCGGATCGTTCTCGGAGAGATCATCGATGCTCAGCGGAGTCCCGACCCTGAGCTTCGAGAGGTTGCGATCGAGCGTGAGTTTGCGCAGGAGCCGCAACGGGGACGACTCACAGGAGAAGCGACCGAGATGCCGAACCTGCTGATAGCGCGCTTCGAGGAGTTCGTCGATCTCTCTGTCGAGGAGTTCGTCGAGCGCCGCCATGACCGCCCCTTCGATCGTCCGGAAGGTCTCGGGGTTCTCCCGGTCGGCACCGCCAGGGGGCTCGGGCAAGATCGCATCGATGATGCCGTATTGCTTCATGTAGTCGGCCGTCGGCTTGAGCAGATCGAGAGACTCCCGGATCTTCGTGTTGTCGCGGAAGAGGATCGAACCACAGCTCTCCGGGGCGATGACGGAGTAGAGGGCATTCTCCATCATGAAACGACGATCGGTCACCTGGAGGGCCAGCGCGCCGCCGCTTCCCCCCTCCCCCAGCACGATGGAGATCGTGGGGGTCCGGACCGTGCAGAACTTGCCGATGCTCTCCGAGATCCGCCACGACTGGAGCTGCATGGCCGAATGTTCCGAAGGATCCGCGCCCGGCGTGTCGATCAACGTGACGACCGGCCACCCGTTTCGCTCCGCCTCTTCGAGCAACTGGACGACGTAGCGATAGCCGGCGGGACTCATCATGCCGAAGTTGACCCGGGCCGCCTCCTCGTACGAGGTGCCCTTCGGTTTCTCCTGACCAAGGAAGAGGATCTCCCGCCCCCTGAAGGTTCCACGGGCCACGAGGAGCGCCGGATCGGGAGAATGGAGCCGCTTCGCCGCCGGAAAGGCCCGTTCGAGGACATCGGAGGAACGGATCCGATCCGCTTTCCGCGTCAGCTCGAAGATCTCGAGTACATCCCGCTCCCGCACCCTTTCCGGATCCACCGTATGGATGCGCCGGGGTTCGGAGCGATGCGCCTCCGCTTTGCGGTCTTCCTCCGCGGCGGGACGTTCCTCGATCCGAAGCGGCACGCTGCGCGAACCCTCACCCTCTTCTCGCACGGAGATGCCCGAAGACATCTTACTGATTTGCTGCCGGTTCTGCATGGAATCTCCTCGATCTTACACGGTGTGTTGCATTTTCCGACGCGAAAGATCCCTCCCTGTTCCGCGTGTCGGAAATTGGCTATCGCACGACCACACAACCATAGATTGTCACCCAACACAGCCACGCTCCATGTGGATGCCCCACTCGTCTGCGTTTTGCGAAGGTTCTACAATTCCATGATCTGTGGGAGTTCAGTCGATGACTACATGGATGAGGGGAAATCCCTCACTCAGCACTATGTTTCAAGGGATATCTGCAATGAGCATACCAAAACGGAAGATTCGTCAGACCGTTCTCTCGGGAGGAAGGCGTCCGGCGGAGGCAAGTCGATCCCGAGATCCCGACGTTTTCCTCCTCATTCGGCGATCAGGAAGGAGGGGGTGAGGCGCATGCTGGAATCGCCTACACCGAGTGCCGGAAGAAGCTGCGTGACCCCGGAGGGAGGGGGGGCGGCGGGGGGCAGGCAGCGGACCGACCACGGATTCAGGCAGGTGAACTGGGAAAAAGTTGCTGTCGGTTTTCGTGGATCGATCCTGGGTCGATCCGGTCGAGCGCTTGACCTTCGGGTGCTCCCATGGTATCCCGAACATATGGTGGCAGTTTCCCGGATGAAGGGTTGTCCAGCATCTGCGGAAACGATCGGACGGGATGGATGGTGACCACGTTTCCCCGGGGTATCTACCCCATCATCGACATGTCGCGTCTTGGCGACGAGGAGATTCCTCCCTTTGCGGCCGCGCTGGTCGCCGGAGGGGCGAAAATCGTGCAATTGCGCAACAAGGGTCCCGATTCGGCCCGTTTTCTGGCCATGGCCCGACGGCTTCGTCCACTCACGCGGCGCCATGGCGTGCGCCTCGTCATCAATGATCGCGTCGATATCGCCGTCCTTTCCGAAGCCGATGGAGTTCATCTGGGGCAGCGCGACCTTCCGATCGAGGCTGCACGCCGGATCCTGGGAAGGGAGAGACTCGTGGGACTCTCCACCCACGATGAAGGTGAGGCGCGGGAAGCGGAACGAAAAGGGGCCGATTACATCGGATTCGGCCCGATCTACCCCACCCGGACGAAAACGGATACCGCGCCGGTGCAGGGGTGCGAACGGCTCTCCCGGATCGTTTCCCTCGTCTCCATTCCAGTCGTGGCGATCGGGGGGATCCTCCCGGAACGCGTGCCGGAGGTGCTGCGGGCCGGCGCACACGCGGCCGCCATGATCTCGGGCCTCCTCACCGAAGGGGACGTGGTCGGCCACTTCCGACGGATGACCGAGGCCGCGCTACGGAACCGGTCGTCTTCGGAGACACGAAGATGCAAAGCCTCCCCCCCCTGCGGAAAGCCTTTGCCCTGATCCTCTGCGCACTCCCCCTCCTTTGGGGAAGCAGGGTTCCGTTGCGATCGGGAAGGGAAGGGAACGCAAAGACGCCCACAAGACACCTGTCCCTTCCCACCCGATCGCTTCCGTTGCGCTTCGAGGAGAATCGGGGGCAAAGCGTAGGGGGGGTGAAGTTCCTCGCCCGCGGTAGAGGGTACGCGCTCTTCCTCACCCCCACGGCGGCGTACGTACGCCTTCACGCCCCCCCCGGCAGGGAAGGCACACGTTCCGTCAGCGGCCTTCGGATCCGCTTCGTCGGTGCCGATCCCAGCGCCGAGATCGTGGGGGAAAGAGAAGAAAGAGAGCGGGTGAGCCTCTTCCTCGGGAACGACCCGAAAGGATGGCTGAGCGGGATTCCGACCTTCGCCCAGGTACGGGTACGACGGATCTACCCCGGCATCGATCTCCTCTACCACGGCCGCGAAGGGGAACTCGAGTTCGACTTCATCGTCTCGCCCGGGGCGGACCCGGAGCAGATCACCCTCTCCTACGAAACCTTCGGCACCGCCCCCCACGTTGCCCCCTTCCAGTTCGATGAGGAGGGAGGACTTCGTTTCCCCCTCGCAAGGGGGGAGATCCGACAGGCGAAGCCATCGATCCATCGGGAAGGAGCCGGGAAGAGGGAAAGCCTGACCGGTGGATATCTCCCCCACGGCGGGGGGGGCGTCGGCTTCGCGCTCCCCCCCTACGACGAGAACGAAACGCTCGTCATCGACCCGGTCCTCACCTATTCGACCTATTTCGGAGGAGACGGGGACGACACCGGCTACGGCATCGCCGTGGATGCACAGGGGAATTTCTTCGTGACGGGCGTGACCGCCTCGCTCGACTTCCCCACCGTGGACGCGATCGAGACGACGCTCTCCGGCGGGAGCGACGTCTTCGTCACGAAGTTCGACGCGACGGGAACGACGCTTCTCTTCTCGACCTACCTCGGGGGAGGGGGGACGGATTGGGCCTATGGGATCGCGCTCGACAGCGGGGGAAACCCCTGTGTGACGGGGTGGAGCACCTCGGACGACTTCCCGACGATCCGTGCGGTCCAGGAGACCTTCGCGGGGGGGAGCGATGCCTTCGTCACGAAGCTCGATGCGACGGGGACGCAACTCCTCTTCTCGACCTACCTCGGGGGGGGAAGTTCAGATTTCGGACAATCCGTTACATTTGACGAAGAAGGGAATCCCGTGGTGACGGGATATACCTTCTCCACCGACTTTCCGACGGTCAATGCGTTCCAGGGGGCGAAGGGGGGCTCCTACGACGCCTTCGTGACGAAGTTCGAGGCAACGGGGGAGAGTCTCCACTTCTCGACCTACCTCGGGGGAACGAGCTGGGACGAAGGGCGCGGGGTCGCCACGGCGGAGGGGGGGGAGATCCTCGTCACGGGGCAGACGCTTTCGGACGATTTCCCGACGCTCGGTGCGATCCAGGAGACGAATGGGGGGGGGCGCGACGTCTTCCTCACGAAATTCGATGGGGAAGGAGCGCTCCGCTTCTCGACCTACCTCGGCGGGAGCGGAACGGATATCGCGCTGGGCACCGCGGCCGATCCCTCCGGTGACGTCGTGGTCACCGGAGAGACTGCTTCCGCCGACTTTCCGGTGACGAACGCGGTCCAGGAGAACCTGGCCGGGGATGTGGACCTCTTCGTGACGCGTTTCAATCCGGAGGGGACGGCGCTTCGCTTCTCGACCTATCTCGGGGGGGAGGGGGCAGACGTAGGGACCGCTGTGGCCTTCGACCCCTTGGGTAACGTCGTGGTCACGGGGTACACCTTTTCCACCGATTTTCCGGTCGTCGAGGCGCTTCAGGCCCAGCCCGGTGGGAACGGAGATATCGTGATCGCGAAGCTGGACGACCGGGGGCGGGAACTCGTCTTCTCCACCTACCTTGGGGGGGGGGCCGGCGAGATCGCCAACGCGATCGCGATCGACCCGGCTGCGACCCTCTACGTGACCGGGGAGACCGACTCCCTCGATTTCCCGACCGTCGATCCGATCCAGGGGACGAAGAAGGGATTCTCCGACCTCTTCATCGTGAAAGTGACGCAGGACGAAGACGGCGATGGGATTCTCGACGGGAACGACAACTGCCCCACCCGCCCCAACGCCGACCAGCGGGACACGGATGGTGACGGTTTCGGGGATGCGTGTGACAACTGTCCCGAGGTCTCCAACCCTTCCCAGGCCGATGCCGACGGGGACGGCGTGGGGACGCCGTGCGACTCCGCCGAGGAGTTCCCCGTCTCGACCGGCGATGCGGGGGAAGAGGATCCGCAGGTCGCCACCGACGGGGAGGTCTATCTCGTCGTCTGGCATGAGGAAGGAGGGGAAACGCTCGACATCTATGCAGCCCTCCTCGATGCCGCGGGTGAACCGATCACCCCGGAACCGATCCCGGTCTCGACCGCACCGGAGGATCAGCGAGATCCCGCCGTGGCATGGAACGGGGAGAATTTTCTCGTCGTGTGGGAGGACCACCGTTCGGGAAATACGTCAGACATCTACGCCGCGCGGGTGACGCCGGAGGGGGATCTCCTCGACCCCGCAGGGATCGCGGTCGCGGTGGGGACGAACCACGAGATCACCCCCAAAGTGGCCGTCGAGGGGGGAACGGCGCTCGTCGTCTGGGACTGCCAGGGGTACAGCGACCCGGAGAGCGGGATCGAGGGGATCCGCCTCGATCCCGCCGGTCGGATCCTCGACCCCCAACCGATTCCGATCCATGCCGGGGAGGGGGATCCACGGCAACCCGATCTCGCGGCCGGCGATGGGGAATTCCTCGTCGTCTGGGACTGTCAGGCCTTCGACCCCCCCCGCTCGCGCATCGAGGCGAAACGGGTGGCCGTGGGTGGGGAGATCCTCGACCCCTCGCCGATCGTCGTGGCCGAGGAGGAGGGCGATCCCGAGAATCCCGCCGTGGACTGGAACGGGGGAAACTTCCTCGTGGTGTGGGATTGCCAGGCCTTCGACGCGATCGAGACGGACCTCCATGCGGTCCGGATCGACCGGGATGGAAACCTCCTCGATCCCACGGCGATCGAAGTCTCGATCTCACCGGGGAATCAGCGGCACCCGGCAGTGGTGGGAAGCGCCAGTGACTTCCTCGTCGCCTGGGAGGACGACCGGGAGGGGGAGACGCTGGCAACCGACATCTACAGCACGGTCCTTTCCGGAGAGGGGCAGACGTTGAGCATCGAAGGGATTCCGATCGTGAGCGCACCCGAGGACCAGATCCTTCCCGCGCTCACCGCCGGCGGAGAGCGGATCCTGGTCGTGTGGGAGGACCACCGCAGGGGCGCCCCCAAGGGGACGAGAGGGGGAGATTCGGATATTCTGGCCGCCTTCCTCCTCGATGGAGATGGGGACGGGCTCCCCGATCATGCGGACAATTGCCCCGAGGTCCCCAACCGCGGACAGGAGGACGGCGATGCCGACGGCGTGGGGGATCCCTGTGACAACTGTCCCAGAATCGCCAATCCCAGTCAGGAGGACGCGGATGGCGACGGAACCGGCGACCGCTGTGAGGGGAAATGTGGGGAGTGGGTCGGAGGGCCACCCGCGTAAGCTACGCAGGAGTGTCGCCGTATCCTCCTCCACCCCAGATCTTCCGGTCGAGCGCCTCGCACTTCCCCGGATCACCGAGTTTCTCCCACTGCCGGCGCGCGATCCCATAGGCCTGCCGGGCACGTTGTCCTTCTCCGGCACTCAGGGCGAGATCTCCGGCGAGTTCGGCACTCCAGGCGACATCGGGATCGATGAGCCCCGTTTGCTCCAGGAGGGCACGCGCGGTGCGGTAGTGCTCGTCCCATGCCTCCCAGGCGCCTTCGGCTGCGGCGCAGGGGAGGAGGGCGAGGTGGAGACAGGCCTGAAGCGCCTGCGGAGGGCGCTTTCCGGAGCGATCGAGGGTGTCGCGAAGGATCGTCTTCGCCTCGGAGAAGCAGCGCCGGGCAAGGAGAAGAAGGGCCAGATTGATCTTCATGACGATGGCATTGCGGGAGCCGACCGTTTCGTAGACCTCGAACGCTTTCCGGTAGCCCGCTTCCGCGGCTGCGAAGTTCCCCCGGGCTCTGGCGGTCTCGGCAAGCCCGTTCAGGCAGTTCGCGATGCCGATCGGGTTGTCGAGCTGTTCGAAGAGGGAGCGGGCCTCTTCGAAGAAGGCCGCGGCTTCCTCGAGTCTTCCCGTCTGGCGTGCCACGTTGCCAAGGCCGGAGCAGACGGTGGCCACCCCGAGCGTGTTTCGCGCCTTCCGGTGGAGGGCGAGGGAGCGGCGGAAGAATTGCTCCGCGCCCTTGAAATCTCCCCGCTGGCGGGCGACATCTCCACTGGAGGCGAGGATTTTCGCCAGGCTGATCCGATCGCCGCTCCTCTCGAAGATCTCTCCCGCCGCTTCGAGGAAGCAGAGGGCCTGTCGGAGGTTTCCGGCTTGCCGTTCGGCGTTTCCGAGGGCCCGGAGGGCCTCTGCGAGGAAGTGGTCGTCTTCTCCGGGACGAGCAGCCTTCTGGATCCGTCGTGCCCAGCGTCGGACCTCGTCGAATTCGCCCTGGAGTTCATGGATCCGGGTGCGCAGGCACCATCCTTCGATCCATCGGGGATCGCTCCTGGGGATTCCCAGCTCCTCGAGGGCCTTCTCCCGCAGGAGGAGGAGGGAGAGGGCGGAGCGGTAATCGCTCCGGTGGAGTCGTCGCAGGCTCCCCCGCCAGAGGGGATCGAGAGCGGCCGATCTTTCCCCTGCCTCGAGGAGATGGCGACCGAGCCGTTCGTCGCGGTCCGGCACCCGAAGGGGATCGAGGCTGGCGAAAGTCTTTGCGCAGAGGCGGTTGTGCGCGGGCCAGCGCCCCCCTTCCCGGGCCTGCCGTTCGAGTGTTTCCCGCAGCATGGCGTGAACGAAGGCCCATCCCGTCTCCATCGGCTCGGCAAGTCCCTTGCTGACGAGTCGATCCTCGAGGTCCAGGGGGATGGGGATTCCGGCGGATCGTGTCACCCTTTCCCACACCTCCCGCTCCACCTCCAGTCCGAGAGTGGCGGCCAACTCGAGCGCGGTACAGAGCTGTGGGGGTTCCCCATCGAGGAAGCGATCGATGCGTGTGCGCCAGACCTGATAGAGGTCGTCGGGGAGTTCGAGTGTGGCCCCCGCTTTGAGTGCGAATCCTTCCGCTGTCGTTTCGAGGCGTCCCCGTTGAACGAGGGCGATGACGAGTTCCACGGCGAACATCGGGTTTCCGGCGGTCCGCTCCGCGATCCGGAGGGCGAGGTCGCCCTCGACCATCTGCTCGATCAAACGGAGATGGTCGGCGGGAGGGAGGGGGGGAAGCGCAAGGGTCGCGCAACGGTCGTGTCGTCTGAGCTTCGCGACTTGTGCCGCCTCGAAGGGGTGATCGGTGAGCGCCTCCTCCTGAAGGGTGAGGAGGAGAAGACATGGGAACTCGGGTACCTCCGGATAGCGGAGGAGGAAGTCTACGAATTCCAGGGTGTCGCTTCCCCACTGGACGTCGTCGAGCCAGACGAGGGCGGGACGTGCTTGGGCGGCCCGTTCGAGCACGCGGGCAACGAGGAGGTAACGCTGGACGCGGCTCCCGAAGATTCCCTCGCCGGTGGTCTCCTCCGGCACGATCAGTTCCGTGAGGGCCTGGGCCTCCTCCGGACGTTTCTCGCCGGTGGCGTGGAGGGATCGTTCGATGCGGGCCAGGACTTTCGGGCGTGGCAGGCCGATGCATCCGAAGTGTCGGGCCACCATACGGGCCAGCGCGTCGGACGGGCCTGGCGTGGGGGGGTGGAATGCCTTGAAGATCACCGCAGCCCCCGTTTCGTGTGCCCGTTCCGCCAGCCATTGGGCCAGCCGGCTCTTTCCGCTTCCGGCAGGCCCGGCCAGGAGGACCGCACGGGGTTGTCGATCCTGGACAACCTCTCGCAAGGCTTTCCAGAGGAGGTCCCGCTCCCGCCTGCGCCCTACGAGGGGGAGGGTCCGCAACCGGAGGAGGTTGGGGCCCACCCCGGGGAGAGCAGGAGGAAGGGGATGGGGTTCCTCTTCCCACCCTTCCGGTATGGAAGGGGGAGCGTCGGCGGTGGCCAGGGGTGAAGAGAGGGAGGGAACGGGCGCTGCTTGCGGGGAATCGGAGAGGGTCGCCTCGGGGGGGAGTGTGGTCGTCAACATCCCTCCCAGCGCCAGGGTCTCTCCCATCCCATCGACGCTCTCGGGATCTCCCCGTGCGAGGGGGGCTCCCCTTCCCTCCTCGCGTGTCGCCGGGATCTGTGCCAGCGCCCAGGCCGCGTCCGCAGCGCAGGGGAAACGGTTTCCGGGCTCCTTTTCGAGAAGGCGTATCACCCATTCCTGGAGGATCCCCGGCAGCGGAACCCGCGGGGAGGGGGGAAGGGGAATTCGGAAGAGGTGACTGCGCATGAGTTCCCGCATCCCTCCGAGAAAGGGGGGGCGACCGCTGATCAGTTCGTAGGCGATGCAACCGA
The DNA here is from genome assembly GCA_964616915.1 of uncultured bacterium. Lineage (GTDB taxonomy): Bacteria > Myxococcota_A > CAZTSL01 > CAZTSL01 > CAZTSL01 > CAZTSL01. The sequence goes on from CAZTSL010000008.1 coordinate 63,256, forward strand.
GGGCATAGAGATCTGTCCAGGGGCCGTAGTCGCGTACCTGTCCCTCCCACTGTTCGGGCGCCATGTAACAGGGGGTTCCGGCAGCGTGTTCGGTCGTGATCCCCTGATCGAGCCGTTCGTCGTTCTCGGTGGCGTGCGCCAAGCCGAAGTCGGTGAGTTTCCACCCCTCCGAGAGATCTTCGCCGAAGAGGAGAATATTGACCGGCTTGAGATCGCGGTGGATGATCCCCCGCGCATGAGCATGAGCGAGTGCGTCGAGGAGTTCGAGGAGAAAGGTCCGGAGAGGGGGCCAGGGGAGGGGGGGGTCGATCACCCGTTGCAGCGTTCCCCCCCTCACGAATTCCATCACGATATAGGGCGTACCGGCCACGAGGCGCCCTTGGCTTTCTCTTGCCGTTCCTGATGGAACTTCACCATGATCGAAGAGGTGGACGATCCTGGGATGGTGGAGCCGGCTGACCGCTTCGATCTCCCGCCGGAGGGCAGCCCGATGTTTCGAGTCGTCGGCGTAGCGTTCGGAGAGGACTTTGACCGCCACGAGCCTTCCTGTCGTACGGTGTCTCCCCCGCCAGACTTTCGCCATTCCCCCCTGTCCGATCATGGAATCGAGATCGAATGCGCCGAGGGGGATCGGCGGCTC
>CAZTSL010000009.1:0-60518 GCA_964616915.1 uncultured bacterium
GCACGAGTCCCTTCCCCACGGTCTCATCCCCACCGAACTGGATGATCTTCGCCTCACGGATGATCTCCTGCTCGAGGTAGTGGAGGACGTCGCCGGCCGATTTGACCGTCTGGCCGTTCGTATTCTTCGGCCCCCTCGGATCGGTCGAGAGGAGGAGCGAGTAGAGGAAGGTCTCGGAGGGGAGGTGCTCCTCGCTCCAGAGGGCCCCCGTCTCGACGACGCCGTTCTCCCCGATCCGGATCCGGTTGATCACCTCGGTGGAGAACTCGGCGAAATCGCGGAAGACATCGTCATGCACGAGGACGAGGGAGGTTTCGATCTTTTTGCGCCAGAAGGCATAGGAATCGTTCCCCCCCGAAGGGGTGGGGAGAATGCGCTTGGAGAGCCATTTCGCCAGACGCTCCACGCCATGGTTCGGTTTCTTGTCGAAGACGAAATCCTCGAGGATCACCCGCTCCCCATCGTTCACCTCGCAGTCGCTGGTCACGAAGGCCTGGGAAAGGGAGGGGGATTCGACCGGAATTCCCTGGAGTTCCCCATCGGAACGAACCTCCTCGAGATCACGCTTGAGGCGTTCGATCACCGTGGGACAGGTGACCCAGGCGAAGACCCCGGCGAGGGAACGGACCGGAAAGAGGAGGATCCGGGCATCGGTGAAGGCGAGGGCCCCCCCATGCTTGTCCGCGTCGTTCGTCTCGGGGCCGAAGACGACCTCCAGCTCCTTCTTCTTGTCGTACTTCTTGCCGTACATCGTCGTGGCCAGATCGCGGAAGACTCCCTTGACGCCGGAGGCCTGGATCATCGGAAAGTTCGTGTGCCGTTCCCGCTGGATCGGGAGATCCGCGCCCACGACGCTGGCGCCGCTCCCCGCATGAAGGGGGGTTTCCGTCAGGAGAAAGAGGACCGCAGATTCCTTGAACATGATCGACTCCTCATGAGTTCTCGTGCGAGGGGAGCTTCCCGGGGTGGGTCGCCCTCGCAGGCCTGATGCTGGATTTGCCGGAGTTCCAGGGAGATGCCATCCGAGAGATCTCCGCTACATTCCGGTTTCCGGTTCGACATATCCGAGGAGGGCGAGACCGAAACCGATCTTCCCCTTCTCCTCGACCTCCCGTTCGAGTTCCTCGCTCCCCCGGTGGTTCGTGACCGGATCGAGGCGCTGAAGGCTCTTGCCATGAACCCCCTCGAAGAGTTGCGCCACCTCCGCCTCCGTAAGGGGCTGGTCCCCGAGCTTTTCGAGGAAATAGACGCTCCCCGCCGGGACGGCCAGACGCAGGGGACGGGGGCGGTTTCTCGCCAGATCCCAGCCACTGAGAGGGATCCCTTTTCCAACCGCGGCGCAGAGGAGGCGCACCTCGAGCGCGCCGATCCTCCCCTCGATCCCCCGGGGCGTCTCTTCGAGGAAGTCGGGGAGCCATCCCTGCCGGAAGAGGGCCGGGGCGGGGAGATAGAGCTTGAAGCGTTTGCGTCCCACGAGTTTCCCCTCGAGCTGCTTTCGGAACGCCTCCCCCTCGAAGAGTTCCGTCACCCCCTTCGTCGCTTCGGCCGTCAACCGGTAGTAACGGGCGGGGCGTCCTTCCCCGCCGAGGGGGAAGATCCCCCCTTCCCGAAGGTGCGCCTCGCCGGCGCCACTCACTTCGAGGAGGAAGCCGAAATTTTTCGAGAGACGGATGAAATCGACCGTGTATTTGAGTCCCGGCCTGGCCGTACGCCCACGCCCGAGCGCAAGTCCGCTCCGGCTTTCCCGGTAATGGGGGGCGGGGCTCTCCTCCATCGCCGAGGCCCGGTTTCCCAGTAGATCGTCGATGAGGGGGGGGAGGGGAATCAGGCGTTCCTGTTCCTCCGGCACGTCCCCCTCCTTCCTGCTCCAGAGGGGGAGATCCGGGAAACCGGGCGCGTTCGTCACGATCCCCTCCCACGGGAGTGGCGCGGGGCGCAAATGGAGGGGACGGCGTCGTTCCTCTTGCGTCATCTGCCGGAAGAGGAGATCGTTCGGGATCGGAAAGTAGGCGGCCCCTTCCTCCTCATCCTTCCCCCCCTTCCGCCAGAGGAAGGGTCCCCGGATCCGGAGCTTCCCATAGCCGTCGGGGCCACCGATCGCCTCGGCGAGGGGAAGGGGATCGTGATTTCTCACCCGCTCCCGGTAGTCGGCCAGATCGACCCCCGCGTCGGTCAGGATCTTTCCGCGGATCGCCCCGGCGAAGGGGAGGGAGAGGGGGGGGAAGGTGCTCGACACCCGGAAGTTCTCCCCCGCGGTGAAGGGCTTGGCATCCCGGAAGAGGAGCACATCGAACGGTTCGACGAAGATCCACATCGCTATCCCTCCTGTGCGATGAAACGGGCCACGAGGAGCAACCGGGTGAGGCGTTCCCAGGAGGCATCCACCCTCGGCGGTTTTTCCCCCTTCTCCTCCTTCTGCTGCACGACGAGCCGCTCCGCCTCCTCCACGGCCTCGACGAGCCGCTCCGCGTGCTTGCGGATCTCACGCCGCGTATCCTCATCCGTCTCCGCGGTATGACGTCCCAACAGACGCATGAACTCCTCCTTCTGGGCATCGAGATACCAGGGACGGGCCTCCCTGAGGGCATCGAGATACCAGGCAAGTTCCTCCTCGGAACGCTCGCAATGGAAGATCTCGATCCGTCGTGCCATGTCGTAGGGGAGGCGGGAGGAGATGTCGTCCCGATCGAACCACCCGACGAACGCATCGAGTTCCTCGAGAATGTCGAAGGAGCCGGCGCTTTCGTCTCTCGAGGGGACGAACCACTTCATCCCGCACTCCACCGGTTCCCCCGAGCGGCGGTGGAGGTGGAGCGCAAAGGCGTCCCGCCCCAGGCGGTCCTTGGCCCGTCCCTTCATCGCATGATGGAGGGCTTCCACCATGGCGTAGGGGAGGGGATGGCTCTCGTGGATCAAGGCGACGCCCGCGCTGGCGGTGGGCCCCTGAAACACCTGGTCACTCCGGGGATTCTTCCCCCCCGCCAGGAGGATCGGGTGCTTGCCTTCTTCCTCTTCGATCGTGGCGATCCCCTTCCCGGCTTCGATATGAATCCCTCCCGCGCTCTCGTGGAACGATTCCCCCTGAAAGAGGATCCGAAGCGTGCGAAGGAGGGAGAAGAGGTCCCGCAGCGGCACGAAGGCGATCACGTCGTCCCCCCCCGCGTAGATCAGCTTCCCGGCGTGCTGTACCTCGACGGCCCAGCGCACGACGTGGAGCGCGTAGTTCTTCATCACCGCGCTCAGCGCCAGATGGCTCCCCCCTCCGAGGGGACGGAGCCGGGAACCCACCCCTTCGACGATCCTGGGATCCTTCCCCTCCCCTTCGACGAGATCGGGATGGAAGATCCACTGCATCCGGGGCGCCCGTTTCCCCGCCACCCATTCGCTGAACTTGTCGCCATCCATCGCGACGAGGGCGTAGTAGCGGGCCGGTTTCGCGGTGGCGATCTTTTTCTCTTTCTTGAGATCCCGGCATGCCGAAAGGAGTTGCTTCAGGGCATCGAGCGCGCTTCGGCGCAGCGTCTCATCGATCCGCTTTCCACCGATCTGGTACTGGTGGGAGATCGTGTCGGGGTCGAAGGACTCCTCGTAGAGCCAGTCCCCGTCGATTCTGAGGAATTCTTTCGCCACGCCCTTGGCCTGCACTTCGAGGCGGGGGACGCCGGAGGCGGCGTAGAAGATCCTCGCCTTCTTGAGGAATTTCAGGACCGCATCGACGTACGTCTCGAGTTGGGGGAGATTCCCGGCCTCGTAGGCCTCGATCGCTGCTTCCTTGAAGGGGGTCGTGGCCAGGGTTGCGGTGGAGGGGAAGATATGCCGGTCGAAACCGAAGGTGTCGCAGAAGTAGGCCTCGAGGGCGAGCCGTTTCGTCAGGCAGACCGCACAGAGGCGATCCTCCTTGCCGATCCGGCCCTTGAGCTTCTGCGTCCTTTCGTTCTCTCCCTCCTCCCCGCTCTTCGGCCGGCGATCGATGTTCCCCAACGTCTTCCAGAAGTTCCGCAGGGCGTGGAAACGGCCGTTGCCGGACGACCATTCGGGGTGGAGGGCCTCGCGGAGGCCGCAGAGCGTGCACTTCTCTCCCGGCTCCTCCACCTGGGCGAAGGCCCGGAGGTTCTTGCGTGCCGACATCGCCCGTGCCGTCAGGGTGGAGAGGGGGGCATAGACCATCCCGAGGTTCATGCGCCCTTCCCGGATCTCTTCGAAGGCATCGAGGGGGTCGGCGGATTTCTCCGGCGCGCTTCCCGGATCGAAGAGTTCGCGGCAGGCCGCGGCGATGGCCTCCGGATCTTCCCCCCAGGGGGAGACGACCCAGAAGACCCCGAGTCCTTCGAGGAAGCGGCTCCCCTGCCGCTCCCAGATGCCGTTCCATACGGTGTCGTTCGAGAGGTCAGGGCCGTGGCTCTCCCAGAGGGTCTCTTCGACCGCCTCGCGGACCGCCTTCGAGATCGCACGCCATTCCCTTTCGATCGCCGCTCGGACCTGGCGGGCCAGCGCTTCGGCGTCCTGCCGCGGCACGAGCGCGGAGAAGGCGTTGGGGAAGTTGGCGATCTTCAATTTCTCCTTGTCGAGCGGGGGGAGGGAGAGCTTCTTCTCCTTTTCGAGCCATGTATCGACGAGGGGCTGGCCGTGGAGGTGGGGGTAGAGGAGCGCATCGGGTCCGCAACGATCCACCACGACCTCGATCCCCTTCCAGATGAGGTAGGAGAGGAGGAAACTCCCCATCCAGAAGTCCTGCGTTCGGCGGGCGCTCCCGACGAACTCCTGGGCCGATCCGATCGTGAAGAAGAGGAGCGCCGGCGTCTCACCCGCGCCGGCAAAGGCGGAGGCCACCGCCGCATGATCCCAGATGCCGTGCGAGGGGAGGCAGGGATCGGCGGGGAGGAGATCCCACCAGTGGCCCAACGCGATCCCATGATCCTTCTCGAGCTTCCGGATCCGGTCGGGGAGTTTTCGCCAGAGGGCGAGGAAGAGCCGCTTCTCGAAGGGATCGTTCGTCGTGGCATTCTTCCCACTGGCGGAGGATGCTCCGATCTCCTCGCGGATCGATGCCACCGCCCCTCTGAGGAGATCGAGCCCACGCGCCGCGTCGTAGCGATGGATCGTCTCCTCGATCTCGTCGAGCGGATGGATTGCGCCCGAGAGGGGGTGGACGATGCAGGGATTCCTCCGGAAGACCGAACGATCGAGTGTCTCCACGATCGGGGGGATATCGAGCCCCCGGGCATTCTCCTCCGCCCGCCGCACCGCATCGGGGATCGTGAGACCTCCTGGATCCTCCCCGAGGGCCGCCGCGATCAAGACGCGGGCGCGTTCCTCCCGTTCTTCCGGCGCGATCGCCACGTCGGGGGGGGTGAAGAGGAATGCCGCGATCTTCCTTCGCCACCATTCGCTACTTCCGATCATACCGAAACCTCCCATGCCTGCGGAACGACGTTTTCATCGAGGAATTCCTCGACCGCGGTGAAATCGGGTTGAGGTCCGAACCCCGTCCCTGAGCGGGCTTTGATCATGATCGGTTCTCCCTCGGGGAGGATCTTGGCCCGCAGGAGGAGGAAGAGGAGTCCGTAGCGCTGGTCACCGAGCCTGACGACGCGCACGAAGAGGGGAGAGGCTCGCCGCTCTTTCTTCTTCCCCTTCACGGAGGCCTTGTTCGACCCTGGCGGCAGGGAGGTGAAGTAGAACTCGATCGGAAGCCCGAATGCCGCCCGGCGGATCGGGCCGATCTCCTTCGATGGATGCTGGAGGAACTTCTTCACTTCCTGGTAATCCCCCCAGGGATTCCCTGGACGATTCAGGGGGTATCTGCGCCGGAAATTCATCATTCGCGTCCCCGCCTCATCCATCGCCCTCTCCCACTCCCGAAAGGGGGTCTTCCAGAGATAGAGCTTGGCAAATTTTGGATGGAGCACGGAATAATCGGGGAGGGAAGTCCCATCGGGAGGGGTACCCCGCCCGATCCACGCGACGCACCGCCGGAGGTTGGTTTCGAGGAAGTCGTGGAGCTGCTGGGAATCGCCCTGGAAGGTGAAGGGGAGTTCGCGAAGAGCCTCGTTTCCGGGGTTCTTCACCTCGGTCACCCGCATCGAGCCGAATCCGCGGCGGCTTCGGCTCCCCATTCCGCCGAGCCAGGTCGCCAGCCAGAGGGCGGCGACGATGCCCCGTTTCCGCTCGAGGGGGAGGGAGGCGGGCCAGGCGAGGGTCACCTCGAAACGACACCTGGGGGGGAGGTACTTTCGCTGGATCGCCTCGCCCCCCCGTTTCGCATCCATGGAGAAACCGAAGTACTGGACGCCCGTTCCAAACTTCTCCTTCCGGAACTTGTCGCTCCTGCGATTCTGCATGTGGCAACGGAGCCGGAAGGGGGAAGCCAGGTCGGTGGCGCCGAAGAGGGCGCTCTCCGCCTCAGAGAGCCTGCCGTCCCAGTCGCCCCGCATCGCCCGGAACCACCAGCGCATGACGCCCCGCAACGAAGCGGCCCGCAACTCGGCCTTCGTCTTCTGGTCGGCGCCGGAGAGGAACATCGGCGTCACGATCTCGAAGGTAGCCTGCCACCTTTCCATCGGTCCTCCTCAGATCAGATGTGTACTGCGGGGAGACGACGAACGCGCCCTGCAGATTCTGGGGGTGGTCTGACAGAAGTCGTTGTCCTCCCCATCTCGATTCTTTCCATGGTCTCCATGATCAAGGACGGCGAAAGGGGAGACAATCGTGCACTCCCCCCCGATGCCCAGAAAACCCTTCGAGGGAAACCCTCGCTCGATCGCATGGGTGTGGGGTCATTGGCGTCTCCTACCCCCTTGGGGGTGGAGTGTGAAGCGGCCAAGCCCGAAGGTCGTCTTCTTCCCGACGCCGGTAAGGCCACCGAAGGCGAGATAGGGGAGAAAGGGGGTCAGGTCCCCCTCATAGACGACGGAGCCGGTGAGGCCACCCAAAGAGCGTTCCCCGCGGGTGCGAACCGCCTGCCAGGTGAGGCTGCTCTGCCGCGTGCGCACCTCGCTTGCCGCCGCCACGAGCGCCTCGATCGTTTCCCGCGGGTGCAGCCTCTCCCCCCCATCACAGAAGTAGCGTTGCAGCATCTCGAAACGGAGGAGGAGCGCCTGGAGCAGAGTGGCGAAGGGGAGTTGCGTGACGCTCTTGCCCTCACGGCGGAGTTGGAGGGGAGAGGTGAGTTCGAGACGCAGCCGGTGATCGGCGCCATGCGGTTCCTGCGCAACGTCCTCGAAACGGTGAAGGAGGATCTCGGGCGTCGAGATTCCCCGCTCCCCATCGTAGATCTCGCGGATCACGAAACCGGGTCCCAAGGTCTCGACCCGCTTGAGCCAGAACTTTCCCCCCGGGCCGATCCCCTTGCGGCGTCCCATCTCCTCGACCGCGAAGATCAGGGCATGGACGACCTCCGGACGGCAGAGGCGGCCGGTCAGCACGATCCCGAAGGAGAAGGCGGCCCCCGCACGGTAGTGCCCACCCGTCCAGGTCGTATCGAGCGCAATCGGCCGGGGCAGCGTGGCCCGGTACCCGAAACGCTCCTTGAGCGCGGCGAGCGCGGGGAGACGATCGGGCTCGAAGAGTTCGCAATAGAGGGAAGGCCAGAAAGCACGGCGGGGATCGGTGGATCGTCGGAAGAAGACATGCTTGATCCCCCCCCGAAGGAAGTGACCCACCCGCAAAGGATCGATCGTGAGGGGACGCACCGCCTCTCCCACGAAGCGCAAGGGGGCAACGTGGAGAAGGGGAAAAACTCTATGTCCTGGAGGGAACGTCACCTTGACCTCTTCCTCCGAAAAGGACGAGATTCCCAGAGAGTGAAGCCCAGCGTAACCGAAGATACCGACATTGTCAAGGACTTTTTCCGCAGGGACGATTGCAGGGCATACGACCTGGGAAGGTGAAACGGACTTGATTCGATCTTCTGGATCGGGGAGGCAAGGGAAGCGGGGCTTGACGAGCGGATCGTGGCAATGGTAAGGGAAGAGGAGTGGGAGGGAAACGATGCGCGGCATCGACCAGTTCGAGCGCATCTTCCGGGCGGCGGAACGGGAGATCTACCCCTACGAGCCGATCACGCTGGGAAACGTCCTCGTCGTTCCCCATCCCCGCGCCGGGGAGGCCATCGAAGCAGAGGCTGCCGATGTCGTTGCCCGGTTTCGTCGAACATCCGTTTCCCTCCGCGCTGTTGCAGATCCTTCTCGCCATGGCTTATGTGCTCCTCGCGCTCGCCTGAGCGCCCCCCGATTCCTTCTCCAGCGAGGCATCGTCATGAAGTTGCTCCTCCTTTGCACCCTCTTTGCCCTCTCTCTTCTCCTCCTGCCCACGGTCGAAGCCGGGGCTGCCGTGGAGGGGTTCTTTCCCGAAGGGACGTTCGATCCCACGGTTCCCTCCCCCGATTCTTTCCTCGGGTACCCGATCGGGGAGCGGCGCACGCATCACGAGGCGGTGTTGCGCTACTTCAAGGCGCTCGAAGAGCATTCGCCTCACGCGCGTCTCTTTCGCTACGGCCGGACGCACGAGGGGCGGGTGCTCTTCTATCTGGCGATCGGTTCCCCGCTGCACATCGAACATCTCGACGACATCGGGGAGATGGCGGCCGCGCTTGCCGATCCCCGGCGGCTGCCCCCCGGGGAGGGGGAGCGGATCGTTCGGGAGATGCCCGCGCTGGCCTGGATGGCCTATGCGATCCACGGGGACGAACTCTCGAGCACGGAGGCCGCCCTCCTTCTGGCCTACCGGCTCGTGGCCGGAACGGATGAAGCGGCCCGCTTCCTTCGGGACCGCCTCGTCGTCTTCATCGACCCTCTCCAGAACCCCGACGGGCGGGAGCGCTTCCTGGCCCAACTCGATTCGATCCAGGGGCGGGTCCCGAACCCCGACACGAACGGCCTCCACTTCCGGGGGTTCTGGATGCGGGGGCGGGGGAACCACTATCTCTTCGATCTCAACCGCGACTGGTTCACCCTGATCCACCCCGAGAGTCGGGGGAGGATCGCCGCGATCCTCTCCTGGCATCCCCAGCTCGTCGTCGATGCCCACGAGATGGGGCCGGAGGAGACGTACCTCTTCTCCCCGCCGCGGGAACCCTTCAATCCCCATCTGACGGCGGCGGTGCGCAAGTGGTGGCCCCGCTTTGCCAAGGCCCAGGCCGCGGCGTTCGACCGGGAGGGATGGAGCTACTACACCCGGGAGTGGAACGAGGAGTGGTACCCGGGGTATGGCTCCTCCTGGTCGATCTACACCGGAGCCGTCGGGATCCTCTACGAGCAGGCCGCAACCGCGGGACGGCTCGTCAAACGAGCGGATGGCACCCTGCTCACCTATGAAGAGGCGATCCGGCATCATCTCGTCAGTTCCCTGGCCAACCTCGAGACCCTTGCCGAGCACCGGGAGGAGATCCTGGGCGATTTCCTCGGGGAAAAACGGCGAGCCGTGGAGAAACCGAAAAAGGGTGCACCGGCCCTCTTCCTCTTCCCTCCGGCCCCCGATCCCGACCGCACCGTGCATCTCGTCGAGCGCCTCCTGCGCCAGCAGATCGAGGTCTTCCGGGCGGAAGGTGAATTCTCGCTCCCCGAGGCGACCGACTTCTGGGGGGAGACCCGCAAGGCGCCCTTTCCGGCGGGCACCTTCCTCGTCCCCCTCGATCAGCCCCTCTCCCCCCTCGTCCGGGCGATCCTCGACTTCCATCTTCAGATGGACGACGCCTTCCTGCGCGATGAACGCAGGCACCTCGAGCGGGAGGAGGCAAGCCGCCTCTACGAGGTGACGGCCTGGTCGATGCCGGTTTCCTACCAGACGGAGAGTTACTGGAGCCCGACCATTCCGGATGTGCCACGCGCCAGGGTCACCCTTGCGGAACTTCGGCGGACCGATGGGCATTTGTTCCACCCGGATGCGAAGTATGGGTTTCTCATCGATGGCGGGCGGGACCGGAGCATCGATGCCGCGGCCCGGCTCCTCGAGGCGGGCTATCGCCTCCATGCCGCGCGCGAGCCCTTTGCGATCGCGGGGCGAGCCTATCCCCGGGGGTCGTTCCTCCTGCGCAGGCGTGCCAACGCGGCCTCCCCCTCGCTCACGGAAGATCTCGAACGGATCGCCCGGCAGACCGGGATCGAAATCGTGGGGGTGGACTCCGCTCTGGCCGAGTCCGGCTCCGACCTCGGGGGGAACGATTTCCGCCTCCTCGAGATGCCGCGGGTGGGGGTCTTCGCCGGATCACCCGTTTCCCCTCCCGCCTTCGGAGAGATCTGGTTCCTCTTCGACGAGGAACTGGGCATCCGCCTCTCCCCGATCGATCTCCTGGCTCCCGGAGACCTCGACAAGTACAACGTCCTCATTCTCCCCTCCCTCTACGCCGAGCCCGAGCGGTACCGGCAGCTCTTCGGGAAGGAGGGGATCGAGCGTCTCAAGGGATGGGTCGAGCGGGGGGGCACGCTCATCGTCATCGGCGATGGGGCGGCCTTCGTCGCGGCCCGGGAGAGTGGGTTGAGCCGGGTGTGTCTGCGCCGGGAGGTTCTCGAGAAGTTCCCGCCCCCCCGCCTGGGTCTTCCCGAGGGGGCGGCCCGGCGGCTCGGATTGCAGGAGGCCACCGGCTTCCTTCCCGCCGAAGGGGAGGCCGCCCAGGAGCGCCTGGCGGAGACGTTGGGAATCCCCGGTCCCGGCAGCCCCCTCCTTGGTCCGGGTGCCCGCGCCTTTCTCGGCGTAACCACTCCCTCTTCCCCCCCCTCACCGCCGGAGGGGGAGGAGGAACCGACCGATCTCGATACGTGGACGCGGATCGATGAACGGCTCCGTCGCTTCTCTCCCCAGGGAACCTTCCTGCGCGCCGACCTCGATACGGAGCACTGGCTCGCCTACGGGCTGCCGGAACGGATGGCGGTTCTGATTCAGGGGGACTACGCCTACATCGCCCGCAAACCGGTGCGCACCGTGGCACGTCTCTCCGATCCGGCCGGACTCCACGTAAGCGGTCTCCTCTGGCCCGAGGCGGCGGGCCGTCTGGCGCGGACCGCCTACCTCACGATCGAGGGAATGGGGCGCGGCTCGATCATCCTCTTTGCCGCTTCCCCCCTCTTCCGGGCGAGCCTGCCCGCCTCGGCCCGTCTCTTCAAGAATGCCGTCGTTCTCGCTCCCGGCCTGGGTGCCAGTCACCCCGCCCCCTGGTAGAGGACATCGTACATGAGGCCGGGAGGAGGATCGGCAAGAGCAAGAGGAGGAGGGGGAGGGGTGCCGCTGCCCCGCGGGGGAAGAAGCCGCAGGGGAGCGTTGTGCCCGTCTTGACGACCACGATGGGGGTGTAGGGGGAGTTGGCCGTCTGGCTGTCGGCGCGGAGCCGGTAGAAGTAGGTCTGCCCCCCCTCCACTTCCCGGTCCGTGTAGTTCGTCACATCGGCCCCCACGACCGCCACGACCTCCCAGCGGTTGTCGTCGCTGGAGCGCTCGATCTTGAAGCGCTCCTCCCCTTCGCTGTTGTCCTGCCATGAGAGTTCGACCGTCCGCTCCGAGACGAGGGTGGCCTCGAGGTCACTCGGCGCGGGGAGGGTGGCGGCGCCTTTGAGGATCGTGAAGGTGTCACGGATTCGTCCCCGGTCGTCGAGGAAGGTCGCATCGAGACGGCTCCCCGCCACATCGAGGACGAGGGAGCCGAGTTCTTCGAGGGCGATGTACATCGCTTCGTGGTCGAAGTCCCCGCCACTCGTCTTGCCGGAACTCCCCGCCACGACGTAGACCGTTCCCTCATGCCCCGCGAGCCCCTCGGTCGGTTTCTTGTACGAGCCCTCTTCGCCGGGGCGGCCGTTGCCCGCGTCGAGGATCATCGAGGCGTCGAGCGTCTCCGAGGAGCCGTAGTGGCCGTCGAGGAGGAAGGAACGTTCGTAGGAATGGCTATGCCCCCCGAGCACGAGATCGACGCCGGCATCCTCGAGGATCGGGTTGTAGCGCCGCCGCATCTCGATGAGATTTCCATCCGTGTCCGAGTCGTGGGATCCCTTGGAGTAAGGAGGATGATGCCAGTAGGCGATGATCCATTCCTGGGTCGTGGCGGCCAGGTCCTCGGTGAGCCAGTTCCCCATGGCAGGCAGGGAGGCCGATTCGCTCGAATCGAGACAGACGAAGTGGATGTTCGCATGATCGAAGGAATAATAGGCTTCCGTTCCGGAGGGAACACCACCGGCTTCGCCGTTCTTTGGAAGGGTAAAAATATCGTAGTAAGGACCCACCTGTCCAAGGGAACTGGCGCTGTTGGCGTCGTGGTTGCCGAAGGTGGGCCACAGCACCGTGGTCCGCAGGAGGGAAGGGTACATCGCGAAGACCGCGGCCTGGTACTCCCGGTCCGTGCCGTCGCCGTAGGCGTTGTCCCCAAGCATCAACCAGACGTCCGTAGGGCGGTCCCCCGTGAAGTCGAGGTACGCGGAGCGGACCGCCGCGGCGTTCCGGTCCGCGGTGCCCGAGTCACCGATCACCCAGATCCGCGTCGCCTTCCTCGTTCCCACCGGCGGGGCGGTCGTGAAGAAATGCTCCCCATCCCCCCCGGCGAGGAGACCCGCCGAACTTCCCACCCCATAGTGGTAGCGGGTGTCGGGGGAGAGGCCGCTGAGAAGGACCTCGTGCTCGGTGGTGAGCGCGGACTCCCGCACGAACGTGTCGAGCGTGTCGGGGGTGGGCCCATACCAGACGACGCTGTCGGTGGGAAGATTCGTGTTCCACCGCACGACGATCCCTTCCGGGGTGCCGATCTGGAGGTAGGGACCCCGCTCGATACGCGCCTGCTCGGCCGTGTGTGGAAGAAGGGTGAGGAAGAGCAGGGTGCTCGCAACGGTGGCGGAGGAAAAGGCGCCCATCATGAGGGGTCTCCTTTCCGGTTCGCGGCGGGGCCTCATGGAACGAAACCGATCCCCTCCATGAAGCGCCGCATCTCCTTGAGATATTTCCCCTGATCGAGGTGGAGGACATGATTTCCGGGGAACCAGTGGATCCGACAGCGGTCCCAATGATCCCACAAGATCCGGGCATGCTTCGGAGGGGCGAGGCGGTCCCCCGCCCCCCCGATGATCATGAGTCGTTCCCGCGGCAGGCGGGGGGGATAGGTCAGGGGACAGTGCACCGCCATCGCCCGCCGTGCCTCGACGACCGAGATGTCGCCGAGCCGCAGCAGGACCTTGACGAGCGTGCCCGCCGGGAACCACTGGAAGACGAGATCGACGAGGCTCACGACCGGCACGTTCGGAATCGCAAAGGCTAGCCGCTCCTCCACCGCGGCCAGGAGGGCCGTGGTGTACCCCCCGAGACTGATCCCCGTCACCCCCACGGCCGGCGCGCCGAGTTCGAAGAGATGGTGGAGGAAGATCCGGAAATCGTGGATCGACTGCGCCACCGTCTCGTTGATCTGCGCCACCCCGCCGGAGAAATAGCCGTGACCGCTGAAGAGCGAAGTTCGCTCCTGGCGCGCTCCATGAAAGGGTAGGGTATAGAGGAGGATGTCGTAACCCTTCTTGAAGAACCAGGGAAGGGCCAGAAAACGGCTGTTGATCCAGTAGGGATCCGCCATGAAACCGTGGATCACGCAGATCGTGGGGCGGGGGCCTGTATCGTGCCGCCAATATTCCGCATGGGCGATCCGGTTGCGACGGAACCGCGCGAAGCGCTTCCGGAGGCGGGGATTGACCGGCACGAAGGGGCTCTCGAAGCGTAAGAGGACCCGGGATCCCCCGGTCGGCTGGAAGAGTCCCATCCTTGCCGGTGAGGAGAGCACGACCGGCATCCGGCGAGGGGACTCGAAGAAGCGACCCGGATCGTCGGGATCGAGCCGATCGAGGTAGAATGCGATATCGGCCAGGTCTTCACGCAACTTCCGCGGCCGAAGCGTCCCTGGAATCGCGGTGAGCCCCACGAAGGTCGCCGCCGCGGTCCGAAGGGCCAGATCGAGCCATGCCGTGCTCTCCACGAGGAGCTGGGTCCGCAAATCGAGGTAGAAGTCGTCGGGGAATTTATGGAAGTTCGCTTCGAGGTTCTCCCACCACGGCTGCTGCGGCATGATCCGCCGCGAATGACCGTAGGTCTCATTGGCCACGCGCGAGACGATCTCGGAGAGGTCCGGCTGCTGGGCCTCCTCCCCTGGAGGAGCTTCCCTCTCGCCCCCCGTTGGCCACCGGTTCGACACGTCGCGCGACTCGTGCAAGCTCCAATCCTCCTGCTTTCTCTCTCCAGGATACCACAGCCGCCGGTATGCCGCAATCCTCCGCGCTGTGGCCGACACGCGCCTCCTTCCCCTTCCGGGGAGATCGCGGAGGACCTCGACATCTTTTTCCGGTGATTGACAAAATGCGGTGCGTTTCTTACAGTGGAACCGAAGTGCGGCTCGATTCCCCTTCGTTCGAGGGAAAAGCGCCCTCACCCGTGCCCGGGGCTGCGTCACGAAGGGACGGAGGGGACGTCTCTACCCCTTTCTCCCCTTGGAAGGGAGAGGTCCGATGCAACGAACGTCACGATCCAGCGTGCTGCAGGGGGTTCTCATGGGCCTCTTGCTCCTCTTGCTCCTCTTCCTCCTCTCGATCGGGGGGAGGACGTGCGAGCCCACCGCGCCGGAACCGACGCTCGAGCCTCCTCCCTGGCCGCGTTGGGTCCACCGCCACTGGGTGTGGGAGAATTCGGGGACGCAGGAGAGTGCCTGGGCGTTCGTCAACGCCTTCCTCGAGCATGACATCCCGGTGGGGGCGGTGATCATCGATCGGCCCTGGCAGACGGAACCGAACACCTTCGTCCCCGACCCCGCGCGCTATCCCGATCTGGACACGCTCATCGAGGCATTCCACGGGATCGATGTGCGGGTCTTCCTCTGGATCACGAGCGTCATCAACGTCGGGGCCTCCAACTATGACGAAGCGAAAGGGAAGGGCTACTTCCTGAGCAACGGCAGGACGATCGAGTGGTGGGGAGGGGAGGGGAGCCTCCTCGACTATACGAATCCGGCGGCGGTGGCATGGTGGCACGCGCAGATGGATCCGATCCTCGACCTCGGGATCGACGGGTGGAAGTGCGACGCCACCGATCCCTACGTCCTGACGCTCGTCCCCTCGATCGGCTACGGCGGGCAGGTGACGTGGGATGAGTACAAGGACGCCTACTACCGGGACTTCTTCGACTACACGCGCAACCGGCTCGGGGACGACCGGGTGATCACGGCCCGTCCCTCCGACGACTACTTCGTGACCGGGATCCCCCTCTCCTTCGCACCGGTCGATGTGAACTTCGCGGGATGGGTGGGGGACCAGGATCCCGATTTCTCGGGGTTGCGGGTGGCGCTCTCGAACATGTTCACCTCCGCGGAACTCGGCTACGTGAGCTATGGTTCGGATATCGGCGGTTTCCGGGACCAGGGAGA
The DNA here is from genome assembly GCA_964616915.1 of uncultured bacterium. Lineage (GTDB taxonomy): Bacteria > Myxococcota_A > CAZTSL01 > CAZTSL01 > CAZTSL01 > CAZTSL01. The sequence goes on from CAZTSL010000009.1 coordinate 15,367, forward strand.
ACCTCATCCGGAAGCGTTCACCCGCTGGGCACAGCTTGGGGCGCTCTGTCCGATCATGGAGAACGGGGGGAGCGGTGAGCACCGTCCCTGGGCCTACGGCGAACGAATCGAATCGATCTACCGGACCTACACGCGACTCCACTACGAACTGATCCCCTACATCTACAGTCAGGCCGCCTATTCCTTCGAGATCGGGTTGCCCACAATGCGGCCGCAGGCCGGAGTCTGGACCTACCTGCTCGGGGACGAACTCCTCGTGGCGCCCTTCTACGAGCCGGGCGAGACGCGGGAGATCATCTTTCCAGAGGGCAGGTGGATCGATTTCTTCGACGAAGGGGTGAAGTATGGCCCGGGTCCGAGGATCCTCGAGTTTCCGCTCGAACGTTTCCCCCTCTTCGTCCGCGAGGGGGCGATCGTGCCGATGGAGGTGATCGACGACACCACCGGCCATGGGCGCGCGGCCTCGGCGGGGCATACGACGATCCTCGTCTATCCGCGGGAGGGCAGCGGCCGATTCGGGTATTACGAGGAAGACGCGGTCGGCTTCATGATCCGCTACGTGCGGGAGAAAACGTCGCTCTCCCTCTCGACGACCGCCACGGGGCGTAAGCTCCTCTTCCGGATCCATGGCGACCCGGAACCGCTGCGTGTCACCATGGGGGACGTGGAGCTTCCACGCGCGGCGTCGCTCGAAGCCCTCGTTGCCCTACCGGCCGGATGGGCACGGGAAGGAGCGATCACCTGGGTTCGCGTCGCCGACGCTTCCGGCGGAATGGACGTCCAGCTCGATTACGCCGAGGGGATCCACGGTGATGAACCGGTCCGATGAACCGGAAGCGGTTCGCGGTATCGGGCATCTCGAGGTCCGGCCGCTCCGTCGCGAAGACGAGCCCCGCATCGAGGCCGCCATGAAAGGACGGGAGATGTGGAGTCGCTTCTTCCCCTTCCTCTTCTTCTACAGCGCACCGAGCCGGCAAGTCCTCATCGCAGAGGCCGGGGATGCGCTCTTCGTCTTCCTCCACCGCCGGTCGCGGCACCGGCGGGGAGAGCGGATCGACCTCTTCTACCCGCCACTCGGATGCGAGGGACCCGCATTCACCGAGGGAACTCGGGAGATGATCTCCGCGGCCAACGCAGCAAACGGCGATTCCAGCGCCCGGGTCCTCTGGGCGGAACGAAGCGATGCCGAGCAGGCCCGCAGTGCCGGCCTCATCCCCCGCCACAACGAATGGGAGTTCATCTACGACCTCGGCGAGGTCGCGGCGATGGATGGAAAGAGATTCCGGGATGTGCGAAAGCGCTTCTTCCGCTTTCTGCGGGCGTATCCGCTGGCCCTCTACCGCCCGATGGGGGCTGAGGACCTTGGGGGCTGCCGGGCCCTCGTGCGTGCGCTCGAACGCAAGCAGCGCGCTGCCGGCATCCCGGTCCTCGATACCGGCTACACCCTTGCGGCGCTCAAATGGCATTCGCTCTTCCCCGAACCGACGCTGCTCTCCAGAGTCCTCGTCCTGGGAGAGCGAATCCTCGGTTTCGCGATGGCGGGGGGGATGACGGAGAGGGGCGCGAATTTCTTCATCCTCAAGACCGACCACTCGGTCACCGGCGCCGCGGAGTATCTGCGCTGCCGGATGATGGACGAACTCTATTCGCTGGGATATCGTTGGATCAACGACGCCGGGGACCTCGGGCGGCCTGGGCTGCGGCGGCACAAGGAGAAGTTCCGGCCCGTACGGAAACTCGAAGTCTGCCGTCTCCTCCAGCTCTCCCCTCGATGATCCCCGGAACTTCACGGAGGATTCAGGGATTCATGACGCAACGCAGAGTCATCAAGAAAACCCCGGAGGAACGGTGTGCTTACTTCCTCCGGATCTCCCGTCACTACCAGAAGGAGAACGATCCCCGTCTGGCGGTCGATTATGCCACCAAGGGGCTGGAGCTGGCGCGGAAGCACAACCTCGAGGCGTATCGGGCCTCCTTCGAGGAGATCATTCGGCAGCCGGGTGGGTAGGTTCGTAGATCGGGTAATTCTTCTCCGCCTTCGCCTTCTTACCCGCTTCGGTGAGTTCGAATTTCTTCCCGTGACACGCCGTGCATGGCTTCCCGTGCTCCATGGCCCAGGCGATCATGACCTCGGCGATCTTCCCCTTCTCGGTGTAGTTGAGTTTCTCGGCACCCTTGGGGGTCTTCGCGTGGCAGAAGTCACAGGTGACGGCATGGGTGACGGAGAGTTCCATCATCCATCGGGCCTCCTCCGCCTTGCCGTGCTGGTTCTTCGAGAAATCCTTCGACTTCTTGAGATCGTGACAGGCCGTGCACTTGTAGCCCAGGAGCTTGGAGATCCGGCGCATCTCCTTTTGTTTCTCCCGCTTCGTTCCCTGGAGGTAGCCGGTCGAATCGGCCCAAAGGGGGGAGGGAACGAAGAAGAGTGTGAGCGCGAGCGAGAGCCAGAGACCCAAACGAGCATCTCTTTGCATCCAGATCCTCCTTCTCTGTTGGAGGGTTCAGAAGGTCGGTCCATGGGGTCGAATGAAGCCAAGTATATCGCCCCGAGCGGGAAGAGGCAAGATCGGGTGCACCACCGATCACAGCGGAGGGGATCCTTGGAGCGCCACGAGCGATTCCGAAGAGGAGGGGAGAGATCGAATGCACTGCAGATCGCGCCGGAGAGGCGGGGAGAAGGCCCCTCCGAGAGAGAAGGGAAACCGCGATGACGATGATCTGGTCCCCCGTCAAGGAGGAGGTCTTCCGCTTCGCGCAAAACTTCTGCGTCTCGGCGGGCGCCGGTTCGGGGAAGACCGCGGTCCTCGTCGAACTCTACCTGCGCTTCCTCGAGGAGACGCTGAAAGGGGAGGCGCGCGACATCCCCCCCACCGGAGAGGAGGGGACAAAGACGCGTCCCTGTCGCGTCCTCGACATCGTGGCGATCACGTTCACGGAGAAGGCCGCCGCCGAGATGAAACAGCGGCTCCGGGAGGCGATCGATCAGGAGCTACGCGACTCGGCCGCAAGGGGGGACGAAGCAGCCTGCCGTTTCTGGAAGGAACAGAAGAACGACTTCTCGCTCGCCTTCATCAGCACCTTCCACAGCTTCTGCCGCCGGATCCTGCGCGAGTATCCCGTGGAAGCGGGGGTCGATCCCACCTTCTCCGTCCTGGCCGAGGAGGATGCCCTCGCCCTGCAACGGGAGATCGTCGAAGCGGTGGTGCTCGAAGCGCTCGACGGCGCGATCACCGATCCCGACATGCCCCTGGGCCGTCTCGTTCGGACCTTCGGCCTGCGGGGTTTCGCCTTCCGGGAGGGGCTCTTCGAACGCCTCCTCAGCGTGATGAACCGGATCGTGAACGCCGGTTTCACGATCGAGGAGGTCGTCGCCCGGCACGCCGCCAAACCTCCCCCCGGGGGGGGGGCGACGAAGGAACAGCTCCTTACAGCGTTCCGCTCCCTCGTCGCGGCCCTCCTCGAAGCACGTGACGATCCCAAAGGGAGCAAGGCGATCCGCAAGCGGATCGAACCGGCGTGTGCCTGCCTCGAGCGGATCGAACGGGCGGGGCTCACGGCGAGAGGGGTCGAGGAGATCCGTTCCTTCACCGCCAGGAACTGGGGAACGGGACGGATCGGAAGAGCGCGCCGGGAAGTGAAGGAACTCGCCGAGCGCTGGCAGGTGGAAGAGGCCCGACGACGTGCCCACGAAACGGCCTCGCTGCTCCTTTCGCTCCTGGCAACGATCGCGGAACGATACGAAGCCGCCAAGCTGGAGATCGGCAAACTCGACTTCAACGACCTGCAACGCAAGGCACGCGATCTGCTCCGGGATCATCCCGACGTACGAAACGACTATAAACGGCGTTTCTCCCGGATCATGGTCGATGAGTTCCAGGATACGAACGCGCTGCAAAAGGAAATCGTCTACCATCTCGCCGAAGATCCCGGAACGTGCGCGACATTCGCGCCGGGGGAGCGGGATACTTCGAAGATTCGTCTGGCACGCCGGAAGCTCTTTCTCGTGGGGGATCCGAAGCAGTCGATCTATGGCTTCCGGGGTGCGGACGTCTCCGTCTTCAAGGATGTGATGGCGGAAATGGCGCGTACCGGTCTGGGAAAGGTCGTCTACTTCGAGGAGAACTTTCGCTCACAGCCCGCGATTCTCGAGTTCGTCAATGCGTTCTTCGGATGGTGCATGGGCACGGAGCCGGAGTACGACTTCGAGGTGGGGTTCGGTCCGGAGGATCGCCTGACGCCCCATCGGAAAGCCGCTGCTGCGGGCCCCTGCGTGGAGTTGCTCGACCTCTCGTCGGTGGATGGAGCGGATGAAGAGGGGGCGGCATCGAAACCTGCCGCGGAACGGCGCAAGGTGGAGGCCGAGGCGATCGGCCGGCGGATCCTCGCGCTCGTCAACGGTCCTGCGATCCTCCCGGTGGGGGGGGGAAAGGAGCGCAGAACACCCCGTTTCGAGGATATCGCGATCCTCTTCCGGCGTTTCACGAAGGTCAAGACCTACGAACAGGCCTTCCGGCGGCTTCAGATTCCGTACTATGCGGTGAAGGGGAGTGGTTTCTTCCAGTGCCAGGAGATCTACGATATCCTCAACTTCCTCGAGTTCATCCGTCATCCGGGGGATGCGGTGGCCCTGGCCGGGGTATTGCGATCTCCCCTCGTCGGGGTTTCGGACGAGACGCTCTTCTGGCTCACCCATCCTTGCGGTGGGGGAACGATTCCGCTCTGCGAGCCCTTCCTCGTGGATGGGGACGATCCGCGTGCCTTTGGCCGGCACCCTTCGATCGAACCGGCGGACCGCGAGCGGCTCGAGGCCTTCCACCGCTTCTGGCGCCGATGCCGCCGGATCAAGGATGCCCTCCCCCTGGCGGAACTGATCGAGGCGATCATCGAGGAGACGGGGTTGACCGCCACGCTTCTGACGACCTTCCAGGGGGAGCAGCGGGTGGCCAACCTGCGAAAACTGATCGAGATGGCCCGGGAGTTCGAATCGGTCCGGACGAACGGTTTCGTCGAGTTCGTCCAGGAACTCGAACGGCGCATCGAAGAGAAGCCCCGAGAGGCGGAGGCCCAGGTGCATAGCGAGGTCTCGGGTGTCGTGCGGCTCATGACGATCCATCAGGCCAAAGGGCTCGAATTCCCGATCGTCTTCCTCCCCGACATCGGCCAGCCGATCGGCAAACCGCTCCCCACCCTCCTCTTCGACGAAAAAGGGGAACTCGTCGTGACCCGTATCGAGGTGGGGGGCAGGCAGATCCCCCTGGCCAAGGAACTCGAAGCGAAGGAGAAGAAGCGAGAGGCGGCGGAATCGAAGCGGATCTTCTACGTGGCCGCCACGCGGGCCCGGGATCTCCTCGTGCTCAGCGGCGAACGGCAGCACCCCCGCGCGGAGAGCTGGCGCAAATGGCTCGATACGTTTCTCGAAGAGGAAGAGGCCCTCGTGGTACGCCGGCGCCTTTCTCCCCTCGTGCCCCCCGAGCCGAGACCGGTGCTCTACGACGCGATTCCGGAAATCCGCGAATACCGGAAGATTCCGATCGAGCGACTCTTCGTGGCGCCGGAGGACCCGCAAAAGTTCCAGGTGGCGGCCAAGCAGGCGGAGCAGGTGTTGCGAAACGCCCTGTACACGGTTTCGCCTCCGGCTTCGGCGGTGACGGTGACGGTGACGGCGCTCAACGACTACCTCAACTGCCCGCGCCGCTTCTACTACGTCCATCGCACCGGAATCCCGGAACGTCCCCGGAAGATTCGCGCCTTTCAGTTCCGCGAGGCGCCCGATCCCACCCTCCTGGAGGAGGAGCGGCTCGATCCGCAGGAACAGGGGACACTGGCACATGCGATTCTCGAGAAGATCGATCTTGCCACGAATGATCCCTCGGCGGCGATCGACGAGTTGCTCCGCGGTCATGGCTACGCTCTCCACCATCCCGACATCCGTGAGATCAAGCGCAACGTCCTGGCCTTCCTGGCCAGCGATCTGGGGCGGCGATTGCGCACCCTCCCCTCGGTGCGGCGGGAGATGCCCTTCCTCCTCTCCTTTTCCGACCCGAGCACCGCGATCCGCATCTTCATCAAGGGGGTGATCGATATCCTCTACTTCGATGGCCGGGCCTTCACCGTCCTCGACTACAAACACACGACGGCGGGGGAGGGCAACGAACGGGTCGAGATCTATCGCCCGCAGCTCTGGCTCTACGCACTGGCCATCTCGAAGTGGCAAAGGGAAACGCCGATCCAGGCCCGGGTGAAGTTCCTCAAGGACCGCCAAACGCCACCCGTCGATATCACACCCAGTCCCGAGGAACTCGCCGCCTTCGAACGCCGGATCCTCTCGGTCGTCAAAGAGATCGGATGGATCGACCGGCAGAGCCGATATCGCCCGAAACCGGCGCAAGAGAACGAAACCGGATGGCGCAAGGTCTCCCCCGAGCAGTGTATCCGCCTCGAATGCGGCTTCTTCTCCCGGTGTCATGGAGGGCAGAAGGATACGGCCCGCGAGGAGAGGCAAGAGGCGGAAGGGGGGAAGTGAAAGGGGGAGGGGGAGCCACGGCGAGGAGAGCTGCGTTCACCGAGAATGCTCGGCCGCCAGATGGGCGCTGGCGGTGCTGAGATATTTCCCGATGCGTTCCACTTCCACGGCGCCGATTTCAGCCTCGTCCTGCATCTTGGCCACGAGGTCCGGCCACGCTTCGGGAGGGTACTCATCCGGGCGGTGAAGATTGTGGCACCCCGCACACTTGCGCACGTAGAGCGCCCGCCCACGCTCCAGTTCCTCCCGGGTGATCTCCGGCCACCGTTGGCGTGCCCAACGCACGTCCTCGTCGGTCGGATGCACGAGCACCGTCGCGCAACCTGTGACGAGGAGGACGAGAAGGAGGAGCGTCCATCGTTTCCGGTATCGTTCCATGCCGCCATCCTCCCCCATCAGAGGTGAAAGCCGAGGATCAGCCGTGCGTTGATCCGTTCGTGTTCGTCGAGGATGTACGTGGAGCCGCTCTCGTTCTTCTTGAGCGCGGGAAGCTGCGGGAGCACGGTCAACGTGGCCCACCAATCGCTCGTCGCGTAGCTGACGGCCGGCCCCGCGAAGAGCGCGGAGTGCTCGAAGCCCTCCCCCGAGGGAAACTCGTTGTGATTGCGCACTTCGATGCCAGCGGAAAAGGCCGGTGTCACGAAATAGGTGACCCCCAGATCGAACTCACCGGCGATTTCCCGCTCGGTCTCCCCCTGCTCCTCGAACGCCCACTCATGCTCGAAGACGGCGTTGAACGCGGTGTAGAGATCGCCGATCCGCTTGTCGAGGATCAGTTTGGCTTCGATCTCCGCCTCACCCGGCGCAATGCCTGGCTCGAAGTAGAGGCCGACCCCGATGGGATCCGCCACAGGGTCCAGAACCTTGAATTTCCACTCCCACGAGACGCCGTCCCACTCGAACTCGGTGACGCGGTCCATCCCCTCGTCCTGGGAGATCGCCTTGAAGTTGAAATACCAGGCGGTCTGCAGGCGGTCGGTGAGGCCCACCTCGAATTCGAGACGGTGGTCCATCCGATTGTAGAAGCCGTCCCGGTCCACCCGGAACGTGGTCCAGGGTTCGAACTCGACCGCGCCGGCGTTCACGACATCCGAACCATAGGTGTACGTGAACCGACGCTCGCTCGCCTCTGCGCGGCTCCCATGAAACGAGACGATCGCCAGCAAAACGATCGCGCAGCTTGCCGTCCAAGTCCTGCGAATCCGTTCCCTCTTCCCTCTGCACGCCACGGAATTCGGGATTCCCAGATCCCTCCTTCCCCAACGGATGGATGCCGCGGCCTTCGAATGCTTCTCAACGTCCATGCTTCCCTCCTTGGCCTGTCGCCAAAGTTCGTGTTTCTCGAGACTCCGATCCCAGCTCGAATGGGAGCGGTTTCTGGTTGTTTCCATTGATGAAAATGAAAATCATTTTCATTTGAGAAAGGCAATCTATCATCGGTTCGGAGGGATGTCAAGTCGATTTTCTCCTTTGGCTCATGGGGCAATTCTGATGACCGACGAATGGGTTGGAATCCGTGATCGGTGGAGCTGCCTGTCGGGCGGGTTCCGCCACAGATCCCCCGGAGCAACCGATCACCCAGCCATTTGGCTCAATGAGCCGAACTTTCTTTGTTTTTTTCCATGGTTACGCTGCCCCCAGCCATTTTCGAGTACGGATACTTGATTCTCTGCATCGAGGATGGTATGATGCATCTCCACAGAGGGGGGTAGAGATCTTCCCTCGTGATATTTCCGCTGGGCCCATAGCTCAACTGGCAGAGCAACTGACTCTTAATCAGTAGGTTGTAGGTTCGATTCCTACTGGGCTCATTGTCCCCGTCCTCGATACCTCGACGTGTGCGTTTCCCCATGGAATCCACGAATTCCGGATAGATCCTTCTCACCGAATCCCCCCTCGAAGCATCACGCACGCAATCGTTGCGGAAGGGTTTCCCCGCGGGGCACAGGGGAGACTGGGGGAGAGGCGGAGTGCAGCGTCATCCGAAGCGAGAGTGGTGGAACCGGCAGACACGCCAGATTTAGGATCTGGTGCTTCGGCGTGGGGGTTCGAGTCCCCCCTCTCGCATCTCTACACGGCTTTCCCGGAGAATCGAAGGTGTCGTTCGGGAAACCCGGCCCTTCGAGAGGAAGAGGGCACGATCGAAACGATCGCCATCCCCCAGCACCGCCAGTTCCCCTCGCGCGGAATCGTGACACGCGCAAGCAGGAACCGAAATCGAAACCAGCATCTACGAGTGCCACACCGATTGCATGCAAAACAGGAGAGGCTGATTCCCGTGGATTTGACATTCAAGATCGAAGATATCAGCGCATGCGAAAAGCAACTCGAGGTGGAAATCGCGGCCGAAGAGGTCCGTCGGGAATTCGACGAATTCTACCGGAACCTCAAACCAAAGGCCTCGATCCGGGGATTCCGGAAAGGACGGATCCCGAGAAGCTATCTCGAGAAATTCTTCCGAAACGAGGCGCAAAAAGAGGTCACCGAACACCTCATCGAACATTCGTTCAACCAGGTGATCGGAGAGACGAAGCTCCATCTCCTCTTCCACGATGTCGTAGAGATCCCCGAACGCATCTCGCCCGATCGCCCCTTCACCTATCGGCTGAAGGTCGAGGTCCCCCCTCCGGTCGAACTTCGCCAATACACAGGTTTTCACCTCACCTGCATCTCCGAAGCAGTCACCGAGGAGGATATCGAGCGGGCGATCAACAGCCTGCGGGAAAGGAACGCCTCGTTCCATCCCGTCGAGGAGGATCGTCCCGTCGAGAAGGGCGACCTCGTCGTTCTCGACTACAAGGGAAAGATCGATGGCGAACCCTTGCGCTGGGGGGAAGCAGACAATCTCGAAGTCGTGGTGGGAGATGGCGTCCTCGATCCTCCGGAACTGGAGGCGAAACTCGTCGGGCTACGCCGCGGCGTCCCCACCACCGTCGAGGTGACCCTCCCCCCAGAGGATTACCCCGAAGAACTCGGGGGACGAACCGCCACCTTCGAGGTGGAGATCCACGAGATCAAAGAGGTGCAGCTCCCCCCCCTCGACGACGAGTTCGCCCAGGAAATAGGAGAAGAAACCGTCGAAGACCTCAAGCGTTATCTGCGGGAAACCCTCGAGGCCAAACGGAAGCGCAAGAAAGAGGCCGACCTGCGGGCAGCGGCAATAAAGGAACTCGTCAAGGCCAATCCCATCGATCTACCCCCGAAGTTCCTCGCACGGATCGTCGAAGAGGAAAAAGAGCGGATGCGCCGGATGCTCTCCTATCTGAGCGGTGGACACGACACCGATCCTGTCGGGTTCGAGGAAGTCTTCGGTGATGAGATCGAAGCACGCAAAGAGAAAGTCACCCTGGAGGTCGCCGCCAACTTCCTCACCAAAGCCATCGCCGAAGCAGAAGGCATCGAGGTGAGCGACGAGGAGTTCGACGCCTATGTCTCCGAAATGGCAAAGGACTCTCACCGCCCCAAAGAACTCGTGATGCGGCAGATCGAAGAAAGAAGGGAACGGGAGGAGGTCCTCCATCAGATCCGTCACCGGAAAGTCCTCGATTTCATCGTGGAACACTCCCATATCGAGGAGAAGGAGCCGGAGCCGGAACCGGAACCGGAGATAGACCCGGAGCCCGAGGAACCCTCCCGGATCATCCTTCCGTGAAGGTGCCCGGGGACCCTACCCGAGGGACGCCGAACGAAAACCCCTTGGAGAGCGTCCCCCCTCGACGACACGCCTGCAGTATCGCCAAACGCAAGGAGAGCAATCATGCGGGACATTTGGAGCTACTGGCCCACCGTCATCGAACAGACCCATCGCGGAGAACGGGCGTGGGATGTCTTGTCCCGGCTCCTCAAGGACCGGATCATCTTCATCGGTTGGCCGATCGATGACAACGTCGCCACTTCGGTGGTCGGCCAGATCCTGATTCTCGAGTCGGAGGATCCCGAAAAGGAGATCCACCTCTACATCAACTCTCCCGGTGGATCGGTCACGGCCGGCCTGGCGATCTACGATACGATGCAGTTCGTCAAGCCACCGATCTCCACGCTCTGCCTCGGTCAGGCCGCAAGCATGGGCGCACTCCTGCTGGCAGCAGGCGCACCCGGGAAGCGCTATGCCCTCCCCTACTCCCGCATCATGATCCACCAGCCCCTTGGCGGCGCCCATGGACCTGCCTCCGATATCGACATCCAGGCCAAGGAGATCCTGCGGATGCGGGAGCAGCTCAACGGCATCCTCCAGCGTCACACCGGACAGCCCCTCGAAAAGATCCAGCACGACACGGAACGGGACTTCTACATGACACCCCAGGATGCCAAGGAATACGGCATCATCGATGAGGTCATGACGAAGGATCTGTTGCGCGACAAGGAGAAGACCTCCCGGTAAGGGAACCCCGGATTTTCCTTCCGCCTGCCCCCGGGCGCAGCGGGGAGACGCCGCCATGAACTCACACGTGGAAGCCATCCTCTACTTCTGGTTCGGCGAAAAGATCGAGGACGAGGCGATGCTTGGCGCCTTCCGGAAGCTCTGGTTCGGGGGGGATCCCCTCTTCGACGTACAGATGCGGGAGCGCTTCGCCGCCGACGTGCGCAGCGCGCGCGCCCACAAGCTCGATCACTGGCAGGCGGCCCCCCTCGGAAGACTCGCCTTGATCCTCCTCCTCGATCAGTTCCCCCGCAACATCTACCGCCGAACGCCGAAGGCGTTCGCCTCGGACGCACAGGCCCAGCAACTCTGCCTGGAGGGAATGGAGCGGGGAGACCTCGATTCGCTCGATCTCTTCCAGAAGGTCTTCTTCTGCATGCCGCTCATGCACGCCGAATCCCTTCCCCTCCAGGAGAGATCGGTGGCCTGCTTCACGGCGATCGCCAGGGAAGCCCCATCCCACTTTGCCCCCTTCCTCGAGGAGACGGTCGCCTTTGCGCGGGAACATCGTGACCTGATCGCGCGCTTCGGCCGCTTTCCCCATCGAAACGAGATTCTCGAAAGAGCCTCGACACCGGAGGAGCGTGCCTACCTCGAAGACGAGGGGTCGCGCTTCGGCCAGTAGCGGTGTCGGGGGACAAAGAACGGATGCGTCGGACCGCTCTCCTTCTCTTCTTCCTCTCCGGGTTTTCGAGCCTGGTCCTGGAGTCGATCTGGATCCGGATGCTCACGCTCGTCTTCGGCTCGACGACCTTTTCGATCAGCACAGTGGTGGCGGCCTTCATGGGGGGGCTTGCGCTCGGGAGCTTCCTCATCGGGAAGTCTTCGGAGCGGATTTCGCGCCCCTTCCTCGCCTATGGGATCTGCGAGGGGATCATCGGGGTCTATGCGCTCCTCTTCCCCCTCCTCCTCACCCTTCTTCCCGCCCTCTACCGGATCGTGTGGCGGCATTTTGCCGTCTCCTTCTACGCCTTTTCCCTCCTGCGCTTCGGGATCGGTTTCCTCCTCCTCATCCTTCCGACCACGCTCATGGGAGGGACGCTGCCCCTCCTCTCCCGGCACCTCGTGACGCGCCGCGAAGAGATGGGCGCATCGATCGGCACGCTCTACGCGGTGAATACGGCGGGCGCGGTCTGCGGCGCCTTCGCGAGCGGCTTCCTCCTCATGCCGATCTTCGGCGTATCGGCCACGAACGCGATCGCGGTGTCGATCGACCTCCTCCTCTTTGCCATCGTCATGGCTGCGGCAGGGAGGGAAGGAGGTTCGGCGAGGATGCCCCCCCCTTCCCCCGCGCAGGATCCGGGGGGAGAACCCGACGTCACTCCCCTCACAGCGGGGGGGTATCGGTCGCTGCTCGTGATCTTTGCGCTCTCCGGCTTCATCTCCCTCGTCTATCAGATCGTCTGGTCCCGTTCGTTGATCCTCGTGATCGGCTCTTCGATCTATGCCTTTGCGATCCTGCTCACCCTCTTCCTCGCCGGCCTTGCGATCGGGAGTTTCCTCTACGCGCGCTATCGGGGAACGAAAGGCGATCCGCTCGGCGACATGGCGTGGATCGAGTGTGGGATCGGGCTCTTCGCCTTCCTGGGGCTTTGCGTGATCGATTTCCTGCCGGTGGTTCAACTGGCCCTCTTCGAGTGGCTCGCGGTACGCCTCACGGTGGCGTACCTCGTGAAATTCCTCCTGGCGGGCGCCGTGATCTTCCTTCCGACACTGGGGATGGGGATGATCTTTCCAGCCGTGGTGCGGATCTACGGGGAACGATCCCGCCCGGTGGGACGCTCCGTGGGGGAGATCTACGCGGTGAACACGGTGGGTGCGATCTTCGGCTCCTTTGCGGGGGGGTTCCTCTTCGTCCCCTTCCTCGGTCTGGAGCGTTCCCTCCTCCTGGCTACGATGGCCAGTTTCCTTCTCGGTGCGGCCCTATTCCTCCTTCGGGCGCGTCATCGGGGCAAAGGGATGCGCCTTGCCCTCTTCCCCCTCCTTGCGGTGGGGACCGCGATCTTCCTCTATCGTCCCTGGAACCTCGAGATCCTCACGGCCGGAACATTTCGTTTGAGTGAGTACTTCAAGGGGCAAAATCATCTCGTCCCTTCCGTTGCGTCACGACGAGGCGAGGAAGACGTTTCTTCCCCTGCCCCCCCTCATGGGGAGACGCTCGCGGCGTGGGAGTCGGCGCTCCTTACAGAGGCGGCCGGACGGCTCGACTTCGAGGATTTCGTCTACACCCGCCACGAACCGGTGGAGTCGATCGAACTCGCCTACTACCACGAGGGGATCTCCGCCACGGTGACGACCCGTGGCGTCCGCTCCAGGACCTACCGCCCCGATCTCTTCTGGCAGCACTACGCGCTGACCACGAACGGAAAGACGGACGCCTCGGCGATCTACCTCGAGGCGCTTTCCCCCGAGGGCAAGGTGTTGCGCCGGGGGGGGATCGATCTCTACGGTGACGAGGAGACCCAGACCCTCGCCGGCCTCCTCTCGATCCTCCTCCACCCCGCGCCCAGGCGGGGGTTCGTCCTTGGCTACGGCAGCGGGATGAGCGCGGGTGCGATGCTCGCCACCCCGATCGAACATATCGATATCGCCGAGATCGAACGGGGGATGGTGGAGGGGGCCCGTTTCTTCGCTCCCCTCAACCATCATGCGGCCGACGATCCACGCGTCACGATGATCTACAACGATGGCCGGAATTATCTCCTGGCCACCGACACGCGCTACGACGTGATCTCCTCCTACCCCTCCAACCCCTGGATCGCCGGGATCGGTTCGCTCTTCACCCGGGAGTTCTTCGCGCTCGCCCGGGAGCGACTCGCGCCGGGCGGGATCTTCGTGCAGTGGTTCCACCTCTACGAGATCTCACCGGAGAACGTCAAGGTCGTGCTGCGGACCTTTGCCGATGCGTTCCCCCATGTGGTCGTCTTCCACGCGAAGCTCACGGGGGTCGATCTCCTCCTCGTCGGTTCGGAGCAACCGATCGATCTCTCTACGACGACGCTCGAGGAGCGGATGTCGCTCCCCACGGTTCGTCCCCTCCTCGACGCCCTCCATCTCCATACGCCCCAGGATCTCCTCGCCGATCTCATCCTCGTGGAGGGGGACGTGCGCGCCTATGCGGGGGAAGGGCCGCTGAACACGGACGACAACGCTTACCTCGAGTTCTCCACCCCGAAGGATCTCGTGGCCTACCGGCGTTTCTCGCCGGAGGAGATCGTGGCGGAGATGCGAGCGGCCTTCTCCGGACTCGATCTCCTTGCGCTTTCGAGCCCGGAGAAGAGCGCCCTCGTCGCAGGGTATCTGCGTGCCGGGGAGCACGCGCTCGCCGACGCCCTCCTGGCCCAGCTCACGGACGCCGATCCGGAGACGATCCGCACGCTCACCTGTACCTCGCGGAATCTCTACGAAACGCACGACCGGCTCCTGGCGATCAACGAGCGCTTGTGGACCGAGGTGCCCCGTCTTGCGCCGGGACGGGATCTCTCCGCCATGGCCTCGGCGCTGCGGCGGGGGAAACACGATCTTGCCCTCGAGCAACTTCGTGCCGCCTTCCCCGATCGGGAGGATCCCCCCATCGTCGAACTCCTCGCCGGTTTCGTCGAGTTCCTTCGGGGACGTCCCCTCCCGGCCTTCACCCTCCTCACCGCGGCCCTCGAATCGGCACGGATTAAACGGGCCTTCCCCGAGGCGCATCTTCTGCTGGGGTGGATCCACCAGGACCTCCACCAGCCGATCCGCAACTACGAAGCCGTACGCGCTTTCTGCGAGGCCTCCACGGGAGCGCGGGAAAGGCCGTGAGAGATCACGGGGCTGCGCCCCCCGCCGGCCGCCGGAGAAGAGACGATCCGCAGGACCCTGAAAGATGAGGATGCCCAAGCACGCCGTCGATCGCCAGAGACCCTCCCCCGCCCCCTCCGCCACCTTCCCCTCCACCCGCTATCAGGGAAGCAAGGCGAAACTCGTCGATTGGATCTGGGAACGAATCTCAGACCTCGATTTCGTGACCGCCCTCGATGCCTTTGGCGGCACCGGGAGCATCGCCTATCGACTGAAGCAGGCAGGCAAGGAGGTCACCTACAACGATCTGCTCCGCTTCAACCATTACATCGGCCGAGCCCTCATCGAAAACAGGGAGACCCGACTCAGCTCCGAAGAGGTCGATTGGCTGCTCCAGAGAGATCCCCAGATCGAATATCCCCGCTTCGTCGAAACCACGTTCGCCGACATCTATTTCACCGATGAAGAGAACGCATGGATCGACCAGACGATCACCAATATCCGACGATTGACCGACCCCTACAAGTATGCCTTGGCGTTCTTCGCGCTCTCCCAGGCCTGTATCATCAAGCGGCCCTATAACTTGTTCCATCGGAAGAACCTCTACATGCGTCTCGCGGACGTCGAACGCTCTTTCGGGAACAAGGCGACGTGGAACAGACCCTTCGAGGCGTGGTTTCGCATCTTCGCCGAAGAAGCGAACCGGGCAGTCTTCGACAATGGCAGAACGAACCGCTCCTTCAATCTCGATGCACTCGACGTTCCTGGTGAGTATGACCTCGTCTATATCGACACCCCGTACATCTCGAGAGGGGGCAGATCGATCGACTACCGGCGCTTCTACCACTTCCTGGAGGGCTTGACGATGTACGACGAGTGGGAGGAACATATCGACCGGCATTCGAAACATCTCCCCTTGAAACCCCTGAAGACGGCCTGGACGGACAAACGGCGGATTCATGCCGCCTTCGATCGTCTCTTCGAGCGATACCAGAAGAGCATCCTCGTCGTCTCCTATCGAGGGGACGGCATCCCTTCCGAGACGGAACTCGTATCGCTCCTCGAGCGATACAAGCAAAAGGTTCGTGTCGAACACTTTGGAAGGTATCGGTACGCATTGTCTACGAACCCGGCGGCGAGAGAGATGCTCTTGATCGGCATGTGAACAGGAAAGCCTTCCCCCTTTCCCCGTCGAGCGAGGTGTCATTCGAACGACCCCTGCCACCCGTCGGATGCTCCTCATCCTCCTCATCATTCGTAGGGAATGCTCCGATACGTAGAGAAAATACTTACCGGAAAAGGAGCGAAGAATCCCTCTCCCCCTCGCACGGATGAAGATCGTGGAGCGTGGTGCGGAGATTCAGGGACTTGAACGAAAGTAGATGGGGTGATATCGTGAAGGAAAGGGTCCGGAATTTTGGGTCGAGGGAACGAAATCGCCATCTCCTGGCGGGCGTCCTTTTCGGGGCGCTCTTCCCGGTCGGAGCGACGATCCTCGATCTCGTGCTCCAGGGACTCCCGTTCCGGTGGGACAGTATCGTCCGCCTCCAGCGCACCCAGCCCCTCCACTGGATCATCGACACGGCGCCCTTCTTCCTCGGCGTGGCCGGAGCATTCATCGGAGCAGGGAAGGATGCCTTGCGCCGAATCAATCTCGATCAGGAACGGATCATCGAAAAGCGCACCGAGGAACTCTCCCGCATGAACGACGAACTCCTCCTGACGAACCGCTTCCTCGAACGCTCGAACGAGGCGTTGCGAGCGGCAAAGGAGGAACTCGAGGAACTCAACAAGGCGTTGACGGCACAGATCGAGGAACGGAAACGGATGGCCCGGGAACTCCAGAGCGCCAAGGAAGCGGCGGAAGCCGCGGTCCAGACCCAGTCGAAGTTCCTTGCGAACATGAGCCATGAGATCCGGACCCCGATGAACGCCGTCATCGGGATGACGACCCTCCTGCTCGATACGAACCTCGACCCGGAACAACGGGAGTTCGCCGAAACGATCCGCAACGCCTCCGACGCCCTCCTCGAACTCATCAACGACATCCTCGATTTCTCCAAACTCGAAGCGGGGAAGGTCCACCTCGAGTGCATCACCTTCGATCTTCGAACCACGGTCGAAGGGGTCATCCAGATGCTGGCCAACCAGGCACAGGCCAAGGGGCTGGAGATCGAGTGCCTGATCCATCACGACGTGCCCAACTCCCTGCGTGGCGACCCGGGGAGACTTCGCCAGGTCTTGACGAACCTCGTGGGCAACGCGATCAAGTTCACGCAAAAGGGGGAAGTGCTCGTGCGGGTCCGCTTCGTGACCGAGGAAGCAGAGACGGTCGTGCTCCGCTTCGAGGTGAGCGATACCGGCATCGGGATCGAGGCGGAGAAACTCGCCACGATCTTCGACCCCTTCACCCAGGCCGATGCCTCCACGACCCGCCTCTATGGCGGAACCGGCCTCGGACTCTCCATCTCGAAGCAGATCGTGGAGAAGATGGGGGGAAAAATCGAGGTCGAGAGTCTCCTCGGACGGGGGAGCACCTTCTCCTTCACGGCCCGCTTCCTCCTCCAGGACGATGTCACCTGGAGCCTCCCGAATCCCCGAAACGACCTCAAAGGGGTACGGATCCTCATCGTCGATGACCACGAGACGAACCGCAAGATCCTGGCCGCCCAGGTCACGATGTGGAGCATGTCCTACGAGGAGGCCGAAAATGGACGGGAAGCGCTCGAGATGATCCGGGCCGCGGCAGCAGCGGGAAACCCCTTCGAGATCGCGATCATCGACTACGAGATGCCGGAGATGGACGGAACGACCCTGGCTCAGACGATCAAGGCGGATCCAGCCATCGCCGGAATCCGTCTCGTCATGCTCACCTCGATCGCCCGGCGCGGCCAGGGGGAGAAGGCGAGAAAAGCGGGGATCTCCGCGTACCTCACCAAGCCGGTACGCCAGCACGTCCTCTACGACTGCCTCACCCGCCTGCTCGGCGATCCGGTACGGCCCGAGATGATCTACCCCCCCACCCGCCTCATCACCCGCCATACGCTGAAGGAACTCGAAGCGCGC
The DNA here is from genome assembly GCA_964616915.1 of uncultured bacterium. Lineage (GTDB taxonomy): Bacteria > Myxococcota_A > CAZTSL01 > CAZTSL01 > CAZTSL01 > CAZTSL01. The sequence continues at coordinate 33,153 of CAZTSL010000009.1, forward strand.
GAGCAACTGCGCGTCCTCCTCGTGGAGGACAACGCCGTCAACCAGAAGGTCGCGGTGCGGATGCTCAAGAAACTCGGCCTGCGTCCCGATGTCGCGAGCAACGGCATGGAGGCGGTCAAGGCCGTCTCCACCTGCGCCTACGATCTCGTCTTCATGGATTGCCAGATGCCCGAGATGGATGGCTATGAAGCCACCGCAACGATCCGGGGGATCGAGGGGACGACTCGCCACACCCCGATCATCGCCATGACCGCCCACGCGATGCAGGGGGATCGAGAAGCATGCCTCGCAGCGGGAATGGACGATTACATCGCCAAACCGGTCCAGTTCAAGGCACTCGAAGCCATGATCGCCAAATGGGGCGGCAGCAGGGCAAAGCAGAACGAAAGCAGCCCGAACGAGGCTTCCTCCACCGCTCCGTCCCCCCCGGCGCAGCGTTCCACGGGCGAAACCCTTGGGATGGAGTGACCAGATGCGCATCCCCTTCCATCGAGACGACCTTGCGGAGATCCGACGCCACGGCCTCACCGAAACGGAGGCACGCCGACAACTGGAACTCCTGTCGCAGCCCCGGCGCTACGTGCGCATCGTTCGCCCCTGCCGGGTGGGGGATGGAATCCGCCGCCTCGAGGATGCCGAGATCGCAGCGAGCCTCGCCCGCTACGAGACGGCCCGCCAGCAGGGGCGGGTGATGAAGTTCGTCCCCGCCTCCGGCGCGGCCACCCGGATGTTCCGGCACCTCGTGCGCTTCTTCCGGGAACCCGATCTCTCCTGGGAAGGGATCGCGGCCCTGGCCGGAGCGGGGGACGAAGACGCCCGCCTCTTCGTCGAGTTCTTCGAGCACCTCGATCGTTTCCCCTTTGCCGGGGAGATCGAACGGCGTCTTGGCGCCACGATCACCTCGGAGGGGGTGAGGAAGCGAAACCTCAGGGAGATCCTCGAGATCCTCCTGAGCGACACCGCCCTGGCCTATGCCACCCTTCCCAAGGCGCTCATCCCCTTTCACCGCGATCGTTCCGGCATCTTCCCCCCCCTTGCGGAACACCTGCGGGAAGGGGCGGCCTATACGGCCGATCTCTCCGGCCGCGTCCGGATCCACTTCACGATCGCAGCAGAGGCCCGCCCCCGCTTCGAGCGAGCCCTCACCGCGATCCTCGAGCAATTGCAGGCCCCCCACGAAGGGATCGTCTTCGAGGTCACATTCTCCTGCCAACACCCCGCCACGGACACGCTGGCCGTCGATCCCGAAAACCGCCCCTTCCGCAAGGGGGATGGTTCCCTCCTCTTTCGTCCCGGTGGGCATGGTGCCCTCATCACCAATCTCGATGCCCTCGGGGGCGACATCGTCTTCATCAAGAACATCGACAACGTCGCCCCCGCGCGGATGCTGCCAGAGATCGCCCGATGGAAGCGGATCCTTGGAGGTTACCTCCTCGGCGTAGCGGAACGGATCGATGCGGCGCTCGAGACGCTCGAGGGAAACCCCACCCCCGAGACGATCGAGGAGATCGCACGCTTCACGGAAGAGACCGTGGGCCACCCCCTCCCCGCGCACTTCGCCTCCTCCCCCCTTGCAGAGCGGATCGCCATCCTCCGCGACCGCCTCGACCGCCCCCTGCGGGTCTGCGGGATGGTTCCGAACCGGGGGGAAGCAGGGGGGGGACCCTTCTGGGTCCGTGGCGAGGACGGCACCCCCAGCCTTCGGATCGTGGAACGCGCCGAGATCGACCCCGAAATCGATGGGGAGCGCTTCAGGAGGGCTACCCATTTCAACCCCGTCGATCTCGTCTGCCGCCTGCGCGACCGGCGAGGGAACCTCTACCGGCTCGAACGCTACATCGACCCCACCGCGGTCTTCATCACCGAAAAGTCGTACGAGGGGCGCAGACTCAAGGCTCTCGAACGCCCCGGCCTCTGGAACGGGGCGATGGCACATTGGAATACCCTCTTCGTCGAAGTTCCGGCCTTCACCTTCAACCCCGTCAAACGGGTCAACGATCTCCTTGCGCCGGCACACCGATCGGAAGGGGAATCCTGACCGATCCTTCAGAGGAACGAGGAAACATCGATGCCGATCCATGAACCTGGTTCATCCATGAACGAGTCTTCCTCGAAAATTTTTCTCCGCAGGCTGCGCGCATTGCGGGAGGCGATCCGCTTCCGGGGAGCCGCGCTCGACGACCCCGAAATCGCGGCATATGCGCTGCGTCTGAACTGGCTCCTCGAGATCTGCCTCCTGGCCTGGGGGTGCTATACGCTGCGCTCCTGGTGGATGGGGCGTCCCCACAAGACGCTCAACGATGTCGTCTTCCTGACGATCACCCTCTTTATCTACGGGTGGGCCAGGCGTCAGGTATCGCGGCGTCGATTGCGTTTCGCCGCGCATCTTACGCTCTTCTTCTCCTCGCTCGGCCTCTTTTGCGCCGCGCTCCTCACCGGACAGAGTCAATCGATCGTCCTCGGCTACTTCGTGGGGGTCCCCCTCTTTGCCGCCTATCTCGAGGGGATCGGGGCGTCCCTCTTCTGGGCCGGTTGGATCCTCCTCCTGCTGGCCGGAATCTCTGCCAGTGAGGTCTTCTTCCCCCTCACGCCGGAGTTTCTCCCCGGTTTCATCGAAAGGGGCGTGGATCACGCCCTCCAGATTGCGTTCATCCTCGCCTTCGCCTTCTCGAGCCGGCGGGTCACCGATCGGCAGCTCCGAGCGCTGAACGAACGGGAGCGGCTCATCCGGGAACAGGCGGAGCGTTTGCAGGCCCAGACGAAGGAACTGATGGCAGTGCGGGACCAGGCCCTGGAAGCCACCCGGGTCAAGAGCGAGTTCCTCGCGAACATGAGCCACGAGATCCGCACCCCGATGAACGCCGTCATCGGGATGACCGCGCTCCTCCTCGAAACCGACCTCGACGAGGAACAGCAGAAATACGCCCAGACGGTCAAACGCGCCTCCGACTCCCTCCTCGATCTCATCGACGACATCCTCGATTTCTCCAAGATCGAGGCCGGAAAGCTCGAACTGGCCGAACTCGATTTCGATCTGCGCGACGTCGTGGAGACGGTGACCGAACTCCTCGCGGAGAAGGCGCACCGCAAGGGGATCGAGTTGAGCTGTTACCTCCATCCCGACGTGCCCGTCAGCGTGATCGGAGACCCCGCCCGGCTTCGTCAGATCCTCCTCAACCTCGCGAACAACGCGGTCAAGTTCACGCAGCATGGGGAAGTCGTCCTCTTCGTGAAGCGGGCCAGGGAGGGGCATGGGAGCAAGAAACCCACGAACGAAGGGGAAGTCCGCCTCCATTTCGAAGTGGCGGATACCGGAATCGGTTTCCCGATGGAAAAGGGGAGTATCCTCTTTCAGCCCTTCACCCAGGCAGACGGCTCCACGACCCGCCTCTATGGCGGAACGGGGCTTGGACTCTCGATCTGCAAGGAGCTGACCCACCTGATGGGGGGGGAGATCGAATTCGAGAGCCTGCCCGGTGTCGGGAGCCGTTTCTGGGTCACGATCCCCTTCCGGCGGGGGAGCGAGATCCCACGAACCGCGGCGCAGGAACGCAGATGGATCGAGGGACGAAAAATCCTCGTCGTCGATGACAACGAGACGAACCGCGAGATCCTCACCCGCCAGATCCGGTCGTGGGGGGCCCGCTGCGACGCCGCCCAGGATGCCGGCGAGGCCCTCCTCCTCATGCGGGGGGCGGTCGAACTGGAGGCGCCTTTCGAAGCGATCCTCCTCGATTACCAGATGCCACGTACCGACGGTCTCGCCCTGGCGCGGGTCATCCGCAGGGACTACAGCACCGATCCTCCCCTTCCCCTCATCCTCCTCTCCTCGGTGGGGAGTGGCCAGATCGGGGAACGCGCACGGGAAGCAGGGATTTCCGCGACCCTCACGAAGCCGGTCCGGGAGCGGGAGCTGAGTCGAACCCTCGCCCACCTCTTCGCCCGAAACGAAGCCCCCCCCTCCGCTGCCTCCCCTTCGACGGAAGCGCTCCCCTCCGGGATGCCGGATCGACGATCGCACAAGATCCTTCTCGTGGAGGACAACACGATCAACCAGGAGGTCGCCTTCCGGATGCTCGAAAAGCTCGGTTTCCAGACCACCCTGGCATCCGACGGCAACGAGGCGCTCGATCTCCTCGCCCGGGAGTCTTACGACCTCATCCTGATGGATTGCCAGATGCCGGGGATGGACGGCTTCGAGACGACCGCCCGGATCCGGGAGCGGGAAGCGCAAAGCGCGCACAGGACGCCGATCGTGGCGCTCACCGCCAGCGCCCGCGAGGAGGACCACCGCCGATGCCTGATCGCCGGGATGGACGATTACATCGCCAAACCGGTGCGGTTGCGCGACCTCGAGGCGCTTCTCAGGAAATGGCTCGCCAGGGATTCCGCCTCCACCGCAGGCACTCCGGCCGACGCCGCCTCGCAGGGCTCCCCGGAGGTGCCCCCCCCCCCGTCGGAGTAGGGGACCCGCTTTCCTCCACGCCCCGAGCCTCAACGTCCGCAATGGGACGCGCGGGCTTCCTTCCCGCTCGATTCCCCCGGATCCAGGATGAAACGTCTACGCAAGTTCCTCTTTCTTCTCTCGCTCCTCCTCCTCCTTCTCTTCCTCGTCGTTTTGGGGGGGCTCTTCTACCTCGAGACGGACCATGCCGGCCGCTGGATCACGCGGAAGATCGATGCGGCGATTCCCGGTTCCGTGGACTGGGAGGCGTTCCATTTCTCCCTCCTTGCCGGAGAGATCGAGTTCACCGGTTTCGAGATCCGGGATGCGCAGGGGGAGAGGCTGCTGCGTCTCGATCGCTTCTTTCTCGACATCGCCTGGCGTTCCCTCTTTGGGGGAAATCTCACGATCGCCGCCCTGCATCTCGAACACCCTTCGATCGCGTTCACCATCGATGCCGGGGGGGTATCCAACTTCGAACGCGCCCTGCGTGCGGGCACCCCCGGGAAGGAGGCGGAAAGGAGGGAACCGGAACCTCCCCCGGCGCCGGGGAGACCCGCGCTGGCCCTCCCCCCCCTCCCCCTCAACGTCGTCGTCGCCGACGCCCGGATCGTGGGGGGAACGGTACGCTACACCACGGCAGTGGCGCCGATGACCGCAATGCTCGACGGGATCGATCTCGCCATCGACGCCAACCTGCGGAAGAAGGGGGCCAACCTCACCCTCCGGATCGGCAGAGGGAGAGTCGTGCAGCAGGAGGGGATCTCGACCGATCTCTCGGGGTTCTCCCTCGAGGCACGCATGGTCGATGGGCAGCTCGATCCCGTCACCCTCGATCTCGAGAGCCCGGCGCTGCGACTGGCCCTGCGAGGGCACGTACACGACCTCTTCACCGCCCCCCTCCCCCGCCTCGACCTCTCCATCGAGGCGACGGCCCGCACCGGCGAGGTGCGAAGGGCCCTTTCCCTCGAAGCGCCCCTCTCCGGATCGGTCGATGTCAGGCTTCGGGTGCAAGGACGTCCCGATGATCCGGACGTGGCGTTGCACGTGGTCCATGACGGTGGAGAAATCGCCGGATATGCCCTCGAAGGGGCCGAACTCGACATGGCGTTGACGCAACGCCGCCTTTCCCTGAACGAATTCACGGTCACCGCCCCGGCCGGCAGGGTCTCGGGAAAGGGAACGATCCGCCTCGATCGGGCATTCCCTGCGGGATTCCTTGCGAGCCGGCGCGATCTCGAGGCGATCGCTTACGACTTCCACCTCCTGGCCGAGGGGATCGCCCTGGGGCGCCTCCTTCCAGGACACGCGGGACGCCTCGACGCCGAGGTCGCCCTCTCGGGGGGAGGGATCTCGCCGGAGACGATGGACGCCGAGTGTTCCCTCGACCTTTCGGGCGCGGGAATCGAGACGCCGCAACTTGCCGCGCCTCTCGATCTCACCTTGACGACCCGGGCCCGCCTGGCCGAAGGGGAAGCCCATCTGGAACGCTTCGAGGCCCGTGCCGGAGAGGTGCATCTCACCGCGCAGGGCGATCTTCCCCTCGCCACCCGGAAGGTCGCGGCCACGCTGCGCCTCGATGCCCCCCGGCTCAGAGAGCCGCTCGCGCTTGCGGGGGTATCGGGGGTCTCGGGCGCGCTCTCCCTCCGTGCCGACCTCTCCGGAACGCTCGAAAGGCCCCGGCTCGATCTCACCCTCGGAGGGAACGCATTGCGCTTCGAGGAGACCACGATCGGAGACCTCGCTCTGGCCGCTCTGCTCGATGAAAAGGGGACGCTGCGGATCTCCCGCCTCGCGCTTGCCAATCACGGCTCCCGGATCGAGGGTTCCGGCACCGTGGGTCTCCTTGGGGAGGGGTTGGCGCTTCGGCCCGATCCGCCGATCGACATGACGATCGCCCTCCATTCGGTCGAGGCGGGTGATTTCGTCGAACCTGCCCCGGTTTCGGGGATCCTTTCCGGAGATCTGCGCATCTCGGGGCGCGTGAGCGATCCTGCGGCCACGATCGTGCTGCGGGGACGGGATCTTGCAACGCCTGCGGCCACGATCGGCGATCTCGACGCCACGATCGATGTCGCCAAGGGGGAGGCGCACATCGCGGGGATCACCCTGGCCAACGGGGCATCCCACCTGGCGATCCGGGGGGAGGGGCGGTTCATGCGGCCCGGGACGCGGACCCTCCTCGAGGATCCCACCTTCACGCTCGACATCACGAGCGATGCCCTCCAGATCGAGAATTTCATCGAGACGCTCGCGGGACGGCTCACCCTCGACGGCCATTTCGCCGGGCGTCTGCGCAACCCCAGGGGAACGCTCCGGGTGACCGGAGAGGGAATCGATCTCGGCGCCCAGAAGATTCCGGGAATCCGCCTTTCCGCTCGACTCGAAGGGAAGCGGGCGATCCTCGACGCCCTCTCCGTCACCCTGGCCCCTGCGGAGAAAATCGAGGCCCACGGGAGCTTCTCCTTCGATCAGGCCTACGAGATCGAGATCGGCACGGCGGGGATTTCCCTCGCCTCGATCGATCCGATCCGGAAGGGGGGGATCGCCGACGGGCGGCTCGCCTTCACCTTCTCCGGAGCAGGGCGGCTTCAGGATCCTCATCTCTCGGGCGAACTCTCCCTCTCGGAACTCTCCGTTCAGGGCAAACCCCTTCACCCCGTGCGTCTCGATATCGAAGTGGCGGAGGGGAACGCTCACGTACGGGGGGATCTCGGCTTCGATCTCGGTGCGGACTACCGGTTGGCCGATGGGGCGTTCTCCGCGCGCCTCACTTTCCAGGAGACCGATCTTGCCCCCTACTTTGCGCTGGCGGCGCAGCAGGACCTCTCCGGCGTCCTCTCCGGAACGGTTTCGGCGCGGGGAAACGTCCGGAACCCCGAAGACGTCGTGGCCGATGTGATACTCTCCCGTCTGGCGGTCGCCTTCCGGGAGGAGGCGCTGCTCCGTTCGGAACGTTTCGAGGTCCACTACGGGGGGGGACGCGTCACGGTTCCCGGAATCGCGCTTTCCCTCCTCGATTCGGGGAAGCTCGAACTCTCCGGGGGGGCGGACCCGAAGGGACCGCTCGATCTGGCCGTGAGCGGGGAGATCCCGCTCGAGGTCGCCAGCCGCTTCGCCGAAGACCTCTCCGACCTCCACGGGGCGCTTCGCCTTTCGGCCACCCTCTCCGGAACGGCAAAACGCCCCGCCATCGAAGGGGAACTCCGCCTGGAGGAGATCGGGCTGACGATTCCCGAGAACGGCCAGGAACTCGAAGGGGTGAACGGCCGTATCCTCGTGACTCCCACGGCGGTCACGATCGAACGGATCGCGGGAAAGCTCGACACGGGCCGCTTCGACCTCACGGGAAACCTTGCCCTTCTCGAGGGATTCCGCCCCGGAGCGGTCCGGATCGACCTCCGCCTCGAATCGCTGCCCGTCGTCGTCCCCGACACGCTCGACCTCCTCCTCGAATCGACGTTGACGTTTCGCGGGAAGCCGGAGGAGACTTTTCTCGAGGGGGAAGTCGTCCTTCTCGAGGGGCTCTTCTACAGGAAGATCGATCTTGGCCTCACATCGGGAATCGGGAAGAAGAAGCGCGCGGCCGCCCCACCCGCAAAGCCGATCGAGGCGCCCTACCTCCGGAATCTCCACTTCGACATCGGGGTCCGCCGCCGCAACCCCTTCATCGTGGACAACAATCTCGCCTTCCTCGACATCAAACCCGATCTGCGCGTGATGGGAACGCTTGCCCAGCCTGTGATCAGCGGCCAGGCCAGGATCGAGAGCGGCACGATCACCTATCAGAAGAAGGAATTCGTCGTGGAGCGGGGGATCATCGACTTCGTGAATCCCTACGAGATCGAGCCGAAGCTCGACATCGAGAGTCGGGTGAAGATTCGTTCGTGGCAGATCACCCTTTCGATCCAGGGGCCGCCCGATGCGCTCGTCTTCAAGCTCACTTCCGATCCTCCCCTGGAGGATGGCGACATCCTCTCGCTGCTCGTCATCGGCCGCACCACGCAGGAGTTGATCGCCGGTGAGGGGGGATCGACGCAGTCTCCGGCCCAGCTTCTCGCCGAGATGATCGCCACGACCTTCGGCGAGGATATCAAGAAGGCCACGGGGCTCGACATCTTCGAAGTCGAGGGGGGAGGCGCAGGAGAGGATGCCGACCGTATCGAGGTCACCCTCGGCAAGAAACTCACCCGACGCCTCACCGCGAAGTACGCCGTGGAATCGAGGGAGGGGGAGGTGATCCAGAAGGCGATCACCGAATACAAGTTCCTCGAGAACCTCCTCTTGAGCGCCTCCCAGGACACGAAGGGGATCTTCGGCACGCAACTCCTCTTTCGTCTCGAATTCCGTTGAGCCCGAAACACCCACCAGAGAAACGAGCACCGATGCGACGACGAAGCTTCCTCATCCCGATCCTCCTTCTCCTTCTTTTGCTCCGGCTGCGGCCCGATCCGGCCATGGGGGGGGAAGGGGATGACGGGATCGTTTCCGGAATCGAGATCGTGCTGTCAGGGGAATCCCTCCCCGCACGGGGGGAGGATCTCGTTTCGATCGCGCGCAAGCTGATCTTTCTCGAAGAAGGGGAGCCCTTTTCCACGCAGCGCCTCGAGGAGAGCATCGACGCCTTGAAACTGTGCAAGCGCTTCCGCGCGATCGATGTGGCGAGCGAGGATCGTCCCGATGGCTTGCGATTGCGCTTCACCCTGACCCCTGCCGACCAGATCGAAGAGATTCGTCTCTCCGGTGTCTTTCCCCTTTTCGAACACGAGGTCCTCGATGCCATGACGATCTTCGTGGGGGATCTCTTCATTCCGGAGGAGATGCCCCGGCAGGCGCGTCTCGTCGAGGAACGCTACGAACGGGAGGGCTTCATCGCCCCCAAGGTCTCGATCTCCTGGGAGAAGGATCCGGAAAACGGGTTCTACATCCTCGATGTTGCGATCCACAAGGGGCGCTTCTACCGGATCTCCGACTTTGCGATCGAGGGGAACCGGGCGTTCTCCGACCGGCGGCTCCGCTGGAAGACGAAGTCGTGGCGCGCAACCCTCTTCCCCGGCGCCTCCGGCCGCTTCATCGCGGCGGACTTCGAGAAGGACGTCAAGAAGCTGACCGCCTTCTACTGGAAGCACGACTACCCCGATGCCCGGATCGAACCGGAAGTCGTCGAGGATCGGGAAGCAGGGAGGGTCTCGATCACCCTCCATGTCACGGAGGGGGATCACTACGAGGCCCATTTCGAGGGGAACGAGGCGTTCTGGGACTGGACGCTGCGAAAGGATCTCGCCTACCGCAGGAAGGGAAACAAGAATGGTCTCGGGGTCAAACGGACGGTGCGCAACATCGAGAAACGCTACCACGAGGCCGGCTACCTCTCCGCCAAAGTCTCCGTGACGGAAAGCCCGTTGCCGGCCGGAGGCCGATCGTTGCGTTTCGTCATCGAGGAGGGCCCCCGCTCGATCGTGCACCAGGTCTCGGTCGAGAAGAACGAGGCACTCCCCGACGAGGAGATCCTTGCCCAGATGCTCACCCGCCCCCCCGGATGGTTCTACGACGGCGCCTTCGTCCCCGAGGTACTCGAGGCGGACGAGGGAGCGATCGTGGGACGTTACCTCCAGGAAGGCTTTCGCGAAACCGAGGTGACGAGCAGCACCGAAGTCGCCGAACGCTCGCCCCAGGAGGAACGGATCGATGTCACGGTCGAAGTCGAGGAGGGAGTCCAGACGCTCGTTGCCTCCGTCACCTTTTCGGGGTTGACCGTCATCTCCGAAGGGGAGGCCAAGGCGGCCATCCTCTTGCAGCCGGGTACCCCCTACCGGGCGTATCTCCTCAAAAGCGACGAGAATTCCCTTGCCGCCCTCGTCTCGGAGCGGGGCTACCCCCATGTCGTGGTCGAAGGGAGCGTGGAGCTGAGCGAGGACCGGCGCTCCGCCCACGTGACCTACCGGATCGATGAGGGACCCTTCGTCCGGATGGGAGAGATCTACTATACGGGGAACTTCCGCACCCGCCGCAAGATCCTCGAGCAGGAACTCGATCTCGAAGCGGGAGAGCCCTTCTCCCTCTTCCGGATGATCGAAGGGGAGCGCAACATCCGGGGGCTCTCCATCTTCAACGCCGTCCATTTCAAGGCGATCGGACTCAAGGAGAAGAGGGATGAGGTCAACCTCTTCATCGAGATGGAGGAGAAGAAGCCCTACTTCTTCGAGGCTGGGGGGGGGTATGAATCGGAACGGGGGTTCTATGCCCTCTCCAAGGTGGGGGACCACAATCTGCTCGGCCGAAACCTCGATGCCTGGGTCGGGGGGGATGTGAGCCAGATCGGATGGCAGGGGGAGGCGAGTCTCACGGAGCCGAGGCTCCTGGGGTCTCGGGTGGCGGCCAATCTCGGCCTCTTCGCCCGGAAGTCGGAGGAACCCAACCAGCCGGAGTACCTCGTGCTCGGCTCCTCGCTCGGTTTCACCCGAAAGTGGTTCCGTCGGCTGACCACGGGACTCGGTTTCCGCTATGAGCGGCGCCAGCAGTTCTCCGCTCAGGGGGGCGATGAGGCTGGGACGACGGTCTCACGGACGGAGGAGGGGGCCTTCGCCTGGCGTGGCGTCCTCGAGACGGATGGAGACGACGCGTTCGCCCCCCGTCACCTCCTCGTGACGACCCCCTCGATCGCCTATGATGGGCGGGATTCCTTCATCCGCCCGAGGAAGGGGCTCTTTACCTCCTTCTCCATGGATATCTCGAAGGGACTGACGAATCCCCTCGATGACTTCCTCAAGTACCTCCTCCAGGTGCGAACCTATGCCACGCCCTGGTGGCACCGTCTCACCTTTGCCTTCGTCGCCCGGGGGGGCTACGTCGCGCCGTATGGGGAAAACACCCGGATTTCCAACGATCAGCGCTTCTTCCTCGGGGGAACCCAGGATGTGCGGGGATTCGGACGAAACGCGATCTTCCTCGCAACGGAGGATGGCGTCGAGGTGGGGGGCCGGGTCTCCCTCTCCGGAAGCGTCGAGACCCGCCTCGATATCGGTTGGAACTTCGAAGTCACGGGATTCTACGACGTGGGGAGCGTGACGGAGAGCTTCGATGCGGTGGGGAGGGAGACGTTCCGGGATGCCGTGGGAATGGGGTTGCGCTACATCACCCCGATCGGCCCGATCGGCTTCCTCTACGGCATCAAACTCGACCGCCGGCCAGAGGAAGGGTTCGGGCGGCTTCACTTCGCGCTCGGCTACACCTTCTGAGATCCGGAGGCGTGAGGAGCGAGGAGCAGGGCGCCTTGCATTCTCCTGTCATCCAGGGTAGAATGGCGCCCGATCGTCGAGGCGCCCTGGTGGAATCCCTGAAATGAAGCAGCCGGGACGTTCCCGGAGGGGGGAGGGCGAATCGCAGAGGGACCTCAACGGGAGGGGAGCGAGGATGAAGGTTCATGCGGCGCTGTTGATCTTTCCGTCGCTGCTGATCTCCGGGTTCATAGGGTGTGCCGCCTCACGTCAGGCGGGATGGGAACGCGCAGCCCAGACTTCCACGATCGATCAGCCGAGCGATGCGGCGATCCTGATGGCCCAGGCGGATCAGGCATGGGAGGGACGCGATACCCGGCAAGGACTCCTTCAGGCGATCGAGGCCTATGAGCGGGTCCTCGTGGCCGATGCCCATCACAAGGGAGCGCTCACCCGTCTTAGCCGGGCCTACTACTTCCTCGCCGACGGGTATACCGACGACCCCGAGGAGAAGAAACGGCTCTGGGAGAAAGGGACGACCTACGGGGAACGGGCGCTCGGCACCTCGCCCGAATTCCTCGCCCGCGTCAAGGAGACGGGAAACGTCGGGGAAGCGGTCCAGATCCTCGGCATGGACTATATCGCCCCGATCTATTGGACCGCCACGAACCTCGGGAAGTGGGCCCGCCTCGAAGGCTTCACCACGATGCTCAAATACAAGAAGCAGATCAAGGGGATGATCGAACGGGTGACCGCACTCGACGAAACCTTCTTCTACGGCGCCCCCCATCGCTACTGGGGTGCCTACTACGCGGTCGCGCCGAGTTTCGCGGGAGGGGATATGCGCAAGTCGGAGGCCTCGTTTCGCCGCGCCCTCGAAATCGAGCCGAACTACTTCGGCACCCGCGTCCTCTTCGCCGACTACTATGCCCGGAAAGCCGGCGATCGTGCACTCTTCGAGGAGATGCTCCGCTACGTCCTCGAGGGCGACCCGAAGGTGCTTCCCGACATCGTGCCGGAACAGAAGGTCGAACAGGAGAAGGCCAGACGTCTGATGGCCCGAATCGATGAATTCTTCGAACCGGACGAAGAAGGAGAAGGAGGAGACGTTTCCGATGAATAGAGACCATCCGTTCCGTTACGCCATCCTGTTGCTCCCCCTGGGAGCCGTCGCGTTCCTCCTGCTGCTCGGCGGCGCGGGCAAATCGCGATATACGATCAAGTTCGGCACCGTGGCCCCTCCCGACACACCGTGGGCGATCCAGCTCAACGATATCAAGGAACGGGTGGAACGGGAGAGCAAGGGGAAGATCCGCTTCAAGCTCTACCTCGGCGGGCAACTCGGCGGCGAGATCGAGATGGTCCAGCAGGTCCGCCGCGGCCGGATCCAGGGGGGCGGATTCAGTACGGGCGCGATCGCCGACATCGTCCCCGAACTCTCGATCCTCGAACTCCCCTACCTCTTCCGTGACGAGGCGGAGGCAGATCGGATCCTCGACGAGATCGCCTTCGAGCCCCTCTCGGAGAAACTCGCGGAGAAGGGCTTCTACCTCGCCTACTGGGGGGAGAACGGGTGGCGCTCCTTCGGAACGAAGACGCGCCCGATCCGCAAACCGGAGGATCTGGCGGGGATGAAGATGCGCGTGCAGGAGAACCCCGTCCATATCGAGATGTACAAGGCCCTGGGTGCCACGGGCATTCCGCTTCCCGTCGTGGAGGTGATCGGTGCGCTCCAGACCGGACTCGTGGATGGCTTCGACAACACCCCGCTCTTCTCCGTGGCCAGCGAGTGGATCTACAAGGTGAAGTACTATACGCTCACCCGGCACATCTACCAGCCGGCCGCGATCATCTTCAACAAGCGTTTCTGGGATCGGCTCCCCCCCGACCTCCAGAAGATCCTCCTCGGGGACCGCAAGAAGGAGATGCAACGGGGACGGGCCAGCGTGCGGGCGATGACGCCGGAACTCCTCCAGATCATGAAGGACGCCGGCATCGAGGTCGTCTCCCTGACCGATGCGGAACGCAACGTCTTCCGGGAGCGCACACGACCGGTGCATCGGGCGTTCGCCGAGAAGATGGGCCCCTTTACGCAGCAACTCCTCGAGAAGATCTACGCGGCGCAGGGGAGGAAATGAGACGTCGTTTCCCGGCGCTCCTTGCGGCATGTTGCGTGCTGGCCGCCCCCTTCCTGCCGTGGGGGGGGGGAGAACCCGGGTACCGTTGGCTCCTCGGACATCCCGAAAAATTCGATACGTTCCTCGTGACGCTGGAGATCGCCGTGGCGCTTGGTGCCGTAGGAGTGACGCTGTTACGGGCCGCTCCTCCCCTCTTCGGGGTTCCGGCCGCAGCGCTCCTCCTCGTGGCCGCAACCCGGGCGATCCTCGGTTTCGGGGTGCCGGGGGCCACCCTCTTCGAGATGACGACCGCGGCCGACTTCCTCCACGCCGGGGTGGGGTTTCACCTGGCCGGCCTGGGGACGCTCCTTCTGGCGATCGCGGGGAATCTCGGCTCGCCCCATCTCTTCCGGATCCTGGGGAAGATCGATGACGTCGTCTTCGCGATCGAGAAGGGGATCATCACGCTTTCTCTCGGCGGGATGGTGCTGCTTGTCTTCCTCGACCTCCTCTTGCGGGAGGTGGCCGGCTCCGGGATCGGAGGGGCCCAGAAGCTGGCGCTCTATCTCATGCTCTGGGCCGGTTTCCTCGGCGCTTCGATCGCCACGCGGGGGGGGAAGCATCTTTCGATGGACCTCCTCGACAAGCTCCTTTCTCCCGCTCCCCGCTGTTATCTCCAGGGAGGAGTCTTCTTCGTCACCGCGGCCTTCTCCTTCTTCCTCGCCCGGGTGGGTCTCATCTTCGTGTTGCAGAACCGCGCCTATGGGGATCCGCCGCTCTACTACGGGATCCCGGAGTGGGGGGTGCAGACGGTGATCCCCCTTTCGCTTTTCGTGATGGGTTGTCGCTTCCTGGCCAGGTCGGTGCGGGTGTTCCGGCATGGGCCGGAGGTTTCGGAGGGTCTCCATTGAGTGCCTGGCTCCTCGTCGGGATCGCGCTCCTCTTGCTCCTGCTGGGGGTTCCCCTCTTCGTGGTGATCGGCGCGGTCACCTTCCTGGCCGTCCTCACCGTGGAAGGGGGGGTCACCGGGATCACATGGAGCTTCTTCCAGGACAACGAGGATCTCCTGGCCGGAATCATCGCGGACATGTTCGAGGCGGTGAGCAAGGAGGTCCTCCTTGCGATCCCCTTCTTCGTCCTTGCGGGGGGGATCATGACGGCGGGGGGGATCTCGAACCGTCTGATCGCGGTGGCCAAGGCCGCGATCGGATGGGTGCCTGGGGGGCTTGCCGTCTCGGCGGTGATCTCCTGCGCCTTCTTCGCCGCGATCTCCGGTTCCTCCCCGGTCACGGTGATCGCAATCGGCACGATCCTCTTCCCCGCCCTCGTTTCGGAAGGGTATCCGAAACGCTTCTCGATGGGGCTGCTGACGACCTCGGGATCGCTGGGGATCCTGATTCCGCCGAGCATCCCGATGATCCTCTACGCGATCATGGTCTCCTCCCCCCGCAACCGGGTCTCGGTGACCGACCTCTTCATCGCAGGGATTCTGCCGGGACTCCTCATTACCCTGCTCCTTTCGGGCTATGCGATTCTCCATGAAACCCTGCGTGCCTCCCGGGGGGAGAGTTCGGTGCGCACGCCCTTCTCCTGGAAACGTTTCGCTCGCAGCCTGCGGGAGGGGATCTGGTCACTCCTCCTGCCCGTCCTCATCATGGGGGGGATCTACTCCGGCTTCTTCACGGCCACGGAATCGGCGGCGGTGGCCGTGGTCTATGCCCTCGTCGTGGAGGTCTTCATCCACCGGGAGGTCCGGATCGCCGATCTTCCGAAGATCTGTATCGAATCGGCACTGCTGATGGGGACCCTCTTTCCGATCCTCGTGATCGCGATCGCGCTCAACCGCTTCCTCACGATCGAGCAGATCCCGCAGGCGGGCGCGGAGCTGATCGGGGGGATCGTCCAGAGCCGATGGGCCTTCCTCCTCGTCGTGAACCTCTTCCTCCTGGCGCTCGGCTGCCTGATGGACATCATCTCCGCGATCCTGATCGTGGCGCCGATCCTGGCGACGATGGCGGGCAGCTTCGGCATCGATCCGATCCACTTCGGGATCGTCTTCATCGTGAACCTCGAGATCGGCTACCTGACCCCGCCGATCGGGATCAATCTCTTCGTGGCGAGTACGGTCTTTCAGCGCTCCATTCTCGAAGTCATCCGCGCCGTCATCCCCTTCACGCTGGTGATGTTTCTGGCGCTTTTCCTCTTGACGGCGTTCGATGGGATCAGCCTTTTCCTCCTGCGCATCCTGGGAGGATAGGCCCGGGGCCGATGGGCCGTCTTGCGGCTTTCCCCCGCGTCCCTCGAGCCTCGCGGGAGAGATCTGGAGTCCTCCATGAACATCTTGACGGAACTCGGAAAGAAATTGAACCTGGTTCCCGTCCCCCTCGTCGATACCTTCCTCTCGATGATCCGGGCGCGGGCGATCATCGAAGCGCAGAAGGTCGGGATCTTCGATTTTCTCGCCGAGGGACCCCGCAGCGCCGGCGAGGTGGCCCGGCATGTGGGCTACGACCTCGACGGCACGCGGATCCTCCTCGATGCCCTCGTCACGGTCGGTTATCTCGAACGCGATGGGAGCGGTCGCTACACGAACAGCCCCTGGGCCTCCCGATGGATCGTGGCCGACAGTCCCGAAAGCCTCGGCCACATGATCCTCCTTGCCGACGCGGTCTGGCAGCGTGCGCCCTACACGGAACAGACGCTCAAGGCGGGGACCCCCCCCTTCGACTTCCAGAAACACGCCGCGGACAAACCCGAACAGCAAGCCGCCTACACGCTCGGGATGAAGGAGATGGCCCGACGGATCATCCCGGAGTTCACGCAGATCGTGAAGATCCCCAAAGAGGCCCGGCGCCTCATCGATCTCGGAGGGGCGCATGGCACCTATGCGGAGGCCTTCGTGGCGCGCAATCCCCAGCTCTCCGCCACCGTCTTCGACCTCCCCAACGCGGTGGCGGTGGGGCGTGCGGAGATGGAGAAGCGCGGCAACCCCCATAAGATCGAGTTCCAGGCCGGGGATCTCTTCGAGGACGACATCGGGGAGGGGTGGGACGTGGCGCTCGCCTGTAACCTCGTGCATGCCTTCTCCCCGGAGCGCAACAAGATCCTCTTCGAGAAGGTCTACGCCGCGCTCGCAGAGGGGGGGCGTTTCGCGATCATGGACCAGATCCTCGGCCTCGGCTCGATCCACGACATGATCGCCCGCCTCTTCTCCTTCAACCTCTTCACCGTGGGGGGGCGGACCTACGAGATCGACACCCTCCAGCAGATGCTCACCGAGAGTGGATTCTCGAAGATCACCCACAAGAAGTTGAGCAAGGCCGTGGGCAGCGCCGTGGTGATCGCCGAGAAGTGATCCCCGAAGGCCTACCTTTTTCAACCCGCTCCGATCTCTTTCATCCGCTCCATCCACGCCTGGAGTTGGGGGTGCTGGGCCACGATCTGGTAGCCCTGGAGCCCCTCGAAGGGGGCGAGCACCCCGAAGACGGCGAAGTCGGCGATCGTGGGATGGGTCCCCCCGAGGAGAAAGGCACGTTCCCCCAAGATCTTCGAAAGATCGTCGATCTGCGACTCGAGGAGGGCGCTGAGCCGCGATACCCGGGGATCGAGCGCGAATCTGCGCATCTGCCGCTGGATCACGGCGGGGGCCAGGGAGAGGAGGAGGCGGGTGCGCAACGTGCGGGGATAGCGGCTCCGGGAGATCTCGATCATCCGCGCGCAGTTCTCCGGAATCAGGAACTTCAGCGGCCCCACCACCCGCTGCAACGATTCGTCCGCCCAGTCCTCGATCAGGAAGGCGAGCGCCCGGAGCCGCTTCTCCCGCGGATAGATCGGGGGGGTGGGGAAGCGCTGTTCCAGATAACGGGCAATATCGGTCGAATCGTGGAGCGCGAGGTCATCGATGAGGAGGACCGGAACCTTGCGCTGTCCGGTCAGACGCACGAGTTCCCTGCGCACGAGGAGGTCGGCCTCCCGGATTTCGCAGGACACCCCCTTGTAGGCGAGGATCTTCCGGATCTTGACGCAGTAGGGCGATACTTCGAACTGGTAGAGGATCGGCTCCCTGGCTTCCATGCTATGCGCGCTGCTCCTTCCGATTCGGAAAGGGATCCTCCCGGCCGCTCACCTCCGCCCTGGATGGAGGAGGTGAGCACAAGAGGGAACGAGAAACGTCTTCGGGGAAGGGGAGAAGGGCATCATACCTTCGTGATCATCTTCGTGGAGATGAAGGAGTAGAGCTGCTTGCACACGGTAAAGGGGCGCATGTGGCTCTTCTTGACGATATCGCGCACCGTGTTTTGCCCATCGACGAGGCTGAGGATCTTGCGCTCTTCCTCGGTGAGCTGGGTGAGGTTCTCCTCGGTCTGTTTCGCGGGATTGGGGTGGAGGACGAGATCGAAGTTGTTGATCTCCCGTTCGATCAGGTGCCATTCATCGACCTGGCGGTACCCCTCCATCAGGAGATTCTGGGTGGGGATCCCGAAGGCGGCCTCCCGGACGATGCGGGGGAAGTGGTCCATGACGACGAAGTAGTAGCGGCCGCTGGGCCAGCGCAGGACCGAATAGACGAGTTCCGAGGTCTGGGTGCGCAGGATCTCGTGGAGTTCCTCCCGCGTGAGCTTCCCGTGCTGGAGGACGAGTTGCCCCAGGGGACGTTTGTGCTTCGCCTTTTCGAGGAGAAGTTCGCGCAGCTCCTCTTCGGAGATCTTGTGGGACTCGAGGAGGAAACGGCCAAGCAGGAGGTGGCGATCGACATTCTTTCCCGTGGCGAAGTCGATGTTCCCCTCGCGGAAGAAGAGCATCACCTTGGTGTTGCCCCGCACGATGAGGAGGACGCCGGTCTGGCTCTGGAGGGTGAGGAGCTGGAAGATCTCGGCGATCGGGATCATCTCGATGTCCCCCTCGAGGCTGATCCGTTCCCCCGACATCTCGGTAATGCTCCCCCGGCTCAAATCGCGGGCGAGGTTCTGGAGGAAACGCTCCGGGAGGGCCTCGTTGATCCCCTCCGAGAGGAGTGCCCGGAATTCCTGGGGAGAGATTCGCTGCTGGAAGAGGGGGTACTTCCCCACCAGCGCGCGCAGGAGCCGTTGGGTGATCTGCCCCTTGACGCCGGCGATGATCGCCGCCTCCTCCTCCGCGCGCTTCGTGGCCTCCCGTTCCTCCGAGGTGGGCTCCTCCTCCTGGAGGGGGGTCTCCTCGATCACCCGGTCCTTGGGATACTTCCGAAGCGCATGGGCCGTGACCGTCAGGAGCACCTCCGGGGTGAAGGGCTTCGTCATGTAATCGACGATCCCCATCCGCTCGACGAACTTGGAACTCAGTTCGTCCTCCCGTGAGGCCATCAGGATCACCGGAATCCGCCGGTCGATGCGTTGCAGCCGCGTGCAGAACTGGAAGCCGTTCATCCGGGGGAGGGCATAGTCGTAGAGGACGAGGTCGGGGGAGGATTCCTCTACTCGGGCGAGTGCCTCTTCCCCGGTCGTGGCGATCACGACCTGGTACCCCGCCCGCGTCAGCGTCATCTCGAGCACCTTCCGGATCGCTGCACTCTGGTCAACGGCAAGAATCGTGACGTCCATCGGGGAAACTCCACCGGCCAAGGAACTTCGGGAGGAAAATCGGGAACGCAGCGCTCTTCGCTTCTGTTCGAGCATTATAACCCCACCTCCATCGAGATGCAACCATTCCTCTGCGGCTTCCCACCTCCGATATGGAAAGAAACCCACAGTCGTGGTATCCTGGAGCCGGCAGAGGGTCGTGAGGGAGGGGTTCGACAGCGGCAGTTTCAGCATCTACCGGAGTTTCGACATCTCCGAAGGGAGCGGGTGATCATGTGGCGTAACGTCTTCCTCGTCCTCTTCCTCCTCTTGCGGGGGGATCCGGCAGTTCCTGCGTCGCCACGACGCAGCCCGGAGCGGATCGTCTCCCTTGCGCCGAACGTCACCGAGATCCTCTTCGCCCTCGGCGCCGGGGATCGGGTCGTGGGGGTCACGGAGTACTGCGACGAGCCCCGGGAAGCGCGTGAGATCCCCAGGATCGGCGGTTTCACGAATCCGAACCTCGAGGTGATCCTCTCGCTTCGTCCCGATCTCGTGATCGCGGTCCCCAACGGTGGAAACCGGGAGACCGTGGCGCGGTTGACCCGGATGGGGGTGCGTGTCCTCGTCGTCCACGTCCGGCGGATCGAAGAGGTGCTCGAGGCGATCACGACGATCGGTACGGCCGTGGGGCGAGGGGAGGCCGCTCATGCCCTCGTGCGGGAGATCCGGGGAGGGCTCGACCGGATCACCGCGAAGGTCTCGGGACGGGAGCGGCGCAAGACCGCGGTCGTCTATGGGAAGAACCCCCTCTACCTCGCGGGACCGGGCACTTTCGCCGACGAGCTGATCACGCGGGGGGGGGGGACGAACATCGCCGGAGATGCGGAACGCGACTTTCCGACCTTCAGTTTCGAGGCATTCCTCCTGCGTGCACCGGAGGTGATCATCGATGCGGCGATGCCCTCCGGAGGGGAGACGCCCCCGGATCCCCTCGCCTTCTGGAGAAGGTGGCCGATGCTGCCGGCAGTGCAGAGAAAGCGTGTCTGTATTCCTCCCGATGACGCGCCGATGATCCCGGGCCCCCGTCTCGTCCATGCGCTCGAGATCTTTGCCCGCTGCATCCATCCCGAGGCGTTCTCCCCGCCGGAGGGAACTCGATGAGGCATCTGCGCGTCCGGGATCTCGTGGGCTACAATCTCCTCTTCCTCCTCCTCCTTGGGGTCACCCTCCTTGCGGCCCTCTCGACCGGACCGACGGGCGTGGGGTTTTCCACCCTCGTTGGCGCCCTGCAGGGGGAGGTGACCCCGATGGAGCGGGCGATCCTCCTGCGGATTCGCCTGCCGCGGGTATTGCTCGCCGGGATCGCGGGGGGGGCGCTCTCCCTCTCTGGCGCGGCCTTCCAGGCGTTGCTGCGCAACCCCCTGGCGGAGCCCTTCCTTCTCGGGGTGACGGGGGGGGGGGCACTCGGCGGTGTGATCGCCCTCGTGGCCGGCCTCGATCGGCTCGGATTCTGGCCGATCCCCCTCGTGGCCTTCCTCGGGGCGACCCTCTCGATGTTCCTCATCTACGCAGTCGCCACGGAGCGTGGGCGGCTCGATCCCACCCGTCTCCTCTTGAGCGGCGTGATCTTCAACGCGCTCTCCTCTGCGGTCGTGATGCTCATCTCGGCGATCGTCTCCGCGGAGAAGCTCCAGGAGATCATCTTCTGGCTGATGGGCTCGCTGGCGGTCCCCCGGGAGCCCGTGATCGTCGTCGTGGTGGGGGGCTACGTCCTGGGGGGGGTTCTCCTCCTCCTCCCTCGGGCCCGGGATTTCGACCTCCTCTCCCTCGGGGAGTCGGATGCCCGCCAACTCGGGGTCCAGGTCGAGCGCACGCGCACGATCGCCTTCTTTTCCGCCGCCCTGATGACGGGGGCCGTCGTCTCGGTCAGCGGGATGATCGGATTCGTGGGGCTGGCGGTTCCGCACATCGTGCGCCGTCTCTTCGGAGCGGACCACCGGCTCCTCTTCCCCTTGACCCTCACGGGGGGGGCGATCTTCCTCATCGTGGCGGACACCGCCGCGCGTACGATCGCCGCTCCGCACGAACTCCCTGTCGGCGTGCTCACCGCCCTTGGGGGGGGGCCCTTCTTCCTCTGGCTCCTGCACCGTCGAACCGGTCGCATCGAGGAATCGCAGGAGATTGCGCCCCCCTCCTGAAGCGGGGGATCGACCCTCGGCCGCGACACGGCTTTTCCCCTTGCCCCTCGACCTCCCCATGCCCGAGCCAAGGCGACGGATGATCGAGTTGACATTGTGCACCCTTTCGATTAAAGTCGCCACGTACGCCTCCCCACGATCGCACAGGACGCGTCCCCCACCGGCCGCGGTCCGTCGCGCTCGTAGGAGGTGCGGCAGGCAGATGGGTATCACCGAGATCCGTGGAAGGCAGGGATTCCGATGCACAGTTTCGCTCCGGTCTTCATCCTTTTCCTCGTGGCTGCCGCCCTTGCGGGGGTCATCGTCCTTCTGGCCAGTGTCACGGGACCCCGGCGGGTGACGCGCAAGAAACTCGAAGTCTTCGAATGCGGCTCCCAGCCGATCGGAACGGCGCGGGAACGTTTTCCCGTCAAGTTCTACCTCGTGGCGATCCTCTTCATCATCTTCGACATCGAGGTCGTCTTCCTCTATCCCTGGGCGATCAAACTCCGTGCGTTCGGACTCTTCGGCTTCCTGGAGATGGTCTTCTTCGTCGGTATCCTGCTGCTGGGCCTCCTCTACGTCTGGAAGAAAGGAGCGCTCGAATGGGACTAGAACGGATCCTTTCGGAGAGTGTCTGGTTGAGCAAGCTGACGGCGGCGCTGGGATGGGCACGGAAGTATTCGCTCTTCCAGTACCCCTTCGTGACGGCCTGTTGCGGGATGGAATACATGTCCACCGCGGCCTCCCGTTACGACATCGCCCGCTTCGGGGCGGAGTTCCCCCGATTCTCGCCGCGGCAGGCGGATCTCCTCTTCGTCGTGGGAACGATCAGCCACAAGCAGGCCCCGGTGCTACGCACGATCTATGAGCAGATGTCGGAACCGAAGTGGGTGATCGCCTTCGGAGTATGCGCTTCCTCGGGCGGTTTCTACAACAACTACGCCACGGTGCAGGGGATCGACACGATCATCCCGGTGGATGTCTATATCCCGGGGTGTCCTCCCCGCCCCGAAGCGGTGCTCGACGGTCTCATCAAGCTCCAGGAGAAGATCGCGACCCAGGCGGATCCCCGGAAGCGCACCGTTCCCCGGATCACCTCCCCCTGGGTCGATCCGGCCTGAGCGCATTCTCCCCCCTGAACCGGACTTTTCCCCTGGCGGCGCCTCCAGGCCGGTTTCTGGCCGAACGCGCCGCACGCCGGAGGTCTCATGAGCAGCGTCGTGCTCTCTTCGTTGATCGAAAAGTTTCCCGAGGACATCCTCTCCCACCACGACCGGCTGGGGAATGAAACCGCCGTGGTCCGGCGGGAGCGGATCGTGGAGATCTGCACCTTCCTCAAGGAAGATCCCAACCTGCGCATGAACATGATGATGGATCTCACCGTGGTCGATGGGCTCAACCTCGGATGGGACCCCCGATTCATGGTCGTCTATCACCTCTACTCGATCCCCTTGCGCCACCGGATCCGGTTGAAGGCGCCCGTGCCGGAGGAGGACCCTACGATCCCCTCCGTCGTTCCGGTCTGGCGGGGCGCGAACTGGTTCGAACGGGAGGCCTACGACATGTATGGGATCCGCTTCGAGGGGCACCCCGACCTGCGGCGGATCCTCCTCTATCCCGAATTCGAGGGGCATCCGCTGCGCAAGGACTATCCCGTCACGAAACGGCAACCCCTGGTCGGACCGAGGAACTGACTCGCCGGTCCCCCCCCGCTGCGGCGGGGGGAAGGCCCCCCGACGACCCGTCGGAAAGGCTCCAAGGAAGGGAAGATGGAAAGACTCGAACCCACTGCACAGACCGCCACGATCTCCGAGTTCGACGAGAAACAGATGGTCCTCAACATGGGTCCCTCCCATCCGGCGATGCACGGCACCGTCCGGATCCGTCTCTGGATCGAGGGGGAGACGATCGTGAAGTCGGACGTGGAGATCGGTTACCTCCACCGCGCCTTCGAGAAGATGTCGGAGAACAGCCAGTACACGCAGGTGATCCCCTATACCGACCGTCTGAACTACGTCTCCCCGATCCTCAACAACGTCGGCTACGCCCTGGCGGTCGAGAAACTCTTGCAGATCGAGGTTCCCGAGCGGTGTCAGTACATCCGCGTCATCATGGGGGAACTCTCCCGTATCGGTGATCACCTCACCTGTATTGGCGCCAGCGCGATGGAACTGGGCGGCTTTACCCCCTTCCTCTACGCGATCAAGGCCCGGGATTTTCTCTGGGACCTCGTGGAGAAGGTCTGCGGCGCGCGGTTGACGACGAGCTACACCCGCATCGGGGGCGTGAGCCACGATCTGCCCGAGGGGTTCGAGGCGGAGACGAAGGCCGTCCTCGAAAAGACGCGGGAGGCGATCCGGGAGATGGACAAGCTCTTGCAGCGCAACCGGATCTTCTACGACCGGATGCACGGCGTGGGCGTGATCAGCGCCGAGGAGGCGATCGACTACGGTTTCACCGGCCCCTGTCTGCGCTCCACCGGCGTGGACTACGACGTGCGCAAGGCCCACCCCTACCTCGTCTACGACGCGCTCGACTTCGACGTCCCGATCGGAGAGCATGGGGACAACTTCGATCGCTACCTCGTGCGTCTCGAGGAGATGAACCAGAGCATGCGGATCGTCGAGCAGGCCTTCGCCAAGATCCCCGAAGGTCCCACCATGGTCGACGACCCCCGCATCGTGCTCCCCCCCAAGGAGGAGACCTACCACACGATGGAAGGGTTGATCTACCACTTCAAGCTCGTCACCGAGGGGATCAAGGTCCCACCGGGAGAGGTCTACAGCTATACGGAGGCGGCCAACGGGGAACTCGGTTTCTACATCGTGAGTGACGGCAGCGGCAAACCCTACAAGTGCCGGGTGCGTCCCCCCTGTTTTGCGATCATGCAGGCGCTCTCCCGGATGATCGATGGGCGGCTCATCTCCGATGTCATCCCCACCTTCGGCTCGATCAACATGATCGGCGGAGAGATCGACCGGTGACCGGAAACAGGGCATACCGGCCGGATCCCGCCGCTCCTCTCCACCCCGCGACAGAAGGATGAAAGCGCGATGGAACTCGGATGGGAAATTCTCTTCACGCTCGTCAAGATCGTCCTCGTTCTGGGCTTCCTCTTCTCCCTCACCTCCCTGCTCACCTGGATGGAACGCCGGCAGAGTGCGATGATCCAGGACCGGATCGGTCCGACCCGGGCGAACCTCTTCGGGATCACCCTCTTTGGCCTCCTGCATCCCGTGGCCGACGGGATCAAGATGCTCACGAAGGAGGATGTGCGGCCGGCCGGGGCCAACGGGGCGCTCCACACCCTGGCTCCGATGCTCGCGCTCTTTCCGGTCCTCGTCACCTTTGCCGTGATCCCCTTCGGTCCCACCGTTCGGATCGGGGGGCATACCGTGCCCCTCCAGATCGCGCGCCTCGATGTCGGGATCCTCTATATCTTCGCGCTGGCCTCGCTCGGCGTCTATGGCGTGGTGATCGCAGGGTGGGCCTCGAACAACAAATGGTCGCTCCTCGGCGCGGTACGGGCATCGGCCCAGATGATCTCCTACGAGGTCTCGATGGGACTCTCGATCATGGGTATCCTCGTCGTGTACCAGACGCTGAGACTCGACGAACTCGTCGCGGCGCAGGGAACCTCCCTGTGGGGGGTCGTGGTCCAGCCCGTCGGCTTCATCCTCTTCCTCACCGCCGCGATCGCGGAGACGAAACGGACCCCCTTCGACATGCCCGAGTGCGAGAGTGAGATCGTGGCCGGCTACTTCACCGAGTACTCGGGGATGAAGTTCGGGATGTTCTATCTGGCGGAGTTCATGGAGATCGTCGTGGCCGCTGCGGTCATCACGACGCTCTTCTTCGGGGGGTGGCAGGTTCCCTTCCTCGCCCCCGATGGTTTCCACCTCCCCGGAGGTTCCTTCGTGGCCCTCTCCTCCCTGGCCGTCACCACGCTCCAGATCCTCGCCTTCGTCGGAAAGGTCTTCTTCTTCTGCTGGCTCCAGCTCATGATCCGCTGGACGATCCCCCGTTTCCGCTACGACCAGATCATGCGCCTCGGCTGGAAGGTCATGCTCCCCCTCTCGCTGGCGAACCTCTTCGTGACCGCCCTCGTCGTCCTCCTCCTCGATCAGGCACGGGCATGAACGGAGGAGAAGAAGGCAGAAAAAACAGCTCGAACGGCTCAGAGACCTGCCCTCGTCGCAGGTCGTGGCCCCGGTGGGAAGAGGCAGGGAAAAGCGTTCGAACGGTTCAGAAGCGGTCGGACCAGGCGGGGTAGCCGGCGGGATTTCCGGGAACCCATTCGGGGGGAATGCGATAGGCCCGGTAGATCGGCGCCCGAATGACCCCCTGGGGGGCCGTGCGGTAGGACCAGACGATCTCCTTTTCGGGGGTGACTTCGAAGACCCGGCCGTTCTGCCCGTCGCCGTAAAGGTTCCCCTCGACGATCAGGGTATTGCCGTTGGGGAGTCGCTGAACCCCGCCGATGTAGGGACTGGAGAAGCGTTCTCCCTCCCCCTCTCCATACGCCCAGACGATCTCGAGCGTCACGGGATCGAACTCGACGACGCGGGAGTAGTGACGCCTGCGGTACTTCGGATAGCCGTTCGGACCGCCGTAGCCGCACTCACCTCCGTTGTCGAAGACGAGGATGTTCCCCGCGCCGGGAAGACCCGCCGGGATCATATGGGGATGATGCTGGCCGAGGAACTGGCCGAGTTTCGCCTCCGGCCCCTCGGCGAAGTCGGGACCGATCTGCCAGACGACGCGGCCGCTTGCACGCTCGATGATCGCCACGAAGCAGGCATGCCGAGAGCCGATGATGAGGTTCTCCGGCGCGAAACGTTCGTCTCCCGCATCGAACCACCGGTTCGGACCGAGTTCGGAGAGGCTGTTGATGTGGAGCAGATCGCCCATCTCTGCACCCGGATAGTAGAAGGGACGCTCATGGATCGCCTGGAGGGCCTCTTCGTCGAAGAACTCGGCGTAGTGATCGGAGGCGTGCCACGTGAAGCCGGTCAGACGCCCATCGGCCGTGACCTCGTAGATCACGTCGTCGGCGAAGGGGACATCGGTGATCTCGGGGATCTCTTCCGTCTTGTGGGCCAGGACGAGCGTCTTGCCCCCCACCGTGAAATCGAGGCCGGGCGCGTAATACCCCACGGGGTTCCCCTCCCGCTCGAAATCGTGGTGGTGGCGGGCGACGCGTTCCCCCGTCTCCGTCGTCGCCCAGTCGGAGAAGGACCATGTCTCGGTTTCATCCCACCCCACTTCGAGCACCCGGGCCGTGTCGGAGGAACTCCCGACGTACACCCCGAGGCCCTCGCCCGAGATCAGGATCCCGCCGGGAAGGAGTTTCGATGGAAACCCGACGTAGGGCCATCTCTTCACGAGATTCCCCTCCATGTCGATCAGGTCGGAGTGGCCGACCATGACCTCCGTGTCGAGTTCGAAGACGTTGACGAGGGTATAGCCCGCCAGGGCGCCCGGCCGATGGACGATCACCCCCCGGTCATTTGGGGGACAGGCGGGGGCCGCCGTCACGAGGAAGAGGGGGATACCGAGAAAGAGAATCCGTTGGAACCCGTTCATCTCTCGTCTCCCTTACCTTACGAATGTCGTCGCTCCTCCTCCCCGCGAGCGTGTGCCCCCCATCGGTTCAGCGGCGAAAACGCCGCCGCACGAAGAGGAGCGTGGAGAGGCCGGCCATGAAGAGGAGGGAGAGCGCGGGAGGGATGCCCGGCATCCGCGGCAGGACGCTGCACGGGGAGCCGTCGCAGTTGTCGTCGCTCCCTCCGGGGGCATCGTCGGCATCGGGGTTCACGTTCGGATCGTCGTCGTTGCAATCGACGTCCTGCGTGAAGCCGTCCCCAT
>CAZTSL010000010.1:0-55012 GCA_964616915.1 uncultured bacterium
CGGATCGGATCGGAGGGGGAATGGGTGCTCCTCCCCGGCGATATCGAACGGGAGGTCGAAACACGCCTTCTCGCGTCCGGCGCCGAGGTGCAGGCCGCGATCTTGAAGGTCCCGCACCATGGCAGTTCCACCTCGACGACGCGTCCCTTCCTCGAGGCCGTCGATCCGGGCGTTGCGGTGATCCCGGTGGGGTGGCGCAACCGATTCCGTTTCCCCCACCCCTCCGTCCGGGAGAATCTCGACCGTGCAGGTGTCCAAACCTACCGGACGGATCGGGACGGCACCGTCACCCTTCACCTCGAGGCCGATGGGTGGAAAGTGGAACGCTTCGGGCGTGGGGAGCGCCGGTAGGAAGAGGGGCGTCAGGCGGAAAGCCTTCGGGGTGTCGTCGGAGCACTTCGCCCCCGCAGGGCCCGTTCGAGGCGAAGGAGGATCTCCCGCCCGTTGTTCTCGTGCGTTCCCTCCTCGAGAACCTCCACGCAACAGCGGTTGATCAATGCATCGAGGGGGGGAGGATTGTAGACGAGTTTCCGGACGGTGAAGGGGTTGAGAGTGATCGGGTCGTAACCGGATGGCAGGATCCCCGCCTCGATCAACTGCTGTTCCAGGGGCGTATGGGGCTGCACACCGAGGAAGAAGATCTCGGCAAGAACCTTCTCTTTCCCGAAGATCTCCACGATGCGGTGGTACACGTCGATCGATTCGAGGAGGGTCTCCTCCGTTTCGCCTGGCGCGTTGGGGGAGTAGGTCAGGAGCACCTCTCCCGAGAAACCGGCCCGTTTCATCCGCGCCAGCCCTTCGATGTAACGTTCCACCTGGATCCCGACGCGAAGCCGGTCGAGGATCCGCTGGGAGCCGGAGAGGAGTCCCGCCACGATGACGTCGAGCCCGGAACGGACGAGTTTCTCCGCCAGCCGGTCGGTCCGGACGTGGTCGTAGCGGATACAGGCGTCCCAGGCGATCGAAAGATCCCGCGAAACGATCTCGTCGCAGAGTTCCTCGACGATCTCGACGCAGCGTGAGGTGCCGAGGAAGAGGGCATCGGCGAAGAAGAAGTTCTTCGTCCCCCAGCGCGTCACGTACTGTTCGATCTCCCCCACGATCTCCTTCGGAGGGCGGAAACGGGGTTCGTGCCCTTCGAGATAGGTGTAGGCACAGTAGGCACAACGATGGGGGCACCCCCGCCTCGTCTGAACACCGATCACCGTCTCGGGACCCCGGTAGGCGTGATGCCCAGGAAAGATCGACTCGATGTAGGGCACATCGATGGGGGGATAGCTTGCGTACTTCTTGCCGGGCAACCGGTAGAGCTTTGGCACATCCTCGCCTTCCGCGGCCTTTTGCTCCCGGAGACGCTCGAGGAGGAAGACCTCCCCTTCCCCGATGCAGATCTCGACCCTTTCGGGCAGGCGCTTTCGCAGCCAGGGATGGTAGATGCTCACCGCGGGACCACCGAGAAAGATCGTGCGGTCGGGGTAGCGTCGCGCCACGTGATGGAGGAAGTGGAGTTTGTGTTTCAAAAGGGCGGCGTTTTTGCGAAGGACGGAGATCCCTCGCAGCATGGCCCGCACCTTGGAGAAGCCGAAGGATGCGGAGGAGAGGAGCATGAAATCCTTGAACGCCGCCGCCGCGTTGGCATCGTAGTTCTTCACGTCGTCGGCGATCCGGCCGAGCGGGATCTTCGGGGCATGCACCGTCATGTCGCGCCAGGAGAAGGCCACGATCGTCGGGGAGAAGCGCTCGATCGCCGCATCGAGGGCGGCGGTACGCTCCCCCTCCGGAATCGGGGAGAGGTCGAGGATCTCCTGCGCCACATCGGGAAGGTGCCGGTGGATGTAGTTGGCCATCGAGACCGATCCGAGGGGGTAGATCTGCTTCGTGGGGATCACGACGTAGAGGATTCGGGGATCTTGCACGATACGCCTCCTTGCACGTTCCGGGGGAGGGGAACCTTGCCCCTTTTCCCCCCCGTATTCAGAGACGCCCAGCGGACCGAGCCGATCGCTGGGACGTCATGGCATCGGCAGCAACGGGAGCCAGGATCGCCACCCCGAAGGGGGGGAGGGAGAGAGAGAGGCGCCCCCCTTCGCTCGAAAGGTGTGCCCCGCTCATCTCATCGAGCCAGGTCGATTTCCCTGCGAGGAATTCGGGGAGGGGGATCTCCAGCGGGGTTTCCTCCGCGCTCCGGTTGAGCGCGGTGATCGCGGCAGCCCCGTCGGACGGGTCATAGCGGAGGAAGGCGTAGGCATCCGGCTCGATGACGAGCGCCTCATGCCGACCGCGGCCGAAGACGGGATGTTTCCGCCGGGCGGTGATCAGACGCTGGTAGAAGGCGAAGAGTTCCCGGTCCTGCTCGGCCCCCCACGGCATGTCACTCCGGTTCTCCGGCCACTTCCCCCCGATTCTCCCGATCTCGTCGCCGTAGTAGATCGTGGGGATCCCGATCACCGTCATCTGGAGCGCGGCGGCCAGTCTGAGGATCTCCTTGCGCCCCTTTGCACGGAAGAGGAATCCGGGCTCGTCATGGCTGTCGAGGTAGGGGGAGGTCACGAACCCTTCGGGGAAGTGATCCCGCTGGCGCAGCCAGTGATCGAAGGCCACGGTGCGCATCCGGCCGATGAAGTAGGAGAGCGCGGAGCCGGAGAAACCGAAGTCGAAACAGGCATCCATCTCGTCGCCGGAGAGGTACTCGAGGAGGTAGTCGTCGTGGGCCGCGCCACCGTAGACCTCGCCGAGGAGGAAGAAATCGGGGTGACGCGCCTTGATCTCCTCGCGGAAGCGCTTCCAGAAGGCGTGCTCGACATGTTTGACCGTATCGACGCGGAAGCCGTCACAGCCGGTGCGCTCGATCCATTCGAGATAGACGTTCCGCAGGAATTCCGCCACCTCGGGTTTCTCCGTCCTGAAGTCGGGGAGCCCGGCGATGCAGTCCGTGATCGGATCGTGGTTCTCCTGGCAGGTGCCCAGTTCCGTGGAGCGGACCCATTCGTCCTTCGTGGCCCAGGAGGAACCGTAGCCGGCATGGTTGACGACGATGTCGATGAGGACCTTGATCCCGTTGCGGTGAGCCACCTCGATGAGTTCCCGCAGCTTCGCGATATCTCCGAGATGGCGGTCCACCTGGGTGAAGTCCTCCCCCCAGTACCCGTGATAGGGCCAATCGGGGAAGCCGGCCCCGTAGACGGGATGATCGATGTTGTCCACGATCGGGGTGATCCAGATCGCATTGACGCCCAGTTCCGCGAGGTATCCGATCTTGTCGATGATCCCCTGGAAGTCCCCCCCGTGGTAGAAGCCCTTCTGGTTCCGGTCCACGTCGAAGTCGTTCGTGGGATCGCCGTCGAAGAAGCGATCGGTGAGGATGAAGTAGATCACGGCGTTTCGCCAATCCCAGGGGCCGATATCGACGGTCCTGCGAAAGGGGCGCAGCGTCGGAGCCGCTTCGAGCCGGAGGTCGTGGAACCCCTCGGCGAGATCGGTGAGCGTGCAGAAGATCTTGCGCCCATCCTGGGCCACGACGCAGCCGTCACGCTCCCGGCCGTCGAGGGTGACGTGGAGGTCCCCCTGGGAGAGCTGGAGGGAGGCCGGCGCATCGGGAGGGAGTGCCACCGTGAGGCGCCAGGTGTTCCCCCCGTCGATGCGGGCCGATTCGAGGACGAGTTCCGGAAGCGAGAGGGACGTCTTCCCCGGAGTTCCCCCTTGGCGCCCGCTCGTGCAGGCGCAGCAGAGGAGGAGAAAACCGACACCGAGCCGAAGGATTCGTTTCACACAGGGTGCGGGGATCCCGCGCGATCCCCCACCGACGACCGCCACCCTTTCATGCACCATCATGCCTTCTCCCAGGGAAGATTCGCTCCATCCGACATCCTCGACCCTACCTTCTACCATGGGGAATCGGATCGTGCAACCCAAAGTCACCATGCGCGCCGGACGCCCGTTGACACCCGGGCCCTCGATCGGTAGAATCCGGTCTGGAGAAGTGGGGGGGGAACTTCCAGAGAAGGAGCGGGAGATGGAGATCGTACCGGTGCCGATGCTTTCGGACAACTACGGTTACCTCGTCTGCTGCCCCCGCACGGGGGAAGCGGCGATCGTCGATCCCTCGGAGGGAGAGGCGGTCGCCGGCCAGGTGACGAACCTCGGTCTTCGCCTCACGGCGATCCTCGCCACCCACCACCATTGGGACCATACAGGGGGCAACGCGGTGCTCCTGGCCAGGTTCCCCCACCTTCGCGTCTATGGACATCGCCACGATCATACGTTGCAGCGCACACCCGGTCTCAACCGGCCGGTGGAGGAGGGGGACACGATCGAAGTGGGCACGCTGCGGGCACGGGTCCTCTCGATTCCGGGGCATACGCTCGGCGCCGTGGCCTACCTCTTCGAGGGGGCCGTCTTCACGGGGGATACCCTCTTCGTCGCCGGCTGCGGTCGCCTCTTCGAAGGGACACCTGCCCAGATGTATGCCTCGCTCAACGAAAAGCTCGCCGCCCTCCCCGACGAGACCCGCGTCTACTGCGGGCACGAATATACGGAGCAGAACCTTCGCTTTGCGCGGGAGGTGGAACCGGAGAACGAGGAGATCGTCCGTGCCCTCGAGGAAGCCCGCGCGCGGCGGGCCCAGGGGGTGCCCACCGTCCCCTCGACGATCGGGCGGGAGAAGCGGATCAACCCCTTCCTTCGGGTCACCGCGCCCACGCTCGTCGCCCGTCTGAAAGCCCTGGACCCCACCCTCCCCGAAACACCGGTGGCGCTCTTCGCCCGCCTCCGGGAGATGAAGGACCGGTTTTGAGGTTTCGTGTCACGGCAAGCGCCCTCCTTCTCCTGGTCGCGGTGGCCTGCGGCGGCGGGGGGAGCGAGGGGCAGGAGAGTGGCGGCACCCAGTTCTCCATCCCCCCCGAGGAGACGGCGGAGAACCATCTCCCGGTCCTGCTCGAAGGGAAGATCTTTGCACCCACCACGGCAGTCTTCCGGGGGGAAGAGATCCCCCTCTCCATCGATCCCTTCGACCCGGACGGTGATCCCCTCGAGATCACGTGGGAGGCGTCGGGGGGGCGCCTCGATCCCCCCGACAGGCGGGAGACGCGATGGCATGCCCCCACGACGCCGGGGACCTATACGATCAGGGCGACGATCTCCGATCCGCACGGAGAGCAAGCCTCGGCCTCGATCGTCGTGACCGTCCTCGGACGTGGCCGCACGCTCGACACGGCTCCCTGGATTTCCTACCTGCCCGACGAGATCCTCTCCACCCCCCTCCCCGGGATTGCAGGGTACGCCTTCGACGCTTCGAGAGAAGAAGCGGATCTGACGGGATTCTGGATCGTCGTGCCGGGCAGCGGGGATCTGGCCGCCGAGATCGACGCGGATATCGAGCGGATCCGGGTGGCACTCGCGCCGATCGCCCGCGCGGACGCGGATCCGACCGGAACCCTGGCCTCGACGACCGCGGATGGACGGCCGACGTCTCGCCGGAGCCTGGCGGTGGAGAGTCCCCAGCCCCGTTTCGTCCGTGAGGTCCGAAACGCCGCTTTCTCCGCGCTCGCCCCGGCGTTCTCCCCCCCCGACCCTTCACCCGCCCGTACCCCCGACACGAAGTTCCTCCTCCACCTCTTCGAGGGGTTCGATCCGGAGAGCGCCACCTTCATGAAGCTCGTCGTCGTGACCCGTGAGGCGCTCCTCGATGCCACTGGCGGGACGATGGCGGATCTCACGGACGCCTCCGGCGTCGTGGCCACGCCCGCAAAGATCGCAAGCGTGCGCGTGAAGCGGCATCCCGAACTGACGATCGTGGCGACCGACTTCCTCTGGGTCGTGGACAACTCGGGGAGCATGGAGGAGGAACAGTCCTTCGTCGCCCGGAACGCGGCGCTCTTCTGCGAGATTCTCGAAAATTTCGGTTTCGACTTTCGGATCGGGGTGATCACGACGGACAGTGCGCGGCTGCGCGGCACCTTCACCGACGACTGTGCGGCGTTCTCCGAGAACGTCCAGGTGGGGATCGGGGGGAGCGGTTACGAGCAGGGGTTCCTCTTCGCCCATCGGGCCCTCGATCCCACCTCCCCCGAACGCCTCGATTTCCGGGAGGATGCGGCGATCACCGTCGTCTTCCTGAGTGACGAGGACGACCAGTCCACCACGCCGGAGGGGCAGCTCATCGAAACGGACTTCTACATCGACTTCTTCAACGCTCTGTCGGTGCGGACCTTCGCCTTCGTCGATCTCTCGACGGGGTCGATCCCGGTCTGTCC
This sequence comes from uncultured bacterium, assembly GCA_964616915.1. Lineage (GTDB taxonomy): Bacteria > Myxococcota_A > CAZTSL01 > CAZTSL01 > CAZTSL01 > CAZTSL01. The sequence continues at coordinate 6,252 of CAZTSL010000010.1, forward strand.
CACGGCGGAGGTGCCGGGGAAGCGGTACGTGGCCGTGGCCCGGGGAACCGAGGGGGGGGAAGCGAGCATCTGCGAACCGGATGCGACCGATTCCCTCACCCGGATCGCGCAGACCGCCGGAAGGACCTCACCCGATTACTCGCTGCCGAGGGCTACGGCTCCGATCACGGCCTCGTTCATCGTCACCCTCGATGGGGAGCCCCTTCGGGGGGGACGCGATTACCATTTCGATCGGGCGACATCCATCCTTCGTTTCGACGACGAGGTCGTTCCCCCCGTCGGATCGGTCGTGGCGATCGAGTTCGCCACCTTCGTTCCCCTGGGATCGGCCGGTAAAGGGAGAAAGAGGGAGTGACCTGCCAGCGATGCTCCTCATGATCGACAACTACGACTCCTTCACCTACAACCTCGTGCAGTACTTCGGGGAACTCGGCGAGGTCGTCGAGGTCGTGCGCAACGACGAGATCGAGGTCTCCGATATCGCAGCGCTTCGTCCCGATCGCATCGTGATCTCTCCCGGTCCCTGCACGCCCGATGAGGCGGGGATCTCGATCGAGGTCGTCCGCCGCTATCACGGTCTCGTACCGATCCTGGGCGTCTGTCTCGGGCATCAGGCGATCGCCCGGGCCTTCGGCGGGCGGATCGTCCGGGCGAGGGAACTCGTCCATGGCAAGGCCAGGCGGGTGCATCACGACGGGGAATCCCTCTTTCGCGGTCTGCCGAGTCCGATCGTGGCGGGGCGCTACCACTCCCTCGTCGTCGATCCCGCCTCTCTCCCCCCCGAGTTGACCGTCAGTGCATGGAGCGACGACGACACGATCATGGGGATCCGTCATCGGAAGGGGTTCCTCGAGGGGATCCAGTTCCATCCCGAGTCGATCCTTACGCCCTGTGGGAAGGAGATCGTTCGAAATTTCCTTTGCTCCGTGCCTCGGGAGGATACGGTGGGATGAAGCGGATCGAGGTGGCACGCCTCTTTGCGCCCTTCCCCCCTCCTGCGGTGGGGGAGGCCGCCATCGTCGTCTCCGTGGCGGAGCAGCGGCTCTACCTCTTTTCGGGGGAATGCCTCGAACGGACGTTTCCCATCTCCACCTCCCGTTTCGGGGTGGGGGGGGAGGCGGACTCCTTCAAGACCCCGCTGGGTCTCCATCGGATCGTCCGGAAGATCGGGGCCGGTGTCCCATGGGGAACGATCTTCCGCGGACGTCGCAACACGAAGACGTATTGGCGCCCCGGAGACGATACGGAGGAAGACCTGATCCTTTCCCGGATCCTTCGGCTCTCCGGTCTCGAACCGGGAAGGAACCGGGGGGCGGGGTGCGACTCCTACGACCGGTTCATCTACATCCATGGCACGAACCAGGAGGCGCGGATCGGCACCCCCGCCTCGATCGGATGTATCCGGATGCGAAACGATGACGTGATCGACCTCTTCGAGCGTGTCCATGGAGGACCGCGTCGTGGAACCCTGGTACAGATCATCGAACCTTCCCTGGAGGAAGCTCATGCGTCCCGGCTCCCTTGAGTTCTACCTTGCCTACGTCCATCCGATCTTTGGGGGCATCGTCCTGCTGATCGGGGCCAGGACGCTCTCCCTTGGTCTGCGGTTGCGCCGGCACCGGGAAGGGAGGCATTCCCTGCCGATCTCCCGTGCCGAGGCAAAGGCGCGGCACAAACGTTCGGGGATCCTCTTCGTCCTCCTCTATGCGGTGAGTTTCCTCATGGGCCCCCTCTCCCAGGCATTCCTGCGTGGGGAGCGGGTCTTCCGTTCCCCGCACGGGTATTTCGCCCTGATCTCCTTCCTCCTCGTCCTTTGTGGCGCCGGGTTTGCGCGCAAGATGGTCCTTTCGGAGACGCTCGATCCGGAGGTGCGCACCACGCATGCCTTCTGCTTCGCCCTTGCGCTCTTCTTCGCCACGGGAATCGTCGTCATGGGGTATACCCTGCTGCCCTGATCCCCTTTCTGGCGGAACCGGCGTCTTCTCCCGATGCCCTCTCGAAGCCTCTTGGAGCCTATGGCGTGCTTTCCATGAATCGCTCCTACGACCTCAGACCACCTTTCGCCAGTAGTCGAGGAGGTCGTGCAGCGTCCTCTGGAGGGGGATGAGGGGATGCCACCCCGTCGTTTCGGTGAAACGGCGGCAGTCGCCGACGATCTCGGGGGTATCGATGGGGCGGAGTCGTGCGGGGTCGGTCTCCACTTCGATCGTTGCGGTGGAGAGCGCGCGGAGGGTGTCGAGGATCTCCTCGATCGTGACCCCACGGCCGGAACAGACGTTGTAGATCTCCCCCGATCTCCCCCGTTCGAAGGCGAGGCGGTAGGCGGTGACGATGTCCCGGACGTCGGAGAAATCCCGGCGGGCCGACAGGTTCCCCACCCGCAGCTTTCCCGGGACCCCCTTCTTCTCGATCACCGCGATCTGCCGGGCGAAGTCGGAACAGACGAAGCGGGGAGACTGACGGGGACCGGTATGGTTGAAGGGACGCAGGGTGACGATGTCGAGGTCCCCGCTGCGGCAGTACGTCGCCGCAAGCATCTCCACGCTCCGCTTCGTCACGCCGTAGAGGGTCACCGGCTCCGCCGGGGCGCCCTCGTCGATCGGCCCTGCCCCGTAGTCGCCATAGACCTCCGCCGAACTGACGAAGATGATCCGGGGGCGCAGATTCCTGGGGAGCATCCGGCATGCCTCGAAGAGGAGGAGGGAACCGCGGATGTTCACATCGACCGCGGTCGCTGGATCGGCGCGCACCTCGGGGATGAACGATCGGGCCGCAAGGTGGAAGACCCCGGTCGGTTCGATCGCTTCGATCAGCGAGACGAGCGAGAGCCGCTGGGCCAGATCGACGGTGTGGAGCGTGAGTTTCTCCACGATCCCGGAAAGGTTGGGATCCGTTGTCGCATTACGGACGAAACCGTGCACCTGCCAGCCGTGCGCCAGGAGGTGTTCGGCGAGATGCGACCCGGCGAACCCGGAGATCCCGGTGATCAGTGCGCGTTTCACGGTTCCCCCGACTGACCGCCCATCCCCTTCTTCCACCGTTCGATATCCACGGCGACCATCCGCTCGATCATCGTCTCGAAGCCGACTTCCTGTCGCCATCCGAGAACCCGCCTCGCCTTGGTGGCGTCCCCCACGAGGACTTCGACCTCCGCCGGCCGGATGAGGGAAGGATCGACCTCCACGTGATCCTCCCAGCGTAGTCCCACGGAGCCGAACGCGACCTCGCACAGACGCGCCACGGAGTGCGTCTGCCCCGTGGCCACGAGGAAGTCGTCCGCTTCCGGCTGCTGGAGCATGAGGTGCATCGCCTTGACGTAGTCCCCGGCGTAGCCCCAGTCCCGTTTCGCTTCGAGGTTGCCCAGCCGCAGTTTCCGCGCAAGACCGAGCTTGATCCGGGCCACGCCGTCGGTCACCTTGCGCGTCACGAACTCCAGCCCCCGCCGCGGCGACTCGTGGTTGAAGAGGATCCCGCTCACCGCGTAGATCCCGTAGCTCTCCCGGTAGTTCACGGTGATGAAGTGACCATAGACCTTGGAGACCCCATAGGGACTCCTCGGGTAGAAGGGGGTGAGTTCCGTCTGGGGGGTCTGGCGCACCTTGCCGAACATCTCGCTCGAGGAAGCCTGGTAGAAGCGCGTGTCGAGTCCGAGGATCCGGATCCCCTCGAGGAGACGGGTCACACCGAGCGCATCGAACTCCCCTGTGAGCACGGGCTGCCGCCACGAGGTCGGCACGAACGACTGCGCCGCCAGGTTGTAGATCTCGGCCGGGCGCACTTCCCGCAGGACCTCGATGATCGAGGTCTGGTCGAGGAGATCCGCCTGCACGAGACGGATCTCCTCCTTGATATGGTTGATCCGGTCGAACTTCTCCGTGCTCGACCGGCGCACCGTCCCTACGACTTCATAGCCGAGCGAAAGGAGGTGTTCGGCGAGATAGGAGCCGTCCTGCCCCGTAATCCCTGTGATCAAGGCGGTCTTCACTTCATCTTCCTTTCCGTCGCCGGCGCCCTTCTTTCATCATTGCGGCGTTGCTCCGCCTCTCCCTTCGAGGGCGTTGGCGTCTCCCGATCTTCCCAGCGCCCCTTCGCCCCTTCCTTTCTCCCCCTTCAACCGAGCCAGCGTATCCCGAGGAAGGCGATGAAGAGGATGTAGCCGAGGAAGAGCCCGCCCCCGAAATAACGGGGGATATGGGTCTTGCGCTGCATCCAGAGGAAGAGCGTCAGGGTAAAGCCCAGCATCACGAGGAACTCCATGGAGAGGTAATCGGCATCGACGTGGATCGGACGCAACATCGCCACCGGGCCGATCACGAAGAGGATGTTGAAGATGTTGCTCCCCACGATGTTGCCGATGAAGATCTCCCGGTGGCCGTGTGCCACAGAGACGAGCGACGTGGCAAGCTCGGGGAGGGAAGTGCCCACTGCAAGCATCGTAAGCCCGATGAGCCACTCGGGAACCCCGAAGACGCGTGCAATCTCCGTCGAGGTGGTCACCAGGAGTTCCCCACTCCCGATGAGGAAGGCCAGGCCGATGAGGACCTCCCCGATCGTCTTCCAGCGCCTGAATTCCCTCGCTTCCACTTCCGGAATGGGTATCGAATGTTCTCCATGGAGCCCTTGATAGACGGAATAGAGGAGGTAGCCGAGGAACGTTACGCTCAGGAGCACCCCATCGCCACGGCTGAGCAAGCGGTTCCAGGAAAGGAGAAAGAAGAGGGCGGAGACGCCAAGCATGATCGTAAGATCGCGCCGGATCACGGGTCTCCCGAAATGGACGGGGAAGACCAGCGTCACCAGCCCGATGATGAGGGCGATGTTCGAGATGTTGCTTCCCACGACGTTGCCAAGGGCGATGTCCCCTGCCCCATCGATGGCGGCAAGGAAGCTCACCACGAATTCTGGTGCAGAGGTGCCGAGCGCCACCACGGTGAGTCCCACGAGGAGGGGACGCACCCCGAGCGAGACCGCCAATGCGGCCGACCCACGCACGAGGATCTCGGCGCCGAAGTACAGCCCGCCGAGTCCCACGAGGAAAAGGAGCCATGATCCCCACATCGTTCTCTTTCCGCCTCTCCGATCGTCGATCGTCGATCTCTCTCCCTCTATACCCGATTTCTCACTTTCCTTCAAGTGCTGATGCCCATCCTATCCCAAGAGGCCTTCGGCGGATCCATCGGGCACGGGGCACGAGCCGGCGACTGCCGGGCCTGCAGAAGGGAGAGGGTGTGCTGGGAGACGACGCCTGGGGCAGGAAGGATCGACGCAGGAGGTTCATCGTCAACGCTGGTCCCTGGGACAGGGCCCAGGCACGGCCGGTTCCCATGAGAGACCCGCAAGCCGAGAAGCTACGCGGAAGGATGATCCCACGGGCACTTTGCACGGGATGAAGACGGAAACGACTGCTACGGGGTGCAGATGAACCTACTGGCGAGGGGAGAAGGGGGCTGGAGAAAAAAATATAGGGGCAAAGGTAAAGATCATCGTCGTGATCCTTCCTCCCACCCTTTACCCCAGAATCTTAAGCTTGTAAAACCTGTCTGGGGGAATGAGCAAGGTGCATACCAATTCCTCTCCCTTCCCCCCATCGAAACGCAGAGAGGGAGATTTCCCTCATATGACAGGTCGTTTGCCATCTCCCCTCCGGGGCTACCGCCAGGGAGAAACGCGCTCCCTACCGCACGGATGCGACAGAAAGGTCGCACCCCTCGCAGCGGCATTCAAAAAAAACGATGATATTCCAAGGTGTTACACGAATGCGACATCGAATTCCCTCAGAGGGGCGGAATGCGACATTCATGTCGCATTCAACGCCGCAAAGAACCGGCTCTTGAGCCCCTCGACCATGAGTTCGAAGTCGTTTTCGCTCAGTTCCCCATTTTGATACTTGTTGAGATGGCTCTCATAGGAGAGTTTGAGGAGTTCGACTTGATTCCGGAATTCTCCGACGGTCACGGCGATCGTCTCGCGTTTCCGGTAGGCGAGGGAGGCGAGGGAAGCCAGCCCGAGGCCGGAGATGACGATGCCGAGGGGTCCCCCGAGGATGCGGCGCAGGAGGAGGCGCAGGGCCACGATCGAGATCGCGGAGGAGAGGAGTTTCTTCTCTGGGGGCACGTCGCTCAAGTAGGACTGCAAGATGGGGAGCATCTCTCCGGAGGCGAAGAGAAGGATGAGGAAATTGAGTTTTCCCTTCGTGGAATGGGCTTCCTTGACGTAGTATTCCCGGATGACCTCCTGGAGGAACTGATCGGGAGTGGGGTATGCTTTCATCGCGTTTCTCCCTTGTTCGCTGCGGTCTGTCGGCGCAGGTATTCGTAGAGGACGACGCCGGTGGCCACGGAGACGTTGAGGGAGCCGACCGATCCGAGGATCGGAATCGAGAGGAGGAGGTCGCAGTTCCCCTTGACCCGGCGGCGAAGACCCCGCCCCTCGCTCCCCATGACGAAAACGATGGGATCGGGCAGATCCGTCTCGTAGAGGGAAGCGTCGGCGAGGGGATCGGTGCCGGCGATCCACCACCCCTTCTCCTGGAGGGTGGCGATCGCATCGGCGAGGTTCGTGACGATGGCGATCGGGATGTGGGGCAGCGCACCTGCAGCGGCCTTGGCGACCACGGGGGTCACCCTGGCGCTACGGTGGCGGGGCAGGACGATCCCACCGGCCCCTGCGGCGTGGGCGGTCCGAACGATCGCACCGAGGTTGTGGGGATCCTCGATACCGTCGAGGAGGAGGAGAGGCGCGCGGGAAGGATCGTCGAATAGCCGCTCGGCCTCGGCATAGACGTAGTCCTCGAGCCGTACGGCGATCCCCTGATGCACGCCCCTGTCGGTTTCCCGATCGAGAAAGGCGGGGGGGACGTACTCGATCGGAATGCCCCGGGCCTTCGCCTCGGCGACGATCCGATCGACCGCCGGACGATTCCTTGCGGCCGCGACGAAGAGTCGTTCGACCCGCTGTGTGGCCAGGGACGCCCGAACGGCGTGGATGCCATAGATCAGCATCTTTCTCTCTTCGATCGGCATTCCGGGGGGAAAGCGACTTTATCGTACGAAATCCCAGGTGATCTCTTCGTTCTTTCCTTCCCGGATCGCCACCTGGAAAACCCGTTCCTTCTTGAAAATGGGGTGGTAGAGCCGGATCGTGTGAGGACCGACGGAGAGCCGATGATCGGTGATCGGGGTATTTCCAACCTTCTTGTCATCGATGAAGACCTGGGCCCACGGATTGGCCTGGATGTTGATGCGGCCGAATGCCTGGTGAGACGACGCTCGCTTCCGAGGCCTCGGTGGGGGGGAGACGCTACGGGAGAGGGCCTTCTCCGGCTTCGGTGGGGCACTCCGAAGCCTCGCGCGGATCTTCCTTTCCTCCCCTTTCCCCACTTCGATCGTCTCCTGGAAGGGGAGATAGCCGGGGTAGCGGATCTGGAGGGCATAGCGCCGCCCCGCTTCGAGACGATCGAGACGGACCGGGGTCTTCTCTGGCTGAAGTTTTCCGTCGAGGAAGATCTCCGCGCCGGGGGGATCCGACTCGATCTCGGCGCTGCCATGCTCCGGCGTCCGGGTGAGATGGATCGTCTTCTCGATCTTCATCCGCTTCTTCGGGGCCAGCTTGAAGTGCTGCGTCTCGTAGCCATTCTTCTCGATGTGGACGAGATGGTGCATCCGGGTGGGAATCTGGAGGTTGTAGAGGGGAGTGCGCCCCTTCCTCTGCTTGTTGAGGAAGACCTGGGCCCCGGTCGGTTCGGTGTCGATCGACAGGGAAGCCGTGCGGTTGAGGTAGGAGTATCCTTCCCGGCCGAGGAAGAAGAGGAGCGTGACGAGGAGGGAGAGGAGGAAGGCCGTGGTCGTCTGACGGAGGAAGGACGGCCGGGGAGGCGTCTCGGAATAGGCCGATTCCGAGCCTTCGTCGCTCTCCTCCCCCACTGCGGGCAGAACAGGCGACCCTTCCCACGACTGGGGTGCGGGGGTGTGCGGGTTCGCGGAGAGTTCGATCGCCTGTTGCCGGCGTTCCGCCTCGATCTGCCGGAGGAATTCCGTCATCACCCGGTTCTCCTCCTTGAGACGCTCCTGATCCTCCCGGATCGTCTCCGCGAAGAGATCCTGCATATAGGCAGCCAGGTTGAGTTTGTCGAGGCTGAAGGTGGAAGAGGAATAGAGGAAGCGGGTGAGATCCTCCTGGAAGTCGAGCGCATGCTGATACCGCTGCTCCGGCTTCTTCTTGAGCGCCTTGAGCACGATCCGGTCGAGCGCGTTGGGGATCTTCCTGTTGAACTTCGAGGGGCGCTCCACCTTCGCCTCCCGGACGAGTTCCAGGGTGGCAAAATCGGTCTTGGCCAGAAAGAGCCGGGTGCCGGTCAGGAGTTCGTAGAGGAGGATCCCCACCGAGAAGAGATCGGAACGCTGATCGAGACGCTTGCCGCTGGCCTGCTCCGGGGACATGTAGGCGAACTTCCCCTTGAGCACTCCCGCCTGCGTCTGCGAGGCCTTGCTCGTGGCCTTGGCGATCCCGAAGTCGGTGAGCTTCACCTCCCCTTCGAAGGAGATGAGGATGTTCTGGGGGCTGATGTCCCGGTGGATGATGTTGAGGTCCCGGTTCTTGCTGTCCTTCTTCCGGTGGGCGAAGTCGAGCGCCTTGAGCGTCTCGATGATGATATAGACCGCCTGTTCGATCGAAAAGGGCTTTCCCTTCTTCTCCGCCATCCGCAGGGATGCGCGCAGGTCCCGGCCATAGACGTATTCCATGGCGATGAAGTAGTCGCCGTTGATCTCCCCCAGGTCGAAGATCTGTACGATGTTCGCGTGGTTGAGCTGACCGGCGATCTTCGCCTCATCGATGAACATCGTCACGAATTCGTCGTTCTCGGCGAAGTGGGGCAGAATCTTCTTGATCGCCAGCGTCTTCTCGAATCCGCCGAGTCCCAGCGCCTTGGCCTTGTAGATCTCGGCCATTCCACCCACCGCGACCTTGTCGATCAGGATGTACTTTCCAAAGAGTTGGGGCGAAATCATTCAAACGGGCCTTTCCAGGGGATTCGGTGGATCTGTTCACGTAACCCTGCGTCGTTCACGGAACTTCTCCGGAGTGTTGAGTTTAGCAGAATGCGTAAAAGAAAGTCAACTCCCCCTGGACAAGCCAAATCCCCGGCCAGGGGGGCGTTCATCTGTTCGCGTGCCACGGTTGGAGGCGGGGGTGATCCCAATGGGGTTCCCAGAAGTAGAGGGCCTGGGGATAGCTCTCCTGGTGGGCGGCGAGTTTGAAGCGGTAGATCTCTGCGAGCCGTTTTCGGCGCGCCGGTTCTTCCTGCGCCTTCTGCCGGTATTGCCAGGAATCGGCCAGGACGTTTTCGGCGTACCACGCGAAGGCTTCATCCGCCTCGATGAGTTCTTCCATCCGCGCCTTACGCGCCTCTTCGTCCTTCGCCTCCGCGATGAGCCTGCCGAAGGCCGCGCCGTAACGGCGGGCCAGGTAGGCATGGGCGAGTTCATGGTAGAGGGTTCGAAGTTCCTTTCCTCCGAGTTCCTCGATGTCGTTCCGGTCGAAGAAGGTTCGCCGCAGGAGGATGAAGGTCTCTTTGCCGTATCCGAGCGTATTGCCCATGCCGAGTTCGGGAAGGGGGGCTTCCACGGCGGGGAGATAGATCGGAACATCGGTCTGGACGATATCGCGTACCGCCCCCTGTTCCAGGAGGTATCGTTTCACGCGTTCGACCCACGCCCGCTGCGCCGGCGTCAAGGGGAGCAGGATGCCCGGCAGCCGGATCACCGCTTCCCCCCGGTTGTGGACGACGAGATCGAGCCTCCCATCCGGCCGGGGTTCCACCGTGACATGGGGCATATTTCCGGCGACAGCGGCGCCACGGTGCTTCTGCAGGAGGACCATCCCCGCCGCATCGTCTCGTGATGCCCCGGAGCGATAGAGGCGGATGAGGATTCCGGACATCAGGAGAGCAGCGAAGAGAGCCACCGCGGCCACCACGAGAATCATGCGTTGCATCGAAGGCAGCCTCCCGAACGCAGACTTCCTCCCTGCACCTTCCCCCAGGGCTCTGCCCGCCGATTCGGCTTCGGGGCCCCTGCCCCCTTTTCCTCCGATCCAGCCTACCGATCCTTCGCTTCCGCCGCCTGTCAGGGGGGCTGAAGCGGGGGAGACGGTCGGGGAAGAAACGCCACGGTCGGCCACGATGCTTGCGGAAGGAGGGATACGTGGGATTCGGAGCGGGGAGTACGGCAGCCGGAATCCCCTCTGCGCGGATCTCATACCTTGGAGAAACTCAACCGATCGGATCAGTCCTTCGGTCGCGGGTCCACCAACTCCCCCGCCATCTCCTCGGCGATCGAGAGGAGACGGTCGAGATGGTCCATCTCTCCGTAGAAGGTATAGCACGTATCGCAGCACATCGCAATCCCGCATTCTTCCGCCACTTCGACGCCGATCCAACGGGTGGCCGGAACGAGTTTGCCAGGACACGCCTCATCGATGCACTCGATTTCGGTTTCGAACGAAAGTTCCTCGATCAAAAGTTCCTCGATCATCGGGTCGTCTCCTCGTCAGAGATCCTTACGCAGCGCATCTCCCCCAACGAGGGAAAGGGCGTAGGGGGCATGGGGTGAGCGGCTTCCTCGTTCCTTATCGGCGCATCCCTTCCTTTCCTTGACCCCTTTTCCCCTCCCTCCCTATTCCCTCTCATGGATCGATCGCCTCGAAGCAGATAGGACTTTGCACGGAGGTGGGATTCGGGTATAATCGACTCTCTACGATCTCTGGAGACCCATCGTCTGTGGGAAGGGGTCTTTCGAACGTCCAGCCGATGCCGTTGCCACGGGTTTTGCGGCTCCGCTCCCACGACGACCAGGCGTAGCCCGTCTCGTCCCTTCGTCCCAGCAGGCGGCGAAGCCCCGAGGAAGGGGAAGGGGGGACGTTACGGAACGACGAGTTCACAAGGAGGACTTCGACGTGCCAGCGAACAGGAGAACCCCCGGCTCTGCCATCGTATACTCCTTCCTCTCTTTCACCCTTCTCTCCCTCCTCGCAGGACCCCCCCGGCCGTCATTCGCACGGGAGAAGATGAACGTGGCGATCGTGGGGATTCGTTCCCAGGAGATCCTCGCCGAGGATCTCGATGAGATCTACACCACGCTGATCCAGGAAAACCGGCGTTTTCCGGAGTACCACGTGATCTCCACGCGGGAGATCGAGCAGCAACTGGGGGCCACGGCCACCCGGGAAGCCGCCCTCCAGCAGGCCCTGGCCCTCTGGGAGACGGGGAAGGCCCATTACCTGAAGCTCGAGTTCGAGAGTGCGATCGCCGCTCTCGAGGAAGCGGCCCGTCAGCTCGAGGAGAATCCCGCGGCCCCCCTCGAACGGGTCACCGATACCCTCCTCTATCTCGCCCTCTCGTACCGGGGGAAGGGGGAGGAGGAGACCGCTTCCCGGATCCTGCGTGATCTCATTCGTCTCGATCCCGACATCGAACTCGATCAAGCGATGTTCCCTCCCGACGTCCTCGAAGCGGTCGAAGCTGCCCGTAGCGCGGTCGCGAACCTCCCGAAGGGGCTCCTCTTCGTCGAGTCCACGCCTCCGGCCGAGGTATGGGTCGCAGGGAAATCGTACGGCCAGACTCCGGTCGAGATCTCCGATCTTCCGATCGGGCGCACGCTCGTTCGTCTCTCCCGGGAGGGGTACCGTCCCCGCCGCTTCGCCGTCGAGGTCACCCAGGAAGGGACGAAGGTCTCCGAAGCGCTCGAGATGGAACTGACCGCGCAATCGTTCGATCAGATGCTCCGTGCCCTCCACAAGAAGCGCGGGGAGGAGAAGGAAGCCCTGGCGGAACGCTTCGGAAGGTTCATCGATGCGGATCTCGTCGTCGTAGGAGACGTATCCCTTCATGGCCAGCATTACAACCTCGACGTCTTCTACTGTGATCTGCGGACCGACCCGAAAACGTGCGGCACCTTCGCCGGTCCGATCGCCATCGATCTCAGCGACAGCCGCAACCGGATCATCCAGCTCTCTGCCCTCGTGCGCAAAGCCGTGCTGGAACCCGAACCTTCCGCCGGAGAAGCAGCGAAAGAGGCTGCGGCCGAAGCGGAGAAGGAATGGCCGGACGATGCCCTCTTCTACGAACCGATCCCCCCGAAGAAAGAAGCGTGGTATCACGGACTCTGCCTCTTTTGAGTCCTTTTTCCACACCGATTCCCTTTCCGGCCGCTTCGTCTCCCTGCGACGCGGCGGTGACGCCTGGCGGGACATTGCGTTTCGCTGCGATCGGCACGCCTTTCCGCAAGGGTTGCCCCACCGCTTCGATTCCGATAGAATGGACCCCGTGGCGTCCTGGGAAGGCGCGGACGACCGCGTACTTCCAGCCGGATGAACGAACCGATCCGACCCAGGGGAAGGATGTCCCGATGAGCGTTCTTCCGAAGGAGATTTTCGGGGAGATCTTCGAACATGCCCGAAGGGCATATCCCAACGAGGCGTGCGGTCTCGTCCTGCGCGACGAGGCGGGGCGTTTCTCCGTGCGGCGCTGCGAAAACATGCAGGATCGTCTCCATGCCCTCGATCCCGAACGTTACCCCCGCACGGCCCGAACGGCCTACCATCTCGACCCGCGGGAGGTCCTCCGCGCCGAAGCGGAGAAGAAGAGGGTCGTCGTCCTCTACCATTCCCATTGCGATGCAGGGGCCTATTTTTCCGAAGAGGACCGCGCCGGCGCGCTTTGGGACGGAGAGCCGGTCTATCCGGGGGTGCAATACCTCGTCGTCTCGGTGATGGGGGGCAAGATCGAGGATCTCGCCGTCTTCGCCTGGAATCCCCGCACGGCGACCTTCGAGGAGAGCCCGCTTCCTCCCTGGCAAGATCTCGCTTGAAACGGCGCATCGCTTCTCGAGACGATTCATTCTCCAGGAAAACGTACAGACGCCGGTCGTGGGCTCCGCTACGCCGGGCTGATCACGGAAGGAACCCCTCCCGATGAAGGTGATTCAACCCTCCCTCGATCTCTCGAAGCATCCCTATGCTTCCTTCATTCACGAGGTTTCGAAACCGGCCCGCTACCTGGGGGGCGAGTACCTCCAGGTCCGCAAGGATCTCGACCGGGTGGCGGTGACGGTGGCGCTTGCCTTTCCCGACGTCTACGAGATCGGAATGTCGCATCTCGGGCTCAAGATCATCTACGGGCTTCTCAACCGCAATCCATTGATCGCCGCGGAGCGGGTCTTCGCGCCCTGGCCCGACATGGAGGAGGCGCTGCGCAAGCGCAGGCTCCCCCTCGTGACCCTCGAGAACGCCACCCCCCTCTCCCGTTTCGATATCGTCGGTTTCTCCCTCCAGTACGAGTTGACCTACACGAACATCCTGAACATGCTCGATCTTTCGGGGATTCCGATCCACCGGGAGGGGCGGGGAGAGGAGGATCCCCTCGTCATCGCAGGGGGGCCGTGCGCCACCCATCCAGAACCCCTTGTGCCCTTCATCGATCTCTTCGTGGTGGGGGACGCGGAGGGACTCCTTCCCCGCCTCGTCCTCACGTACAAACGGCTCAAGAGCGAGGGATCGAGCAAAGAGGAGATCCTGGTCGAACTCTCCAGGCTGGGGGGGGTTTACGTACCAGCCCTCTATACGACGCGCCACGATCCGGTGACCGGCTTCACCGTGGTGGATCGCCCCCGATTCCCGGAGGTGGTACCGCGAGTCCAACGGCACATCGTGGAGGATATCAACGCCTATCCCTTCCCGACCGATACGCCGGTGGCGAATACCGAGGCGGTCTTCGACCGCCTCTCCGTGGAGATCGCCCGCGGCTGCACCGAGGGGTGCCGCTTCTGCCAGGCGGGGATGATCTACCGGCCCGTGCGGGAACGCGATCCGGAAGCGATCATCCAGGCCGTCGTCGATGGGGTGAAACGGGGGGGATACGACGAGGTCTCGATCACTTCCCTCTCCACCGCGGACTTCTCCTGCATCTCTCCGCTGGTGAAGACGCTGATGAAGCGCCTCAAAGCGGAGAAGATCTCCCTCTCCGTCTCCTCGCTCCGGGCTTACGGTCTCTCCGACGATCTCCTCCAGGAGATCGCGGATGTGCGCAACACGAGCCTCACCTTCGCCCCGGAGGCGGGCACGCAACGGATGCGGGACGTCATCACGAAGAACATCACGGACGAGGATATCGAAAAGAGCGCCCACAACGTCTTTTCCCGCGGATGGGACCGGATGAAACTCTACTTCATGATCGGACTCCCCACCGAGACGGACGAGGATGTCGCCGGGATCGCGGAGACGGGACGCCGTGTCCGCGAGATCGGCCTGCGCTACCACCGCGCACGCCGGGTCAACGTCACGGTGTCGGTCTCCTCCTTCGTCCCGAAACCCCACACCCCCTTCCAGTGGGTCCAGATGGACACCCTTGCGCAGATCGAACGCAAACAGGAGATGCTCCGGGAACTGGGGAAGCGGTACCGGTTACGGATGAAGTGGCACGATGCCCGAACGAGTCTGGTGGAGGGGGTGATCTCCCGGGGAGACCGGCGGGTGGGGCACGCGATCGAACTGGCCTGGCGCAAGGGCTGCCGCTTCGACGGGTGGACCGAACGCTTCGACTTCGAGGCCTGGCTTTCCGCCTTCGAGGAGGCGGGGATCGACCCCAACATCCATCTCCGGACGATCCCGCTCGATGCCGCGCTCCCCTGGGATCACATCGATGTCGGTCTCACCCGTCGCTTCCTCGAACTCGAATACCGAAAGACCCTCAAATCGCGTCTCTCTCCCCCCTGCGGGAAGCCGTTCCGGATGCAGGTCCATCACACGAACGTGCAGGAGGCTCGGGCCGACACCCGCAAGCTCGTCTGCTACGACTGCGGGATCGCCTGTGACCTCACGCGGATGCGGGAGGAACGGATCGCCCATCTCGAGAAGCTCGGGGCGGTGGAACCCGCGGCGCCCCGTCCCTTCGTCCCGCCGGTGAGACCGGGCGAAAATCGTCCAACCGCCCGTTTCGAGCAGGAGGCGCGCTTCCGCTACCGCCTCGAGTTCACGAAGCTGGGACGGGCCGCCTACACCTCGCACCTCGATTCGATCCGCTTCCTCTCCCGGATCATCCGGCGTGCCGGTTACCCGATGATCTATACGGAAGGGTTCCACCCGAAACCGGTGATGGTCTTCGGTCCCGCGCTGGCGCTCGGTATCGAGAGCCTGGGGGAGATCGTCGATGTGGATCTCGCCCGGGAGGTGAACCCCGAGCCGTTTCGGGAGGCGCTCAATGTCTTCGCGCCGGAGGGGGTCCACTTCCGCCACGTCGTGGCGGTCGATTCTGCGTTGCGCCGCCTCCACCGTATCGTCAACGTTGCGGACTACCTCTTCCTCTTCGAGAAACGCGACGTGGAGCGGTGGGCCAGGGGGGCGCGGCTCCACCGGCGGCTCCCGGAGCGGATCGCGGAGATTCTCGGGATGCCCTCCTTCCCGATCCGTCGCACCACGAAGGGGAAGATGCGGACCCTCGACCTGCGCCCCTTCCTCATGGAACTCGAATGGTTCAACGCGGAAGACTTCGAGCGGATGGAGAAGATCTGCCTGCGCGTGCGTCTCGCGCTCTCGCCCGAAGGTGCGGCCCGCCCCTCCGAGATCGTCCGGATGATTTTCGGGAAGCCGTCCCTCCCCTCCCATACCATCCGGCTGGCGCTCTTGCACAGGACGCCGGAGGGGGTGCTCACCTCCCCCCTGACCGGTGCGCCGGTGGCAGAGGCGGTGACCGCGCTGGCACGCGAGATCGTGGGATCGCTGGATCCCCTCGTCGTGCGGGAGGCCGATCCCCTCGTCGTGCGACCCCGGATCCGCCCGAAAGAGATCCCCTTCAGCCCTCTGGACGGCTGAGCGCTTCCGCCACGCGAGCGCGTCGTGCCCCGCCTTGCCTGCGCACGCCGCTCTGCCCGCTCCCGATCCGGATGCGACGCCACGCCCCCTTTCGGGCAGACACCCGCGGCCTCATCGTCCCTCTTTCCGGAACGCCTCCCGGAAGTGGAGATAGACGAAGGGCATCGCCACACCGCCGATCAGATGCCAGAGCGCATGACCGTGGAGGACGACGTTGTCGGGATTGCACCAGATCCGCTTGAGATCGAGGAGGGAAAAGACCTGCGCCACAAGGATCAGCCCGAAGGCGAGGAGGAAGTTGCGATAGCTCACCCGGCTCTTCCCCCGCAGGCGAACCCCCGCTTCGGTGAGCAGGATCACCACCGTGTTCACCGCGATGATGAGTTGCACCGGCACCCCGATGAGCGGGAAGGTGAAGAAGAAGACGCAGTTGAGAAGCACCAGTCCGACATACCCGTACACCGATTTCATCGGCGGCAGGATCTCGAGCCGGATCAGGTTCAACAGGATCGCCAGGGAGGTGAAGAGATACATCCCGATGAAGTCGAGGAACTGCGTGGCGTAGTTGTTCGTCGCATGATAGACGAAGGAGAAGAGACCCATCAGGAAGATCGCGGGCGCGAACATCCGCAAGATCCGCGGCGCGCCTCGCGCATGCCGCCAGATGAAGAGGGCGGCGAGGATGTAGGCGAGGTTGGACCAGGCATTGGCCGGCTCGTTGATCCAGGCACAGATCGTCGGTTCACACCAGTTGACGTTCGGAGGACCGAAGGTCTGCTGCATCCCATACCAGGGGCATCCTTCCGGAATCGTGTACTCCTTCGTCGATTCATAGACCCATGGGACCATCCACGCCCCCTTCATCATCGCGATCGCTCTCCTCATCATGATCGCTGCTCCTCTTCGTTGAATCGCTTGCTGCATTCCGGGTTCGTGAGGGGCTACCTCCCCCCTCTCGTCCTTTTTCCCCCGATCTCCTCCACCGATCGGCAAGGGGGGCCATCATAACAGAGATCCGCGGAAAACGGAATCGTTTCCATTCCCCCCACATCATCCGTACGATGCCCGAATCTCGTGTCATACCCTTTTATTTCGCTCATTTTCGCTCATTCGGGGATCGAAGTTCCCGTGAGGGTGATCGCCGCTCATTTCCCGGTGGGATCTGCGATCCGATGGCATCTTGAAATCGAGGGACTTCTCCCTTGATCGACCTCCGTCTCCCGGCGGTCTGGTCGAGAGATGCATTCCGAGCCTTGCACTCCAGATCTTCCGATGCCATACGGACGCCGCGAATCATGGGGATTCAAGATGCGATCTCCCAGCACTCCCCCGACAACCGGCTTGCTTTTTCCCGGCCCCCCATGTAGAATGAGCCGGTCTTGCCCGGTTCCGATCGGAATCGTTCCCGGTTGTCCGTTTCTTCTTCTTCGAGGAGGGATCCATGCTACGAAGGGTGATGCAGGGGATGGCGCTCCTTGCGCTGCTTCTCTTCCCGGGGTGTTCGATCACGAAACTCGCCGTCGGACAGATGGGGGGCGTGCTCGAGGGGGGATTCACCGTCTTCAACGCCGAGTCGGATCTGATCCTCGCGGAGTCCGCCCTGGCGAGCAATCTCAAGCTGATCGAAACGATGCTCGAAGTCGATCCGGAAAACGTTCAACTCCTCTCCTTTGCCTCCCAGGGATTTTCCTCCTATGCCTTCGCCTTCGTGGAGGACGCCATGGAGGAAGCAGAGATCGAAGGGGATGAAGAACTTGCGGCCCTGCACCGCAAGCGTGCCCGCACCCACTACGCCCGGGGCAAGGAATACGCGCTGCGAATGCTCAAGATCGAACTTCCCAAGGTGTACGACGCGCTCTCCGGCTCCACGGAGGATCTTTCCCAGGCCCTCGCCAGGGTCGAGAAGAAGGAGGACGTCGAGTACCTCTTCTGGCTCGGTTACGCCTGGGGGCAACTCATCAACCTGAGCCTCGACGACATGAACGTCGTCTCCGATGTGTCGAAAGTAGAACTCGTCATGAGACGGGCACTCGAACTCGATCCCACCTACTTCAACGGCGGCCCCCACCTCTTCTTCGGCGCCTACTACGCCAGCCGCGCCAAAGCCGTCGGGGGAGACCCCGAGAAGGGGCGGGAACACCTCGAAAAGGTGATCGCGCTGACGCAGGGGAAGTTCCTCATCCCGAAATACTTCCTCGCACGATTCTATGCGATCAACACCTTCGACTGCCCCCTCTTCGTCCGGACACTCCGGGAGATCGTCGAAGCCCCCGACGACCTCTGGCCCGAGCAGCGGCTCGCCAACGAAGTCGCAAAAAAGCGGGCCCGCCGTCTGCTGGACAACCTCGACGAGTACTTCGATCCCGAAACCGATTGCGAGGGGGTGGAGATCGAACCCGTGGCCCAACACGCCCCCGGGGAACGATCTCCGGTCGCCGCAGTCGAATCCCTGCAATGAACCTGGATCCCGAATCTCTTGGAATGCCACACGATCCGTTCCTCGGCAGAGGGATACGGAATTTTCTCCCCGCAGTGGGTTGAAGGAGACACGACATGAGACGCACGCTTCTCTTTCTCCTCCTCTTCTCCTCGCTCTTTGCACTCCCCCTCCAGGCCCGCCCGAAGTCGGTCGTGATCAAACTGGCCACCCTGGCCCCGAAGGGGACGACGTGGGCGAATCATCTCTACGCAATGGCCAAGGAGGTGAAGAAGGCCACGAAGGGACGGGTCAAGTTCCGCATCTACCCCGGCGGCGTGATGGGGGAAGAGCCCGACGTGCTCAACAAGATGCGAAGCGGCCAGCTTCATGCGGGCGTCTTCACCGGCGTGATCCTCGGTGAGATCTTCCCCGACAGTCGGGTGCTCGAACTCCCCCTCGTCTTCAAGAGCTACGAGGAGGTCGATTACGTCCGGGACAGACTCCTCCCCGATCTCCAGAAGGGTTTCTCCGACAACGGCTACCACCTCCTCGGCCTCTTCGAGATCGGGTACATCTACATCTATACGAACAAACCGGTCCACAACCTCGACGAACTCAAAGGGGTCAAGATGTGGGCCTACGAGGGGGACAAGATCCAGGAGAAACTCTTCGAACTCGCCGAGTTCGTTCCGATCTTCCTCCCCGTCACCGACGTGCGCACCGCCCTTCAGACCGGGCTCATCAACGCATGTTTCGCCCCGCCCCTCGTGGCCGTCTCCTTCCAGTGGGATACCAAGGTCCAGTACTACGCCGATCCTCCCCTCGTCAATGGGATGGCCGGCGCCCTCGTCACGAAGAAGAAATGGGACCAGATCTCCCCCGAAGACCAGAAGATCATCATGGAGATCGCGGCGAAACACCAGCCTCAGATCATCCGGGACGGACGGAAGGACAACGCCGACGCCCTCGAGAAGATGGTGGAAAAAGGGGTCCAGCGGATCGCCATCGATGCCACGGGAATGAAGGACCTCCAGAAGATCTGTGACACCATGCGGGAACAGATGACTGGATCGTACTTCTCGAAGGGGATGATGGATCGCCTGACCCAGCTCCTCCAGGAATATCGTAGCCAACACCCCTGACCAAGCCCAATCGAGGTGGATCATCGCGATGAAAGAGAAACTCGAAGGACTCATCACGCCGCTGAATCGGGTCGATGAGGGCGTAAGCCGGGTGGAGGGGTGGATCGTGGTCGCGATCATGAGTGCCATGCTCCTCGTCGGCGTGGCACAGGTGGTCGCACGGAAATTCTTCGATACCGGCATTTCCTTTGCCGACACCTTCCTGCGGCAGATGGTGCCGTGGGTCGGTTTGATCGGCGCCGCGATCGCCGCCCAGGAGAACCGAAACATCGCCATCGATGCGGTTACCCGCATCCTCCCCCCGATCGGGCGCCTCCTGGCCCGTCTCCTCATCTCGCTCCTGATCTTCGTGGTCTGTGTGATCTTCATCCGGGCAGGGATCGAGTACTGGCGCTTCATGGGGGCGGAAGCGGCGTATCGGGGCGCTCGTCTCTTCGGGATCCCGATCTGGCGCTTCCACATCGTTTATCCGATCGCCTTCACCCTGATCGGTTTCCATCAGGCCGTCAAGTTCCTCCTCGATATCATCGGGCTGTGCACGGGGCGCTACGATCTCGTGAAGCGCGCGGACGAAGGGGGGCTTCAGACCGGGGAGGAAGGGGCATGAGTTTCGTTCTCGTCCTGCTCGCCCTGCTCGGGGCACCGCTCTTCATCGTGATCGGCGCCTTCGCCTTCCTCTTCTACCCCGGAGAGGGGATCCCGATCTCCACGATGATCATCGAGGGGACCCGGGTGCTCACCAACCCCGTCTTGCTGGCGATCCCCTTCTTCACGATGGCGGGCTACTTCATGGCGGAGAGCCGAACTCCGCAACGGATCGTCCAGTGCGCGCAGGCGATCTTCGGCTGGATGCCCGCCGGTTTCGCCGTCGTGACCCTCCTGGCATGCGCCTTCTTCACCGCCTTCACCGGGGCTTCGGGCGTCACGATCGTGGCGCTGGGGGGGCTGCTCTATCCGATCCTCATCAAGGAACACTATCCGGAGCGTTTCACGCTCGGTCTCCTCACGGCATCCGGTTCCCTCGGCCTCCTCTTTCCGCCGTCGCTGCCGATTATCCTCTACGGGATCATCTCTGGCGTGGAGATCGATCACCTCTTCATGGCGGGGATCGTGCCCGGTTTCCTCCTCATCGTAATCCTCACCGCCTACAGCGTCGTCGTCTGGAAGCGCACGAAGGTCACGCGGATGCCCTTCGCGTGGAAGAACGTCCTTCCCGCGCTGCGTGGGGTCGCCTGGGAGTTGCCACTGCCGGTCATCATCCTCGGCGGGATCTATGGGGGCGTCTTTACCGCCACCGATGCCTCGATCGTCACGGCGGCCTACGTCTTCATCATCGAGGTCTTCATCTACCGGGATATCCACCTCTTCAAGGATGTCCCCCGGGTGATGCGGGAAAGTCTCGTGCTCGTCGGGGGGATCCTCGTGATCCTGGCGGCCGCGGCGGGATTCACGAACTACCTCATCGATGCGCAGATTCCGGATCAGATCTTCGAGTTCATCGAGCAGTACATCGACTCCCCCCTCCTCTTCCTCCTTGCGCTCAACATCTTCCTGCTCATCGTCGGCTGCATCATGGACATCTTTTCCGCGATCATCGTGGTCGTTCCGCTGATCATCCCGATTGCGCAAGGGTTCAACATCGATCCAGTCCATCTCGGGATCATCTTCCTCACGAATCTCGAGATCGGTTATCTCACGCCGCCGGTGGGGATCAACCTCTTCATCGCCTCTTTCCGCTTCCGGCGGCCGGTGATCGAACTCTACTCCGCTTCCTTCCGCTTCCTTCTCCTCCTCCTGGTCGCGCTCGTCCTCATCACCTACATCCCCTTCCTGAGCCTTGGCCTCCTCCAGATGACGGGGATCTATACCCCCATGCCCTGAGGAGCAACGATGACGCTTCGGGTAGAGGACTTCGGGTGGCACTTCATCCTTCGGCAAAGACCTTCCGATAAGGAAGAGTACCGAGCCATGTGCCGGGGAAGACTTCCCCTTCACGCCATCTTTCCGGAGGTCACGACCTTCGAGATGCAGATCGCATCCCACACGGGGGTGACGGGGAAGCATTCCCCCTTCACGTAATTTTCGGGGCGGGCAAACCGCTCCCATCATCGAGGGAACACGATGTTTCACACCTGTCCGAGATGCCGGATTCAGCTCGAACGCCGGGAAGCGGAGGATGGGCTCCTCTGGCGCTGCGGATGCTGCGCCGGTCATGCGCTGCCGATCGCGCTCGTCCGGAAACGCACCGAGCGGGAATTCTCGCGGGAACTGTGGCGAAAGGCCGTCGAGGAGGCCCTCCCCACGGGAGACCCCTGCCCCGCCTGTGCGCTTCGGATGCGCGAGGTAACGACGCAGATCGATGAGCTTTCCCTCTCCGCTCAGCTCTGCAAGCCGTGCGGCCTCGTATGGCTCGATGCTCCCGATTACGAGAAGCTCCCTCGGGAGGAACCGCGGATCGTCGTCGATATGGAGACCCGCCTCCTCCACCGGCACATCGAGATCGTGGAACAGTGCCTGCGGGAGGACCACCCCTGTCCCTCCTGCGGCCACCGCCTCGTCCACGCCCGCAATGCCGACGGCCTCCTCTGGCACTGTACCGCTTGCGAGGCCTTCGGAGTGACGCTCACCTTCCTCAAGCGGGCCACGGGAGGGGAATTCTCCGCTCGTCTCTGGCAGGAGAGCCAGAAGGGCACGATCGAGAGCGATGCCCCCTGCCCCTTCTGCAAGCAACCGATGAATACGCTCCTCCTCCCCCCCACCCCCCATGCCCGACGGCAGCTTGCGCTCGCGGTCTGCCGCCCTTGCCACTTCGTATGGATGACGGAGAAGAGCTTCTGCGCCCTGCCCTGGCGGCCGGTCGATCCGAAACGGGTGCCGCGTGGCAGCACGCTCTCTTCCCCTTCCATTGCGTCGATTACGGGGGGAGACGAGTCGCTCGATTCCCCCGGCGATTCCCACCCCCCCACCTCCCGAGGAGGAGAGAACTCCTCGAAGTGGAGCCCATTGTGGAGCGGCGTCAGGCATCTCTTCGCCCGTTTCACCCGGACCACCGAGGAAACGACGGTGGCCACCGACGCCGAGTGAGGGGAGCCTCGAGGACCGTAAAGGTTTCGCCTCGAACGTTTCCTCTCCGGGCATCCGTCAGGGAAAGTGACACCGGCCGTCTGCGAAGAGGCAGAAGGCAAACGTCTCCGCTACTCCGAAAGGGAACAGGAGAGCGCCTCGAGGCGGCGTTCTGCCGCCCGGCGGTTCGGCGTCGCCCCCCGCTCCAGGGAGAGATAGATCGCGTAGTGCCGGCAGGCGGAGGCCACCTCTCCGAGCCGGTCGAGGAGCCGCGCCAGAAGGAGCCGGTATTCCTTCTCGCGCGGCGCGAGGTCCACCGCCCGCTCCGCCGGCGCGCGCGCCTCGGCCAGCGCCCCCCGCTTGAAACAGGTCAGCGCCAGATTGTAGTGGGCGACCGCAAGTTCGGGCGCCAATGCCACCGCCCGGCGGAAATACCGCTCCGCGGCGTCGAGATCCCCCAGGGTGAGGTAATCGTTGCCGAGATTCGAGGCCGCGGTGAGGAAGGTCGGATCGAGCTTGAGCGCCCGCTCGTGCTCCTCGATCGCGCGGCGGATCATCCCGACGTTCCCCGTCTTCTCCCCTTTGCGCCGGTAGGCGTTGCCCAGGTTGTTGTGCGCGATCGCAGAGGTGGGGGACTTGCGGATCGTATCCTGCCAGAGCGTGAAACTGTTCCGCCAGACCGTGTTGCGTTTCATCGTCGCCAGGGAGAAGAGGATGAGCAACCCCGTGACCGTGATCGCCACGATCCCTCGATCTGGCCCGCTCCTCCGCCAGATCCGCTCCGTGAGATCCCCGAAGATCCAACAGAAGCCGACCGAGGCGAGGTAGAGGTAGCGCTCCGCCATCAGGGTTCCTGTCGGAACGAGGTTGGAAACGGGAAGGAGCGCCGTGTAGACCCACAGGATCCCGAGCGTGAGCGCGGACATCCTGCGCCGTGCCGCCATCCATCCCCCAACCAGCAACCCGACGTGCAGAAGCCCCGAGAAGAGAAGGGGAAAGGAAAATCCCCGAACCAGCGGAATCTCATAGATCGCCCGAAGCCCGTGGGGATAGAGGAGCAACCCCCAGTAGCGGGCGAATACCTCGAGCATCGTGAGCATCGTCCTCGGAAAGCTCCCCTCCGGATACCCTCCCACGCGCGCCCCGACATGCACGACGAAGAAACGGACGTAGAGGAAGAAGAGCGCAATCCCCGCAAAGGGAAGCGCCCGCTTCACCGCACTCGCTCGGGAACGCCCCCTACCGAACCGGTGCACGAGAAAGACGATCGCCGGCAGCGTGATCGTCATCTCGCTCGTGAAGACCCCCACGAGAAAGACGAGCCACGCCAGGGGGGAAGCACGGCGAGCCCGCACCTCGAGCCAGAGCGCCAGAAGGAAGAAGAACTCCCCGAAAAGCTCGAATCCCCCCACCATGATCGTCACCCGATCGGTGTGGACCGGATGAACCGCAAAGAGGAGCGCCGAAAGGAGCGCCACGAAGGGGGAGAAGAGCCGACGCCCGATCAGGAGGACGAGGAGCGTGTTCACCGTATGCCAGAAGAGGCAGTTCGCGTGGTACCCCAAAGGCTCCGTTCCGAAGAGACGGTACGCCGCCGCATACGCCAGGGTCCGCACCGGACGGTAGAGGTTGTGCACCGGCGTCGTGAAGATCTCCCGTAAATCCGTATGATCCCACAGACCCCGGTTCGTCAGGATGAAGTATTCGTCGTCCCAGACGAAGGCGTTGGGAAGAATGTTCGCGTAACTCGCAATCGCGGCAAGCAGGGTGAGCCCCACCGCCAGGCCGAGGGAGACTTGCGGAACGTTCCGTTTCACTTCGAGAACCATCGCGCGATCGCCAGCGTCACGGCATCGATCTGCGCTTTCGTGAGTTCCGGAAAGAGCGGAAGGGAGACGGTTCGCGCCGCCTGACGCTCCGCAACGGGAAAGACGCCGGCCGCGATTCCGAGATGACGGTTGGCCGGCTGCCGATGGATCGGTGTCGGATAGTGGATCCCGGTCCCGATCCCCTCGGCTTCGAGAAACTCGCGGAATGCATCCCGTTCCTCCACCTCGATCGTGAAGAGATGATAGACGTGCTCCCGTTCCGGATGGACGATGGGAAGTCGGCACGCCATCTCGGCCAGACGCCGGTGATAGACCGCGGCATGAGACCGGCGGAGCGCATTCCACCGGTCGAGATGGGGGAGCTTGACGTGGAGAACCGCGGCCTGGAGCGTATCGAGACGGCTGTTCGTCCCGATCATCGCATGGACGTTCTTCTCGCTCTCCCCATGGTTGCGTAGCATCCGCAGCCGCCGCGCGACCTCGGGATCGTCGGTCACCACGGCCCCCCCGTCGCCGAAGGCCCCGAGATTCTTCGAGGGATAGAAGCTGAAAGCGGCTGCCCGCCCGAAGGCACCGGCGCGCCGCCCCCGGTAGGTGGCTCCGTGGGCCTGGGCTGCATCCTCGATCAGCGTGAGGCCGTGCCGGTCGGCGATCTCCTGGAGCGCGGCCATGTCGCACATCTGCCCGTGGAGATGCACCGCGATGAGGAAACGGGAACGCCGGGTGATGCGGGCCTCGATCCCTTCCGGGTCGATGAGACCATCCTCCCCGCAATCGACGAGCACCGGCACCCCTCCCGCAGCCAGAACCGCTTCGTAGGTGGCCATGTACGTATTCGCGGGGAGGATCACCTCTTCATCCGGCAGAAGACCGCAGGCACGCAGCGCACAGGCGATCGCATCGGTGCCGTTCCCCACCCCCACGCAGTACTCCACCCCGCAGTAAGCGGCAAACGCCGACTCGAAGGCGGCCACCTCGGGGCCCAGGATGAAATGCCCCCCCTCGATGACTTCTGCGATCGCACGATCGATCTCGGAACGCAGACTCCGGATCTGCTGCTTCAGATCGACGAATGGAACGAACATCTCAGGCATCCTTGTTTGTCTGGGTATCATGAAACGTTTAGAGGAGATCGGCCGCAGCCTGGGCCAGTTCGGAACGTTCCCCCTTCACCAGTGTGATATGCCCCGCGATCGGAAGCGACTTGCACCGCTCCACGACATGGACCAGACCGTTGCTGTTCGCATCGAGGTAGGGATGATCGATCTGGTAGGGATCCCCCGTCAGCACGATCTTCGTGCCACTTCCGGCCCGCGAGATGATCGTCTTCACCTCCAGCGGCGTGAGGTTCTGGGCCTCATCGACGATGAGGAACTGGTAAGGAATCGAACGGCCGCGAATATACGTGAGGGGTTCGATCTCGATGAGATCCTGATCGATGAGTTCGTCGTAGAGATCCCGCTTCCGTTTCCCCCCCCTGCCGGGACTCCCTTCCTTCGGTTTCCCCCCGGCGCTGAGAAGAAACTCGAGATTGTCGAAGATCGGTTGCATCCACGGTTTGAGCTTCTCGTTGATTTCGCCGGGGAGGAAACCGATATCCCGCCCCAGGGGAAAGACCGGCCGGGAGACGAGGAGCTTGTGGTACACCCCCTCCTCGATCGCCCGCAGAAAACCCGCGGCAAGCGCCAGCAACGTCTTCCCCGTCCCCGCCTTCCCCAGTAGCGTCACGAGCTTGATCTCGTCGTTGAGGAGGAGATCGAACGCGATCGACTGCTCGAGGTTGCGGGGGGCGATCCCGCAGACCCGGTTGTTCTCCGGCGAGAGGGGAACCAGGCCGTCTCCCGCTGCATCGTAACGGGCCACGCCACTTTGCCGCCCTTTCGAGAGGGAACGAAGGAGGAAGTACTCGTTGGGGTAGAGAACCTCCTCCGCCGGAAAGAGGATCTCCCGCCCCAACCGCTTCTCCCGGTAGAGCCGATCGATGATCTCCGGTTCCACGCTCACCTCGCGCAACCCCCGATACACCTCATCGATCGCAACGACCTTGTCCGACTGATAGTCCTGGGCCTCGAGACCGAAGGCATCCGCTTTGATCCGCAGATTCGTATCCTTCGTGATGAGCACGACGTGCATCGAGGGATTGCGCTTCTTCAACCGAAGCGCCACCGCCAGGATCTGATTGTCCGCATGTTTCCCTCCCACCAGCAGGGCAAGCTCCTTCTCGATCTCTGCACCGAGATCGATACGGAGGAGTCCATCGCCGTTCAAGGGGATCCCCTTCGATAGACTCCCCTTTCTCCGTAGTGCGTCGAGGTTACGGGCCACCATCCTGGCGTTGCGGCCCAGTTCGTTGATGTCCTTCTTGAACTGGTCGATCTCCTCGATCGCTGCGATCGGAATGATGACGATGTTGTCCTCGAACTGGAAGATCGAACGGGGATCGCTGAGCAGGATGTTCGTATCGAGCACGAAGATCTTCTTCACGGCTTCTCCTTGGGTCCTTCCCTCCCGGTCCTTTCACCGTTGCGCCCTTCCCGCCGGCATGGCACGTGGCCCGGTATGCCGGATACGCCTTGCCGAAGGGACGGATCTTCTCTCTCCCCCCGGCGTGGAGCGTATCGTAGCACGGCAAGGCCGCCGGGTCAAAACCCAGGATCGATCGTGAAAATCTCCCAGGAACTTTTCGCACTTCACCGGATTGCTCAACCCTCTTCCAGCCCGTCACCCACTCCCAGGAACCGATCACGAAATGCTCCCCGCCCCCTCCGACCAGGATGGCAGCATGGCCTCATGACCGTTTCATTTTCATGGATTTCCGGGGAGGCAGGGGCTTGGAGGGAAGCTTGCCGAGGGATCAGGGCGTCTCGTGGAGGGGAGGGGCGGGGCGGTCCGCCGTCGTGGGCGTCGGGGCATCGGAGGCCTTGTCCCCTTGCCAGGCGGCGAGAATCTTTCCGGCGAGCCATTCGATCGTGGGTCCCTCGATCATGTCGGCGATCGGAAGACGATACCCGAAACGGCGTTCGAGTTTCTTGATCAACTCCATGGCCATGAGGGAGTCGATCCCAATCGAGGTGAGTTCCCGGTCGGGGTCCACCCGATCGGGGGAGAGACGCAGGGTGCCTGCAACCTGCTCCCGCAGCTTCGCCACGATCGCGGCGTGGCGTTGCGCATCGGTGGGCAGCGCGGCGATCTCCTCCTGGAGGCGTTGCAGGGCCTCACGGTCTTCATTCTGGGGAATGGCATCGAGAAGGGTGTTGAGCGTCTTGCCGAGCATCCCCCGGATTTCGAGGAGGACGTTGCCCGCACCATCGAGGATGAAGAGGTCGGAGACCACGGCAAGCGTCGGCTCCTGCGTCACCTCACGGAGTACGGCGTGGCTGTAGAGGACCTCCTTGTCGAGACGCCCCCAGACCCGGAGCCGCTCGAGGTGGGTGACGAAGGAGAGACTGAAATAGTCCTTGGCGAACTCGTGAATCGTCTCCTCGGAGAGGGTGGCGAAGAAGACGGCAAGGCAGGCCACCGGCAGATCGAGATCGACGTGATAGACGCTCGAGAGGGACTGCACCTCCCGCGGCGGACGAAGCCGGCCGATCGCCTCCCCCGCGTGGTTGCAACGGATCTCCTCCATCGCCTGGAGGAAGAAGGGACCCAGATCGGTGTTGTGCCCCCGCATGAAAGTGTAGAAGTCGGGACCGTTCCAGGCGTGAGGAAGGGCGCTGAATCGTTCCGCCACATCGCTCTGGAAGGGGACGGCATCGGGATCGGTGAGCCGGAGCGTGCCCGTGACGTGACGCACCCACCCCTTCTCCGGTTCCTCACGGGTGCGGCTCAAGATCTCGAAGGAGACGTTTCCGTCATCCCGCGGGGTGAAGTAGAGCTGCACGGTCCGCGTTTCGCCGGGGCGAAAGAACATCGCCTTGGAGAAGGAGACGTCCTCGACGCATCCCACCGCCTCGGGGTAGATCTCCGCCGCCGCGGCCAGGGCCATATCGATGTAGGTGAGGCCGGGAAGGACGACGACATCCTCGATCTTGTGATAGGCGAGCGAAGCGATCCGGTCGAGGTCGATCTCGAGCTGCCAGCAATGCGTTCCCGGCTGCGTGGCGATCTCGAAGTGTTCCCCGAGAAAGGTCTCCACGGTCTCCTTCTTCCCC
Organism: uncultured bacterium; assembly: GCA_964616915.1. Taxonomy (GTDB): domain Bacteria; phylum Myxococcota_A; class CAZTSL01; order CAZTSL01; family CAZTSL01; genus CAZTSL01. Next base: position 34,723 of record CAZTSL010000010.1, read on the forward strand.
TGCGGCGGGGACCTGCGTGGCCGGCTGACGCTCTTCCCCCCCTCGAACCAGTAGCGTTCCCGTTGCCAGGCATAGGTGGGAATCGAAACGACGTTGCCCTTGGGGTAGAAGATGCCCCAGTCGATCGGATAACCGTTGGCATGCAGGGCGCCGAGTGCCTCGAGGAGCATCGCGGCCTCATCCTGGTTGCGCCGCAACGACCCCACGGCGATCCCTTCCCGCTTCGCCTCCGCCAGCGCGGCCTCCACCCCGTCGAGGAGCAGGGGGTGGGGGCTCATCTCGATGAAGACCGTATGTCCCTCCTCGACGAGTTTCCGGACCGCATGGTAGAAGAGGACCGGTTCGCGGAGGTTGCGCGCCCAGTAGTCCGCGGTGAGGTCGGAACCGGCAAGGGAGCGGCCAAGGGCGGTGGAGAAGAAGGTGATCTGGCTCTCCTGGGGGGAGATCCCGGCGAGCGCCTCGGTCAGCTCCGGGAGGTAGGGCTCCATCTGGGGGCTGTGCGCCGCAATCTTCGGCGTCATCCGGCGGCAGAAGACCCCCCTGGCCTCCAGCGCGTCCACGAGGGCCTCCACGGCCTTTGCCTCTCCGGAGATCAGGGTCGAACGGGGGCTGTTGTTCACCGCGATCGTGATCCGCCCTCCGTAGGGCTCGAGCGCAGCCGCCGCTTCCTCGTAGGAGAGGCCGATCACGGCGGAAGCCCCCGTGCCCGTCATCCGGGCCAGAAGCCGGCTGCGACGGCACACGAGGCGCATCGCATCCTCGAGAGAGAGCGCGCCGGCCAGGTGCGCCGCCGCGATCTCCCCCATGCTGTGGCCAACCACCGCGTCGGGACGCACCCCCCACGACATCCAGAGGCGCGCCAGCGCGATCTCGACGGCAAGGAGGGCCGGCTGGAGGATCTCGATCTCCCCGAGCCGGGAATCGGCCTCCGGCGCGGTGAGCACCGAAAGGAGCGACCACGACTCCTCCTGGCGAATCGCGGCGTCACACGCCTCGATCGTCTCGCGGAAGACCGGTTCGGTTTCGAGGAGCGTGCGCCCCATCCCCACCCACTGGGAGCCGTAGCCGGGAAAGACGAAGACGGTCTCGTAGGTGCGGCTCGGCCGTTTTCGCCCCTGCGTGAGCCCCGCCGGCGGGTCTCCGTCGAGGAACATTCCGAGACGCTCGGCAAAGGCCCGGCTCGAGTCGGCGACCACCGATAGACGGTACTCGTGGTGCATCCGCCGCCGGCTGGCCGTGTAGCAGATGTCGTGCAGCCGCGCGCCGGTCGATTCGGGATCGCGCTGGAAGAAGTCGCGCCACACCCCCGCCAGGTCCCGGAGCGCCTCCGGGGATCTCGCGGAGAGGGGGAGGAGGTGGTGGCGCATCACCCGCTCCGGCGCCACTTCCGGCTGGGCAGGCGCCTCCTCGAGGATGACGTGCGCGTTCGTTCCACTGGCCCCAAAGGAACTGACCCCTGCCCGGCGCGGCTCCTTTCCCGCAGGCCAGGGGACCTCCTCGGTGGGGATCACGAAGGGGGTCCCCGTAAGCGAGATCCGGGGATTGAGCTTCTTGAAGTGGAGGTTTCTGGGGATCTTGCCGTGACGCATCGCAAGGACGACCTTGATGAGTCCCGCGATCCCCGCAGCCCCTTCGAGGTGTCCGAGGTTCGTCTTCGCCGCGCCGAGCACGCAGGGGCTGTCATCCTTTCGCGGTTTCCCGATCACCGCCTTGAGGGCCTCGAACTCGATCGGATCCCCGAGCGGGGTCCCCGTGCCGTGCGTCTCGATGTAGGAGATATCCTCGGGGGAGAGCTTCGCCTGGGCAAGCGCCGACTCGAGGAGCGCCTGCTGCGCCAGGACGTTCGGCGCGACGACGCCGGTGGAGCGGCCATCCTGGTTGACCGCGCTTGCGCGGATCACGGCCAGGATCCGGTCCCCCGCGGCCAGGGCGTCGGAGAGGCGCTTGAGGACGACGAGACCACACCCCTCCCCACGGACGATCCCATTGGCCCGGGAATCGAACGCCTTGCACCGCCCATCCGGGGCCATCGCCACGTCGGAACCGGCGAAGACGAAGGTGAGCTGCGGCGAGAGGATCAGGTTGATCCCCCCCGCGATCGCCATGTCCGACTCCCCCCGCCGGAGACTCTCCACGGCGAGGTGGACGGTGACGAGGGAGGAGGAACAGGCCGTGGCCACGCAGAGGCTCGGCCCCTGAAGCCCGAGCGTGTAGGAGATCCGGCCCGAGAGGAAGCAATCCCCTAGCCCAGTGAAGGCGTAGAAGTCCATCTCCTCCGGCCGGTTCGAGATCACGCACTGCTGGTAGTCGTTCGTCGTCATCCCGATGTAGACGCCCGTCTTCGAGCCCACGAGGCGTTCGGGGACCTGCCCCGCATCCTCGAGCGCCTCCCAGGCGACTTCGAGGAGGACGCGCTGGCGGGGATCCATGTACGCGGCCTCACGCGGGGAGATGCCGAAGAAGAGGGCGTCGAAGCGGTCGGGATGGTCGATGAAGGAGGCCCACTTGATCCCCTTGCGCTCCGTGTCGCCGAGTTCTCCGTCGTCCCAGAGGCGCACGGCCTTGCGTTCCTCGGGGACCTCGGTGACCGCATCGATCCCCTCCTCGAAGAGCCGCCAGAATTTCTCCGGCGTGTCGCTGCCGGCAGGGAAGCGGCACCCCATGCCGATGATCGCGATCGGTTCGTCCTTGGCCTTCTCGTAGGCGTCGAGCTTCTTGCGCATCTTCTTCATCGCAAGGAGCGCGTTTTGCAGCGGCGTCAGTTTCTTCGTCGGTGTTTCAGGCATCGTGGTCCTCTATCGATCGTCTTCGTCGTCGTCGTCGAGGTCTGCGAGTTCCTCGATCATCGCGGCCATCTCCTCTTCGGAGAGATCCTCGATCTCCGCGATCATCGCGGCTTCCTCCTCGGCCTCCCGGTCGGCCTCTTCTTGGGGTGTATCGTGGCGCTCTTCCTCCCCCTCGGAGAAGCCCATCTCCTTGGCGAGGAAGGGGACGAGGGCATCGAGGTTCGGATAGGTCCAGAGGAGGGAAGAGGCGAGCTTGAGGCCAAGGCCCCTTTCGATCCGGTTCTTGAGTTCGAGCCCCATCAGGGAGTCGAGTCCGAGGCTTCCCAGGGGAGTTTCGCCATGGATCTCGTTGGGATCGAGGCGGAGCACTTCCGCGATCTGTTCCCGGAGGTAGTTTTCGAGGAGGGTGTGGCGTTTCGCCGGGGGGGCCTGGGCGAGGCGCTGGCGCACCTCGGCCGTTGCCCCGCTGCCGGCCGCGCCTTCCCCCTCGGTTGCGGCGAGTTCGGCCCACAGGGGGGATTCCGCTGCGGTGGGGTAGAACTCCATCCACTGGCGGACATCGAGGGGGAGGACGCCGATCTGGGGGGGCTGGTAGGCGAGGAGACGGGCGAGGATCTCGATCCCCGCCTCGGGAGAGATGCTCCCCATCCCCCGGAAGACCGGATCTTTCCGCTCCTCGACGCGTTGGGCCGCGCCCCCCACCTCGGAGAAGGGACCCCAATCGATGCTGATCGCCGGGCGTCCCTGCCGGTGGCGCAGCCAGGCGAGCCCGTCGAGGAAGGCGTTGGCCGCGGCGTAGTTGCTCTGCCCCGGAGAGCCGAGCATCCCGGCGGCGGAGGCGTAGAGGACGAAGAAGTCGAGCGGGTCTTGGGCCGTCATCGTGTGGAGCCACCACCCCCCGTCGATCTTCGGAGCCATCACGCGCAGGAACTTCTCCCGGCTCTGGTTCATGACGAGCGCATCGTCGAGGACGCCCGCGGCGTGAACGATCCCACGCAGGGGGGGGAGCGTCTCCCGGATTCGCGCCAGCATCGCCGCCACATCGCTCCGTTTCGAGATGTCCGCCCGCATCACCTCCACGCGCGCGCCAAGGGCCTGGATCTCCTCCACGGCCGGTCTGGCCGCTTCGGTGAGGCCCCTGCGACCGACGAGGACGAGGTTGCCCGCCCCCTCCCCGGCCATCCAGGCGGCGGCCGAAAGTCCGAGCCCCCCAAGCCCTCCGGTGATGAGGTAGGTTCCATCCTTCCGGAAGGTCACCCCCCCCTGCGAGGGGGGAAGGAGCGAAACGGAGGCCTCGGGATCGACGGAGAGGATGATCTTGCCGATATGCCGGCTCTGCGCCATGTGGTAGAAGGCCTCGGAGGCCGATGTCACCGGGAAGACCTCGAAGGGAACGGGGCGGAAGGTCTTGTCGGCGAACTTCTCCATCACCTCGCGCAGCAGCGCGCCGAAGCGCTCGGGCCGCTGCTCGGCCAGCCCGGCGAGCGCGATCGCGAAGTAGGCGATCCGCTTCTTGAAGTACCCCAATTCGAGCGGCTGGTTGCCGTAGATGTCCCGCACGGTCATGTCGAGGAAGCGGCCATCCCAGGCGAGCACGGCGAGGCTTTTTCGTAGCCCCTCCCCGGAGAGGGAGTTGAGGACGAGATCGACCCCCTCCCCCTTCGTGATCTCCATGATCTCGTCCGCGAAATCGAGCGATCGGGAATCCATCACGTGATCGACGCCGATCTCCTTAAGGAAGGCGCGCTTCCTGGGGGAACCGGCGGTACCGAAGATCTCGCATCCGTAATGCTGAGCGATCTGGACCGCGGCGAGTCCCACCCCTCCGGAGGCGGAGTGGATCAGGATTCGCTCGCCCCGCTCGATGCGGCCAAGATGGTGGAGCGCGTACCACGCGGTCGTGAAGGTGCTCGGGAGTCCCGCGGCCTCCTCCATCGTCAGCCCCTCCGGGATCGGAGAGACGAAGAGCGCAGGCACGGTGACATGCGAGGCGAAGCAGTAGAGACCCAGGCCGATGACGGGATCGCCAACGGAAAAGCCTTCGACCCCCTCACCGATCGCGCTGATCCGGCCGGCACACTCCCCCCCGAGGGGGATCGGGCCATCCCACTGCATGGGGTAGAGCCCCATCGCCTTCATGACGTCGTTGAAGTTGAGACCGGCGGCCTCGACCGCGATCTCGACCTCCCCCGGCCCCGGGGCCTTGCGCCGCGTCATGTGGAGGTGGAGGGAATCGAGCACGCCCGGCTCGTCGATCTCGAGGCGGTAGGGGTGGGTCGCAGCGGTCGTGGTGATCGGCTTTGCCCCTTCCTTCGCCCTTTCGGCCATCCGGGCGTAGGTCGTGCGGGCCAGACGCTCCACGAAGCGGCGTCCGTCGCGGAAGGCGATCTGATCCTCGGCACCGGCCGCGTCGATCTCCCGGAGGAGGAGATCGATCTCTTCCGGCCCTCGATCGGCGGAGAGATCGATCCGGGTGCAGGCAAGCTCGGGGTGTTCGTGGGCGAGGGTTCGTCCCATCCCCCAGAGGGCGGCTTGCAATGGACGGACTTCCTCCTCGCCGGTGACGGCCTGGGCCGCCTCGGTCACGATCCAGAAGCGCGGTTCCTGGCGCCACTTCATCTCATCGATCGCCTGGATGAGGTGCACGAGACCGATCGTTCCGAGATCCTTGGCCCGGTCGAGCATTTCCGGCGTGGCCTCGGCGGGGGTATCGATGGCGAGGTTCCAGAGGTAGAGGACGCCGCGGCACGCCTCCCCCTGGGGGAAGGCGTCGGAAAGCGCCTGCTCCAGGTGCTCCCGATCGGCGGGATCGACGGTGTAGACGTCCGGTTCGATCCGCGAGAAGCTCGTTCGAGGGAAGAGGGTGACGACCTCCTCGCCGCGGGCCTCGAGTCGGGCCGCGAGGGTCTTTCCGAGGGTCTCGTCGGAAAGAAGGAGCCATTTTCCCGTCGCTTCGGCTTCTTCGTTCGGTGTCGTCTCGGGGAGGGGGCTCTCCCGCCAGACGAGTTCGAAGAGCCACGATTCCGTCTCCGATTCCGCGGTCGCCCCTTCCGGTTCGAGACGTTGGGCGCGAAATCCGGTGGCTTCGAGAACGACGCGTCCTTCCGCATCGAGGAGGAAGAGATCTCCCTCCACGGCATCGGCCTTCTCGGAGGCGCCCTCCTTGTAACGCACGTATCCGTAGTGTTCGGGGCCGATCGGAGCGTGGATCCGGAGGCTACGCAGGGCCACGGGGACGAAGGTCTGCGAGCTTGCCCCCTCGCGGTCCATCTCCATGGCGCCAAGAAGCTGGAAGGCGGCATCGAGGAGGGTGGGATGGATGACGTAGGACTTCGCCTGGAAGCGGAGTCGTTTCGGGATTTCGATCCGGCCGAAAATCTCCCCCGTTCCGCGCCGGATCTCGCGGACCCCCTGGAAGGCGGGACCGTATCCCGCCCCCCGTTTTGCCATGAGGTCGTAGAAGGCTTCCGGGGCGACGTCCTCCGGGCAACGCCCCCGGATCGTGTCGAGATTCCAGGTGGTCACCGTGGTCTCCGGTTCCTCCAGGGGGCGCAGCCGCCCCTCCGCATGGGAGGTCCAGGTGCCACCGGCATGGGGATCGAGGCTCGAGAGGCGCAGGGAGAAGTGTCCCGGGTTCCCCTCCGTGCGCACGAGCTGAACTTCCCGACTCTTCCCCTCGGGAAGGAGGAGCGGACGCTCGAAGTGGAGCGATTCGAGGAGGAAGGGACGCGCTCCATAGGCGTTGCGGGCGGCCTCGAGGAAGATCTCGACGTATCCGGCCGCGGGGAAGACCACGTTCCCGAGGACGCGATGATCCTGCAAGTAGGGGAGGGCCTCGGTGTCGATCTCCATCTCGAAGAAGCTCATTCCGCTGTGCGCCGAGGAGCGGATCTCTTCTCCAAGGAGGGGGTCGGGACCCGCTTTTCCGAGGGGGCGTCGTCCCTCCTTCGTCCCCTCGAACCAGAAACGCTTGTGCTGCCAGGGATAGGGGGGAAGTTCCACGAAACGGTGCGCCTTGGGCACGATCCTACGCCACGGCACGGGGTAGCCATGGGCATAGAGGGTGCCGAGCGATTCGTAGAGCATGAGGTCGTCGTCTCGATCGCGGCGAAGGGAACCGACTGCGATCCCCTGGCGCCCCTCGGCGGCGAATGCCTCCTCGATCGGGGCGATCAGAATCGGGTGGGGACTCATCTCGATGAAGACGCCGTGATCCGTGGCGAGCAGCTCGAGGAGGCCCTGATGGAAGCGAACCGGTTGGCGGATGTTCTCCCCCCAATAGTCGGGGGTGAGCGCCTCGCCCGGCAGGAAGCGGCACCGCGCCGTCGAGTAGAAGGGGATCGCCGTCGGCTGCGGCGAGAGGCCGGAGAGGGCGTCCACGAGTTTGGGGATCAGGGGCGCCATCTGTGGGCTGTGCGCGGCGATCTTGAGCTTGTCTCCGAGCCGGCGCACGAAGATATCCCGGGCCTCGAGAGGCGGGAGGAAGGCATCCATCGCGTCGATGTCTCCCGAGACGACGGTGGAGTTCGGGCCGTTGCTCACCGCCACGGAGAGGCGTCCCTCGAAGCCGGCGAGTTCGCGTTCCGTCTCCTCGATCGGGAGTCCCACGACCGCGGTCGCGCCTTTCCCCCGCATCTCCATGAGGAGCCGGGTGCGGTGGGAGATGACGCGGAAGGCGTCTTCGAGGGAAAGAGCGCCGGCGATGTGGGCGGCCGCGATCTCTCCCATGCTGTGGCCGATCACCGCATCGGGCATGATCCCCCACGCCTGCCAGAGGCGCGCCAATGCGATCTCGAGGGCCAGGAGGACGCTCTGGAGCACCTCGATCCGTTCGAGCGGGGAATCCCCTTCGGGTGCTTCGAGCGCGTCGATGAGGGACCACCCTTCGAGGCGTCCGATCACTTCTTCGCACTCGACGATCGCGGCGCGGAAGACGTCGTTCGTTTCGAGGAGGCGGCGTCCCATTCCGATCCACTGCGAGCCATATCCGGGGAAGACGAAGACGACGCGCTGGGTGGCGGCGGGGCGCTTCATTCCGGTGATCACCCCGGCGGGGCGTTTCCCGGCGAGGAAGGCCTCCAGCCCTTCGATCACCTTCTGGCGGGAGGGCGCGACCACGGCGAGCCGATGATCGAGGTGGGTGCGCCGGCAGGCCGCGTGGAAGACGACGTCGTTCAAGTCCGCGGTCGTCCCTTCGGGGTTTTCGGTGAGGAAGGCGTGGTGGTTCTTCGCCTGGGCGAGGAGGGCGTTGGGACTCTTGGCGGAAAGGGGGAGGAGGAAGGGCCCCTCCGAGGGGCTCGTCGAGGCTTCCTCCTCTTCCGTTCGGGGTGGTTCCTCGAGGACGACGTGGGCGTTCGTGCCGCTCATTCCAAAGGAGCTGACCCCTGCGATGCGCGGTTTCCCTTCCCTTCTCCAGGGGGTGTTCTCCGTGACGACCTGGCCGGGGAACCCCTCCCAGGCGATATGGGGGTTGGGTTCGTGGAAGTGGAGGTTCGGAGGGATCTCCTCGTGGGCGAGGGCCAGGATCGTCTTGATCAGGGCGGCGATGCCGGCGGCGGATTCGGTGTGGCCGATGTTCGTCTTGACGGAACCGATCTCGAGTTTCCGTTCGGGGGGACGATCCTGGCGGAAGACGTGGCCGAGGGCCTCGATCTCGATCGGGTCCCCGAGGAGGGTGCCCACGCCGTGGGTCTCGACGAAGTCCACCTGGGCGGGTGGGATCCCTGCCTCGGCGAGCGCCCGGCGGATGACGGCCTGCTGGGCCAGGCCGTTGGGGGCGGTGAGCCCGTTGCTCCTTCCGTCCTGATTCACGGCGGAGCCTCGGATGACGGCCAGGACGCGGTCCCCGTCGGCCAGAGCGTCGGTGAGGCGTTTGAGCACGACGATGCCGCACCCCTCCCCGCGGACGTAGCCGTTGGCCGCGGCGTCGAACGCCTTGCACCGTCCCTCGGGGGAGAGGGCGTGCCCCCGGCAGAGGAAGATCGTGCTCTCCGGGGAGAGGATCAGGTTGACCCCCCCGGCGCAGGCGATGTCGCTCTCCTTCGTCCGGAGGCTCTGACAGGCGGCGTGGACCGCCACGAGGGAGGAGGAGCAGGCCGTATCGATGGCGAGGTTGGGACCCTGGAATCCGAAGACGTAGGAGAGGCGCCCCGTCGCAGTACTGAAGGCGTTGCCCGTGCCGACGTAGGTGTCGATCAGGCGGGGATCGTTGGCCTGGAGGAATCGGTTGGCGTAATCGCTGTTCGTCAGGCCGACGAAGACGCCGGTTCGACTCCCCGAGAGGGCTTCGACGTCGAGCCCTGCGTTTTCGAGCGCTTCCCAGAGGACTTCGAGGAGGAGGCGCTGCTGGGGATCCATCCGTTCCGCCTCCCGCGGAGAGATCTCGAAGAAGGGCGCATCGAACTGATCGACGTCTTCGAGGAAGCCGCCCCATCTCGTGTAGATCTTGCCTGGGGCGTCCATGTCGGGATCGTAGTATTGGTCGATATCCCAGCGGTTCTTCGGGACTTCACGGATCGCATCCGTGCCCTGGCGCAGCATCTCCCAGAACACCCTGGCGTTGGGGGCCTGGGGGAAGCGGCAGGCAAGCCCCACGACCGCGATCGGCTCGGCCTGAGCCCACCGTTCTCCGGCGGAGAGGTGTACCGGCTCGGCCGTCTCGCCGGCGAGGTAGAGCGAGAGGGCGTGGATGTTCGGATGGTCGTAGAGGAGCGTGGGGGGGAGTCTGCGGCCGAGCCACGTCTCGAGATCTCCGGAGAGCCCTACCGCCTCTTTGGAATCGAGGCCATAGAGGGAGAAGGGCTTGCGGATGTCGATATCCTTGGGATCGATCTCGAGGCGGCGGGCCAGCTCGGTGACGAGCCAGTTTCGGATCGCCCGTGCGTCGTGGGAGAGGGGTTCCTCTCCTTCCCCTTCGCTTGCGGCGATTTCGGCCTCCACGACCCGTTCGGGGAGGGTTCTCTTCGTATGATCCCGCCGCCACGTGGCGATCGTTTCGAGGGTGCCGTCGAGGTAGCCCCCTTTGCAGGCATGGCGCTGGATCTTTCCGCTCGAGGTCTTCGGGATCGAGCGGGGGGGCAGGAGGAGGATCGCCTCGGTCTGGAGGTCGAAGTGTTCGATCACGGCCAGGCGGATCTGCTCGATCACCGTCTCGGGGTCGAAGGGTTCCTTGCGCGGATCGACCTCGGCGCAAAGGGCGAGGCGTTCTTCCTCCTCGACCTCGATCGAGAAGGCGGCCACGCACCCCCGGCGGACGGAATGGTGGGCCCCTTCGACGACCCGTTCGATATCCTGGGGGTAGTGGTTGCGCCCCCGGATGATGATGAGATCCTTTCGCCGGCCGGTGACGTAGAGTTCTCCCCCTTCGATGAAACCGAGGTCTCCGGTGCGCAGCCAGTTGCGGTCATCCCCTGGGATGCGGGCGTGGAAGGTCTCCTCGGTGGCTTCTGCTCTGCCCCAGTATCCCTGGGCCACGCTCCCTCCGGTCACCCAGATTTCGCCGACGCGATCTGGGGGGCAGGGGATTGCATCGTCGGGATCGACGATCCGGATCTCCTGTCCGAGCCGGGGGTGGCCGCAACCGACGAAGGTCTGCGCATTCGGATCCGCGGGATCGGCATGGAGGACCCGGTGTTCCTTCAATGCTTGCCGGTCGAAGGTCGTGTAGGGGGGAACGGTCCGGTGGTCGCCCCCCGTGACGATCAACGTGGCCTCGGCCAGACCGTAGCAGGGGTAGAAGGCGCTCTTCTCGAAACCGCAGGGGGCGAAGGCCTCGGCGAAGGCGTCGAGCGTGTGCGGATGGATCGGTTCCGCGCCGTTGAACGCCAGGCGCCACGAGCGAAGATCGAGGCGCTCCTTCTCCGCCGCCGTCACCTTGTGGGTGCAGAGTTCGTAGGCGAAGTTCGGCCCGCCACTGATCGTCCCCCCGTACTTCGAGATCGCCGAGAGCCAGCGCAAGGGACGCTGGAGGAAAGCAAGGGGCGACATCAGGATCACGGGGATCGAGGTGTAGAGGGGGGTGAGGATCCCGCCGATCAACCCCATGTCGTGGAAGGGGGGGAGCCAGATGACGCCGACCGCCTCCCCGTCGATGCCGAAGGCATCCTCGATCTGGGCGAGGTTGTGGAGGAGATTGGCGTGGGTGAGCATCACCCCCTTGGGGGCGGCGGTCGATCCGGAGGTATACTGGAGGAAGGCCAGGGTGTCGCCATCGATCGGGGGCGTTCGCCATCCCTCCGAGAGGGTCGGATCGAGCGCATCGGTCGCGACCCATTCGAGTGCCGCCAGATCGGGAGCCTGCTCGAACATCATCTGCGCCATCGAATGGATCATGCTGTCGGTGAGCACGAGTTTCGCGCCGCAGTCGGCCACGATCGTCTGGAGGCGGGGGAGGGTGCGGCCAAGCCGCGTCGGATCGGGGGGGTAGGCGGGCACCGCCACGACGTTGCCGTAGAGGCAGCCATAGAAGGCGGTGAGGTATTCGAGACCGGGGGGGTAGAGGAGGAGGGCACGTTCGCCGGCAAGGCCTCGTTCCTGGAGGAATGCGCCGATGGCGCGGCAGCGCTCGTCCAGCTTTCCGTAGGTGAGGCGCTCCTCCTCCGACTCGCCGTCGGTGAGGAAGATGTAACCTGCCTTCTCCGGGGTCTCGTCGGATCGCTTCCGGAGGAGTTCGACCAGGGTGGAAAGATCGCGATGCATCATCTCGCAGCGGTCTCCTCGTTCAGAGGGGCAGAGGGATGGAACCGGTACGCCGGAGGGGATCAGAAGGGCATGTTGCCATGTTTCTTTTCGGGGTTGAAGACCCGTTTGTTCTCGAGCATCCGGAGGTGACGGATCAGGATCGGGCGGGTCTTGCGGGGATGGATGACCCCATCGATCGTTCCGATCTCGGCGGCCTTGTAGGGGTGGGCGAAGGTCTCGCGGTACTCGGCCAGGAGGCGCTGGCGCATCGCTTCGGGATCCTTGGCCTTCTTCAGTTGTTTCCCGAAGAGGACGTTGACGGCCCCCTCGGAGCCCATCACGGCGATCTCGGCGGAGGGGTAGGCGAGGTTGATGTCGGCGCCGAGCGGCTTGCAGCACATCACGCCATAGCCCCCGCCGTAGGCCTTCCGGAGGATCAGGGTGATCTTCGGGACGGTGGCTTCCGCATAGGCGTAGGGCATCTTTGCGGCGCGCCGGATGATCCCCCCATGCTCCTGGGTCACGCCGGGGAGGAAGCCGGAGACGTCGGCCAGGGTGAGGATCGGGATGTTGAAGACGTCACAGAGACGCACGAAACGCCCCGCCTTCTCGGCCGCCAGGATATCGACACAGCCGGCCAGGATCGCGGGCTGGTTGGCCACGATCCCGACCGTGCGGCCATCGAGGCGGGCGAATCCCGTGATCATGTTCGTGGCGAAATGTTCGTGGACCTCGAGGAAGTGCCCATCATCGACGAGGAGGGAGATGAAGTCGTGCATGTCGTAGGGCTGGTTCGGGTTTGCCGGGACGATCGTCTCGAAGGCCTCCTCCTCCCGGTTCGGGTCGTCCGTGGCGGGATAGCGGGGGGGGAGTTCCTGGTTGTTCTGGGGGAGGAAGCCAAGGAGGTCCCGGATCGTGGCAAAGAGGTGATCCTCGTCCTCGAGCGCGAAATGGGCCACCCCCGTCTTCTCCGCGTGGACCTCGGCGCTGCCCAGTTCGTCGCGGGTGACTTCCTCGTGGATCGCGGCCTTGATCACCTCGGGGCCGGTGACGAACATGTGGCTGATCCCCTTGACCATCATGATGAAGTCGGTGATCGCGGGGGAGTAGGCCGCGCCCCCCGTGCAGGCGCCGACCATCGCCGAGATCTGGGGGACCACACCGGAGAGGCCGGTATTCCTTCGGACGATCTCGGCGTAGCCGTTGAGGGAGGCCACCCCCTCCTGGATCCGGGCGCCGCCCGACTCGTTGAGTCCGACGATCGGGGCTCCGCATTTGAGGGCGAGTTCCATGATCCGGCAGATCTTCTTCGTGTGCATCAGGCTGGCGCTGCCGCCGAAGACGGTGAAGTCCTGGGCGAAGATGAAGACCTGGCGGCCGTTGATCGTGCCGTAGCCGGTGATGACGCCGTCGCCGGGGATCTTTTTCTGGCGCATTCCGAAATCGGCGCACTGATGGGTCACGAACTTTCCGATTTCCGTGAAACTCCCGGGATCGAGGAGTTTCGCGATCCGTTCCCGGGCGGTGTATTTCCCCTGTTCGTGCTGGCGCGCGATCCGTTCCGGGCCGCCGCCGGCCTCGGCAAGCTTCGTGATCGTCTGGAAGCGGGTGATCTTCTCTGCTACCGCCATCGAAGGCTCTCCTTGCTGAGATTCCGGTCCCCGGGGCTGCCGGCGGACCGGGCGCTCGCTACCGGTTTCGATTGGGGGGTGGGGATTCCCGAATTCCGGTTGGCCAGGACTACCGGGCAACCGAACGCTCTTTCCTCTTTCGATGGAAGGGAGGGAATCCTTGCAGGGGGTGGTTCAGGCCCCATAGGAGTAGGACGGGGTCTTGATCTCCTTGACCGGTTCGATGAATCCGTAGTCACTGAGCCACTTGATCTGTTTTTCGAGCGAGACGGCGATCGGCGTTTGGGGGAAGCCGAGTTCCCGGATCGCCTTCTCCGCGGAGACATAGGCGGGGAGCACGAAGAGCTTGACCATCTCGCTGTTGAGCGCGTTGGAGACGAGGGGGTGCGGGTTCTTGCTGTGGCGCAGGTGACGGTCTCCGAAGAAGCCGATCAGGGTGCCCAGGACTTTCGGGATCGGGAGGAAGGGTTTCGGTTTGCCGAGCATCTCGTGGATCATGCCGAAGTAGTGCTTGTAGGTGAGGTTCTCTCCGCCGAGGATGTAGCGTTCTCCGATCCGTCCCTTGTCCCGGGCCAGGATATGGCCGAGGGCTGCGTCCTCGATATCGACGAAGTTCGTTCCGCCCGGCATATAGGCGTAGGTCATCCCCTTCTGGGCGAAGACGACCATCCGGCCGCTGGCCAGATTGACGTCCCAGGGGCCGACCATGATCGAGGGGTTGACCACGACGGCGGGGAAACCGCTTTCCCGGGCGAGTTGGAGGATCTTCTCCTCGGAGCGCCGTTTGGCGATCCAGTAGGGAGCGCGGGTGGCGAAGTTGTACTCCGTCTCCTCGGTGGCCGGGTTTTCCAGGGTGCCCCATCCCACCGCGGCGATCGAGGAGGTATGGACGAAACGTTCGACACCGGCCTCCATCGCTGCGATCGCCACGTTGAGCGCGCCGCACTCGTTGACTTCGAAGACGTCGTGCTCCCGTCCTACGCCGGCCTCGCTGATTCCGGCCGCGTGGAAGACGTAGCGGCACCCTTCGACCGCGGCCTTGACGGAGGCATAGTCCCGGATGTCCCCATAGACCCGCTCGACATCGAGTCCCTCGATGGAGAGCGTATTGCTCGTCTTGCGGATCATCACCCGGACCTCTTCTCCCCGCTCCACGAGTTTGCGCACGATATTGCTGCCGATCGACCCGGTTGCCCCGGTTACGAGATTCTTCATCTGCTCACTTCCTGGTCGTGTTGGATTTCTCGACATGATTGCTGGAGAATCCCTCCCCTCCCTGTCGGAAAACGATGCATGCAATCGTGGGAAGGTTCCCGATTCTCCGCCGTTGTCGCCGCCCTTCATACCATTCGAAAGGGAAAGGTTCAAGGGAGGGGAAGCAAGGGGTGTGCCGGGGCGCCAGGCATCGTAGGGAAGGGAGGGGGAGAGAAAGGTTTGCGCAGCGGGGGGAAGAGACGGCAGCCGATCACTCCACGGTGATCGTCATCCCCTTGCTGCGCGCCACCCAGTAGAGCTGTTCCCCTGCTTCGAGGAAGAGACCGACCTCGAGGGTGTAGCGCCCCTTGCGGGGCGGGGTGTGCAACTGGATCCCCTGGCGGTGGAAACGTTCGACGTCGATCACGAGGGGCGTCTTGTAGGTGATCGAGGGCACGAAGGTCCCCTCCTGGAGCCAGCGGTAGGAGAAGACGGGCCGGAACACGTCGTTCTTTCCCGAGCAGATCGCTTCCTCGTTGCGGTTCTCGATCTCCACGGAGAGAAAGAGGTTATGATCGACCGGCATCGGCTCCGGTGGATCCCACTGGGGAAAGATCGAGATTCCTCGCCCGAATTCCGGCGTGAACCGGTCGAGGGGACAGGGCGTGTTCAGCTCGACGTAGGGGGAATCGTCGAGATGGAAGTAGCGCGGGTTGAGATCCTCCTTGCGGATCCGCCGCGTCTCGATATCCGTGTCGAAGACGATCGTACGGGCCCTCACCTCCGGAAGGATCGAGGTCAGGATCAACGACTGATAGGGATAGTGAACCCCGAAGACGACGTAGTAGTAGTTGGGGACGTTGTCCACATCGAGGATGAACTTCGTTCTCCCCGGATGCTCCGACGAGGTCGTCAGGGAGAGGAGAAACGCCGTCCTGGCACGGTAGTAGGCGGCATTCTCCCAGATCGAATACATTCCGTACGTCACCAGCCCGACGAGCAGAGCGAGCAACAGACTCCGCTTCCGCCCCCGTAGATCGGGCAACACGTCGAAGAAGATCGAAAGCCCGATCACATACTGGTAGAACTGGAAATAGTGCTGAAAATGCAGCGGATTGTAGATGAACTTCTTCGGAGAGAGGTGGCAGAAGATGAGCAGCGTATAGGGAATGAAGAAGGCAAGGAGGAGCAGGATCTTCAGATGCTTCTTCCGCCGGAGGTAATAGAAGATCAGGAGGAAGAGGAGAAGGAGCGCGATCCCGTTCATCGGAAGGTACGAATCATTGAGAAGCCGGACGAAATGCGGAGACTCGAAGAGTTTCATGGGAGAGACTTCGAGGCCGAACCTCGCCTTCTCATAGTCCGTCGCGGAAAAGAAGCGGTACAACGCAAAGAGCGGGCATGTCAGAAAATGAACGATATCGTGCCGTTCGATCCTCCCCTTCCCGATCACGTGAAAGAGGATCAGGTAACCCAGCATCATCCACATGATGGGATGATAGAAGAAAACGATCACGATGATCGGAATCGTCACGAAATAGTGGGGTTTGGAAAATCCCGATCCTTCCCGATGCCGGATGTAAGCATAGAGGAGGATCATGAACGCCAGCGCCTGCTGAATGTCGTCGTTCCAGTAGAAGACGAACGAAACGCCGACCGATAGAATGAAGATCAGATGGAAGGCGGATGCCCGATCCCGGAGGAAATGGATCAGGAGGAGTGCGATCGCAAAGAAGATCGCCGCAAAGGAGCCGGAATAGATCAGGAGGAGGGATTTGAGGCCAAGCCCCAGCTTGATCCCGATGATGGTCGGAATCTGAGCGATCACGTCGCTGTAGCGCTTGATCGGAATGAAGGGCCCCTCGTGGTTGATGATCCAATAGAGATGATGGGAGAAATCCCCGAAGAGGCGGTCCTTGTAGGCAAGGAGCGAGAAGAGGAAGTAGCAGCCGAAGAAGGCATAGACGAAACAGACGAAACGACTGGAAAGATCTTCGTGGGGTCGCGTCGAGAGGGGTTTCATGGGCACCATCCAGGGCTACGAGGTTTGTGTCTCGTTCGTGATCGTTTCCTCGGGAAGGGGCACGTTCGGTTTCGCTTCGATGTTGACGAGCCGATCGACGATGAAGTGGGGCCGTTGGCGCACCTCGTTGTAGACCCGGTAGAGGTACTCCCCGATGACGCCGAGGCTGAGCATCTGCACGCACCCGAAGAAGAACATCGTGGTCCAGAGGGAGGCATACCCCGGGATCTCCTTTCCCGAGAGGAACTTCCAGAGGATCGCGTAGATCGCCCCGAAGATCGAGAAGATCGTGACGGCAATCCCGAGCAGCGAGATGAGCCGCAGGGGGAGTCCGGAGAAACTCAGGAGGCCGTCGAGGGCAAGGCTGACCATGGCGCGGAAGGGGTGCTTCGTCTCCCCCTTCTCCCGTCCCCGGCGGTCGTAGTGGATGCCGATCTGCCGGAATCCCGTCCAGAAGCGGAGCGCCCGGAGGAATTTGCGCTGTTCCTTCATCGTGGCGATCAACCGGTAGACCTTCCGGTCCATCAGGCAGAACTCGCCCGCCTCCTGGGGGAAGTCGTACTCCGACATCCGGCTGAAGATCTTGTAGAAGAGCCGGTAGCCGAGCCGCTTCCAGAACCCTTCCTTACGGCTGCGCTTGATGCCGTAGACGACTTCGTAGCCCTGGCGGTAGAGGCGCACGAACTCGGGGATCAGCTCGACGGGGTCCTGGAGGTCGCAGTCGATGACGACGACGGCATCCCCCGAAGCGAAGGCCAGCCCCGCGCAGATCCCCCCCTCGTAGCGGAAGTTGCGCGAGAGCTTCACGATCTTCACGCGGGGATCGGATTCCGCCAGCGCCCGGATCTTTTCGTAGGAGCCGTCGGTGGAGCCATTCTCCACGTAGATCAGTTCCCAGGTGACCTCGGGCAGCTCCCGTTCGAAGACCTCCCGCACGGCACGATAGACGTCGTCGATGTAGTACTCCTCGTTGAAGCAGGGGGTCACCACGGAGATGTGGAGGGGTCTCTTCATCGCGCCTCTCCCGAATGCCGGATCACCGCCCGGGGTCACCGGCGCAACAGGTCGTGGAACGCTTCGGCGACGTAGTCGAGATGCGCGTCGGTCAAACCGGGCCAGACCCCGATCCAGAAGGCATCGTTCATGAAGCGGTCCGTCACGGGGAGTGTCCCGACGCATCGGTGGGGGATTCCGGTAAAGGCGGGCTGCCGGATCAGATTGCCGGCAAAGAGGAGCCGGGTGAGGATCTTGCGCCCTTCGAGGAAGGTCACGACCTCCCGGCGGGTCAGCGGGGAATCCTCCCGCAGGCAGAGGAGGAAGCCGAACCAGCTCGGATCGGAGCCGGGGGTCGCCACCGGAAGGTGGAAGTGCTCCGCTGCACCCACCTCGATCAAACGCGCCTCGAGTTTTGCGAAGTTCTCCTTGCGCCGCTCGATGAAACGGTCGAGCTTGTCGAGCTGGCTGCACCCGAGCGCGGCCTGCATCTCGGTCACCTTGAGGTTGTAGCCGATATGCGTGTAGATGAACTTGTGGTCGTAGCCGAAGGGGAGGGTACCGAGTTGCCATTCGAAGCGTTTGCCGCAGGTGTTGTTGAAGCCGGGGCTGCACCAGCAATCCCGCCCCCAGTCGCGGAACGACTCGACGAGGCGGATGAGCGCCTTCTCCTTCGAGACGACCGCGCCCCCCTCCCCCGTGGTGATGTGGTGGGCCGGGAAGAAGCTCACCGTGGCCAGATCGCCGAAGCTCCCCACGTGTCGGCCCTGATAGCGGGAGCCCAGGGCGTCGCAGCAATCCTCGATCAGGAAGAGGTCGTATCGCTTGCAGAACTCGGTCACCGCGGCCAGATCGAAGGGGTTGCCGAGCGTGTGGGCGAGCATGACGGCCCGCGTGCGGGGGGAACGGGCCGCCTCGAGGTCACCGACGTCGATGTTGGCCGTCTTCGGCTCGATATCGACGAAGACCGGGATACACCCCTGCTGCACGATCGGGGTGACGGTCGTGGGGAAGGCCGCGGCCACGGTGATCACCTCGTCCCCCGGCTGCAAGCGCCGCGCTCCGAGCTTCGGGGAGGTGAGCGCGCTGAGGGCCAGGAGGTTCGCCGCCGAGCCGGAGACGGTCAGACGGGCGTGGCCCACGCCGAAGCGTTCGGCCAGCCGCCGCTCGAAGACCTCGGCATACCGTCCTGCCGTCAGCCACATGTCGAGGGCGGCATCGACGAGGTGGGCGAGGTCTTCCCCATCGAGGACTTTCGAGGAGGCGGGGATCACGGTCTCTCCCGGAACGAAGGGGGGCGTTCCCTTCTCCTCGACGAAGCGCCGGCAGAGCGCCAGGATTTCCTCCCGTAGCGACGCGCCCTTCCCCACTTCCCCCCCCATGTCGAGGATGCCGAGCCGCTTCGACTTCTCCAGCCAGTCTTCCGACATCGTTTCTCCCTCTCGATGAATCGTGGATGCCTTGGCTCCGGAGCCTTCCCCTGTGAGGTGGAGCTTCCCCTACCGATGGGGGAAGAGGACTGTGGAGCCGCTCTCCTCGTATTGGATCGGCACGTATTCGAGATCCGCCATCGCCTCGGCGACCGCGCGGCGTTTCTCCGGCTTGACGATGAACATGAGGAACCCTCCCCCTCCGGCGCCGCAGAGTTTTCCGCCGAGCGCGCCGGCCGCGATCCCCCGTTCGTAGAGTTCATCGATCTTTCCCGTGGTGATCGTGCTCGCCAGTTTTCGCTTCAACTGCCACGAGTGGTGGAGGAGTTCCCCCGTCTTCTCGGGATCGAAGCCGTTTCCGAGCATCTCGTGGAGCCGGACGGCGAGTTCCCGCATCTGGCGGAGATGGTTCATGTTGCGCTCGGTGTGATGCTTCTGCTCCGCCAGGATCGACTCCGAGGTGCGGCTCAGCCCCGTCCAGAAGAGCATGAGATGCTCGAAGAGGAAATGGAGCCCCTTGCGGTCCGACCGGACCGAGGTGATCGAGACGTGATCGTCGCGTTCGAAGCGGATGAAGTTCATCCCCCCATAGGCCGCGGCGAACTGGTCCTGCTTGCCGATCGGTTTGTAGAGCATCTCGATCTCGACCCTGCACGCTTCCTCGGCGAGCTGCCAGCTCGACACCCGCTCCCCCCGCATCGTGTGGAGGGCGTTGAGGAGCCCCACCGCGAAGCTGCTCGAGGAGCCGAGCCCCGATCCGGAGGGAAGGTCCGCGATCGTGCTGATGTAGATCGGCTCCGTGATCCCCAGGAGTCGGAGCGACTCCCGCACGATCCCGTTGTTGATCTGCTCGAGGTTACTGGCCAGCTCCGTCTCCGAGTAGTTGAGCCGGATCGGCTCGTAGAAGAGGGGGGAGTGGCGTTTGACCATGACGTAGACGTACTTGTCGATCGTGGAACTGAGCACCGCGCCGTAGTCGTGGCGGTAGAAGTCGGCGAAGTCGGTCCCCCCCCCGGCGAAGCTGATGCGAAGGGGGGTGCGGGTGATGATGACATCCTTCCGGATGCGCCCCCAGATCTCGGCCATCTGTCCTGGATCAGCCATCCTTGCGTCTCCAGTCGTAGGGGATGTCGTTGTCGTAGGGGTCGATGTAGACGATCTCGTTCTTGTCGTGCGGCATCGTCGCGCAGTTGGCCACGATCGCCATTTTTTCCCCATAGGCCTTGTATCCGTTGGCCACCCCGGGGGGGATCTGGACCACGCAGTAGTTGTGTTCCCCGATGAAGAGTTCCATCAGTTCCCCCTTCGTGGGAGAGTCCTCCCGGCAGTCGTAGATCACGAGTTTGATCATCCCCACGATCACGCAGTTGTTGAGCGTCATCTCCTTGTGGACATGCCATGCCTTCACCGCACCGGGATAGCCGCAGGAGAAGTAGATCTCCCCGAATTCGATGAACGTGGGATCGGTGCGCTTGAGCATATGCATCACCATCCCCCGTTCGTCGCAGATCTTCTTCAATGGCGTGATCTTGACACCTTCGATCATTCGTCGTC
>CAZTSL010000011.1:0-48072 GCA_964616915.1 uncultured bacterium
GCCAAGTGTCCCTCCCGACAGCGTCGAGATCGCCTCCCCCCCCTCCAAAGGGGCGCAGACCAGGAGGATGGGGAAGAGATAGGGGGCATCCGAGACGTAGAGATCGGCAAAGCTCGTCGAGCATTCTCCACCGAAAGCGGAGGTCCCCGCCACCCGAAGCCGGTACGCGCCGGGGGGAAGCACGCCGAGCGAGAAGCGGCCGTCGGCTCCGGAGAGCACGACGCGGCCATACGCCGGGACGCTGATCGTGGCATTGGCGACCGGGGCGAGCGCATCATCGAGCACGATCCCGACGATCCCCCCTTCATCCGCAACGGTGCCACCGCTCTCCTCCCCCTCGACGATGACCCCCTCTTCCCCGCATCCGACCAGCATCGAGAGGAGCAAGGGGGCAAGGAGCATCCCTCGAATCGTCTTCATCGTCCTCCTGGAAATCCCATGCATCCGAAGTCACCTTTCCTGCTGGGGGATTCGTTCCCTTTGGGTCCCCCGGATCACCCTGCGCGTATCTTAGCAAACCTCCTCTTCGAGATCCAGTCGGGCTCCATCGTCTCTGCCCGAAACTTGTCACCGCCCCCCCTCTGCCGGGGGACGATCCCCGTTGCGAGGCCGTATGCCCTGGGTGCAGGATTGCTCACGGGAAGATGCACGATCGGCTTCAAGGGGTCTGGGGAGGGAATGCGGATGGATCTCGCCCGGCCGCAGCGGCCGAGCCTGATGCCCTCGGGGCGTGTATCGGGAGAAGTTGGGCGAAAACCGGGAGTTGCCCGATCGGGAGCCCGCCGATCAAAGGGAAGGGGAGCGCAAACCCGAAGGTTTGGCTCCCCTTCTCGATGGTACCGGATCGTCTCGTCTGGTTCGGGGTCGAAGGGGAGGTGGAGGGACCTCCCCGTAACGGCGTTATTCCGTCTTCACCGTGATCTTGCGGGTCTGTTCCCGGGCGGCCGAGGATTTCGGCACTTGCACGGTCAGAACACCCTTGCGGTACGTGGCTTCCACACCGTCGGGATCGACCTCCACGGGGAAGGGGATCGTGCGGGTGAAAGCTCCGAAGGAGCGTTCCATCCGGTAGTAGCCTTCCTCCTTCTCCTCGTGCTCCATCTTCTTTTCGCCCTTGATCGTCAGCGCATTGCGGGAGAGCGAGAGGTCGATATCCTTCTCATCGACACCCGGGATCTCGGCCGTGACCTCGAAGCCCTTGTCCGTTTCCTTGACGTTGACGCTCGGCGTGAAGTTTCCGCTCCAGGGCCAGGGGCGGTCGAGCATCCCAAACGAGGCGAACGGGTCACGTCCGAAGAAATCCTGGATGAGGGCGTTCATCTCCCGCTGGAACGCGGTGAAGGGATCCTCCATCTCCCTTCTCGTAAGGGACCGTTTCGATCTGTTCCACGGAATGAGACTCATGAGACTCATCATTCATACCCCCTCTCTTCTGAGACTTCCCGATCGGTTCGGAACGAGCTGTCGATCAGCCCGCCTGAACCGGGATCTTGCGTTCTCTGGCTTCCTTGGCTTTCGGCAGGGTCAGCCGAAGCACGCCGTTTCGGATCGTTGCCTGGATTCCCTCCCGATCGATTTCGTTGGAGAGCGTGAAGGTTCGCTGGTAGTCTCCCTCTTCGTATTCCGCGTAGCTCAGGGTGTGCCCCTCGACCTGGGTCGGGGTGGCGAATCCGTTGATCGTGAGGAGATTTTTCTCCAGCGTGATGTCGATGCCCTTTTCATCCACCCCGGGCATGTCGGCGTAGAGGTAGATGTTGTCCTTGCTCTCCACGATGTCGGTTCTCGGAAGGAAGACCCTTCTCGTTCGGGTCCGTTCGGCCCCTTGCGGGGTTGCGGCTTCCTGTTTCTGGAGTTTCTGATCGGCCATGGCAACCTCCTTCTCACCTTTCACGCTCCGCTGCGGGCGTCTGAGCTCCTTTTTCACGTGCTCAGGCGGATTTCACGGTGATCTTCTTCGGCTTGTCCGCTTCCCTGCGCGGAAGGGTCACGGAGAGGATCCCGCGGTTGAACCGTGCTTCCGCCTTGTCGGCATCGACGTGGAAGGGGAGCTGGATCGAACGGGTGAAACTGCCGTTCCACCGTTCACTGCGATGGAAGAGATCCCCTTCTGCGACCTCTTCGGGTTTCCTCGTCCCGCGGATCGTGAAGGTGTCGCCCGTCACCGAGATGTCGAGGTCTTCCTGGCTCATGCCGGGAAGTTCCGCCGTGATCGTGACGTCCTCATCGGAGGTCCAGACGTTGACCGCAGGGAATTCCGCTGTTGCGTACGGTCTCGTCGCCTCGAAGAGGCGGTTGAAGTCTTCCTGGAGCCGTTCCATCTCGTTCCAGAGGCTCCACGGTCTCGTATAGGGATCGAATCCGAATCCAAACATGCCGAATCCTCCCTCCAAACTCAAATCCGGAAAACGGATTTGTTCAACGATTCCCAACTCTTACCATCCTTGCCCTCGTTCTACCCGAAAGATGGGTACGCCCTCCCGTTTTGTCAAGGCGGGGAGGACATTTTTTTTTCGTCCCTTGACAACGCCCCCTCCTCGTCCGAGGATGGCAAGAAAGGAAGACCCCAGAGAAAAGGAAGGATGATGCGGCAAGCGAAGAGGTGCGTATCTGCGGGATGGATCGTTCTTTCGGCGATCTGTTGGGTGTCGCTCGCGGAAGGGGGGATCCCGCTTCCGGTGAGGGCGTCGGATTCGTTGACCCGGCAGGTGAACCCCTTCATCGGGACGGGGGGGATTCCCTGGGCCAGTGGTTTCCTCTTTCCCGGCGCCACGACGCCGTGGGGGATGGTTCGATTGAGCCCCGACACGGCGAGACGAGGCGTATCGATATCGAGCATGCATACCTCCGGGTATTACTACGGCGACAACGAGATCCTCGGCTTCAGCCACACGCGGCTCAGTGGCACGGGGGCCACGGAGGGGGGGCTCTTCCTCGTCGTGCCCACGCTGGGGCCGGTCTCGCCCAGGACGCGCTTCCTGCGGAAGCGGGCGCGTTTCTCCCACGGCGGGGAGGTCGCAGAGCCGGGATACTACGCGGTATTCCTCCCCGAGGAGGGGATCCTTGCCGAATTGACCGCCACGCCCCACGTCGGCGTCCATCGCTACACCTTTCCGGCCGGGCGGGAGGCCCATCTCCTCTTGCGGGTCACGAATGCGCTTGGGGACGGCCATTGCGAGGGAGGATGGGCGAGACTCTTGCCACAACGCAACGAGATCGAGGGAAGTGCCCGCCTTTTCGGGACCTTTTCGGGGCGCTACGGGGGACTGACCGCCTACTTCGTCGCGCGTCTCGACACCCCCTGGTCACAGGCGGGGGTCTGGCATGACCGCACCTTCGAGGCAGGGGAGAGCGAGGTCACCGGGGACGATATCGGGGTGGACCTCGCCTTCGAGCGGAGATCTGCCGCCAGGGCGGTCCAACTCACGGTGGGCCTCTCCTATGTGAGCGTGGCCAATGCCCGGGCCAATCTCGATGCCGAGGTTCCGGCGCAGACCCGATTCGACGAAGTCCGGGAGGGGGCGCGGGAGAGGTGGGAGCGGGCGCTCGCCTCGATCGTGATCGAGGGGGGGCGCAAGGCCGATCGTACGATCTTCTATACCGCGCTCTACCACGCGATGATCATGCCGACCCGCTTCCAGGACGTGACGGGGGACTACCTCGGCTTCGATCAGCGGGTCCACCGCGCCGAGGGATTCCAGTACTACACGGACATCTCGCTGTGGGACACCTACCGCACCCTCCACCCCCTCTACATCCTGATCGCCCCCGACGTCCAACGGGACATCGTCGTCTCGATGATCGAGATGGCGCGGCAGGGGGGATGGTTTCCCCGCTGGCCCTCGGGGGCGGGGTACACGAACGCGATGCTCTCGACACCGGCCGATATCATGATCTCGGAGAGCTATCTGAAGGGGATCCGCGATTTCGACGCCGAGGCGGCCTACGCCTTCATGCGCAGGACCGCGGATGCCCCTACGCCGGAGGGGGCTGCCTTCTCCGGCCGGGAGGGGTGGGCGGACTGCCTCGAAGCCCACTACTGCCCCGCGGACCGGATGGAGGAGGCGGTCTCTCGGACGCTCGAATTCGCGCATGCCGACGACGCGATCTCTCGTTTCGCCGAGGCGCTCGGCAAGCCCGACGATGCCGCCCGCTTCCGGGAGCGCTCCCGCTGGTACCGCAACGTCTGGAATCCGGAGACACGCTACTTCCAGCCGCGCAACGCGGACGGTACCTTCGCCACCCCCTTCTTCCCCCGGCTCCTTACCTACCTCGATCCCCAGGGGAAGTACACGAACGACTACGTGGAGGGGAGTGCCTTGCAGTGGCGCTGGTCCGCGCAGTTCGACCTCGAGGGGATGATCGGGCTCTACCCCTCTGCCGAGGTATTCGTCGCCGAACTCGAGGCATTCTTCGCCAACGCGAATCCGAGGCGGGGCGCGCCCTATCCCGGTCCCTACTACTGGCACGGCAACCAGCCCGACATCCACGCCGCATACCTCTTCAACGCGGCGGGGCGTCCCGATCTCACGCAGAAGTGGGTCCACTGGATCATGGAGAACAAGTATGGCACCGGTCCCGACGGCCTCGACGGCAATGACGACGGTGGTACCCTGTCGGCCTGGTATGTCTTGAGCGCGCTCGGCTTCTATCCGATCGTCGGTTCCGACCGCTACGAGATCGGCACCCCCCGCTTCCCCTACGCCCGGGTGAACCTCGGAAACGGTGTCTTTCTCGAGATCGTGGCGGAGAACCTCACCCCCGAAAACTTCCGGGTCGCGCGGGTCACCTTGAACGGCGTCCCCCTCGAGCGAAGATCGTTCACCCACGACGAGATCGCAGGGGGGGGCCTCCTTTACTTCGAGATGGCCCCTGGCGATACGCTTCTGTCGGAACCTCCTTCGAGACAAACGCCTGCGGGCTTGTCGAACCGATAGAAACCTACCGGCCGTATCGGTGGGTCAGGATCTGAAGCCGGAAGAAGGGGGCCGTCGAGAGTTGCTCCTCGGTCAACCGCCAGGACCAGTTCCCCTGCTCCTCCCCTGGGGTGTTCATCCGCGCCTCACTTCCGAGCCCGAGGATATCCTGGAGGGGAAAGATCGCCAGTCGGGCCACGGAGGAGAGCCCCAGGCGGATGAGATCCCAATGGATCTCCCTCCCCGCACTCCCAAGATAGCCGCAGACCTCCTGCTGAAGGGCCTGCGGAGCACTCCGGAACCACCCCACGATCGTGTCGTTGTCGTGCGTACCCGTATAGACGACACACTCCGGCTTGAAATTGTGGGGAAGATAGCCGTTCTCCGGGGTATCCCCGAAGGCGAACTGGAGAATCTTCATTCCGGGGAATCCGAAACGGTCGCGTAGCGCTTCCACCTCGGGGGTGATGACTCCCAGATCCTCGGCGATGATCGGAAGATCGCCGAGGGCCGCGCCGAGCCGCTCGAAGAAGTCTTCCCCCGGCCCCTTGCGCCACTTCCCCTTGACGGCGGTCGCTTCGTGCGCGGGGATCTCCCAGTACGCCTCGAATCCGCGGAAGTGATCGAGCCGGACGACATCGACGAGTTCGAGGAGCAAACGGAACCGGAGCACCCACCACGCATACCCCGTGGCGGCCATCGCTTCCCAGCGGTAGAGGGGGTTGCCCCATCGTTGCCCCGTCTTGCTGAAGTAGTCGGGTGGAACGCCACTGACGACGGTGGGGTGTCCCATTTCGTCGAGTTCGAAGAGTTCCGGGTGACACCAGACATCGGCGCTGTCGTGGGCCACGAAGATCGGAATGTCTCCGATGATCCCGATCTTCCGCTTCTGCGCCTCCCCCCTGAGGAATCTCCACTGTTTGAAGAAGAGGTATTGGAGGAATTCGTGGAAGAGGATCCGTTCCTTCTCCGCCTCCGCGTAGTGGGCGAGTGCCACGGGGGCACGAAGGGCCAGGGGGGGATCCCATGCCGTCCATACGGCATCCTCGTGCGTCTCCTTGAGCGCCATGAAGAGGGCGTAGTCCTCGAGCCATGGGCGAATGAGCGGATCGCGGCGAAACGATTCGAAGGCTTCCGTCTCCGCAGGAAGGACGCCCGCACGGAAGCGCGCGAAGGCCCGCTCGAAAAGGGGAAGCTTGCAGGCCCGCACCGCCTCGAAGTCGATCCGATCCGACGCCCGGCAGGACGAAGGGGAAAGGGATATTTCGATCTCGGAGGGCTCCAGAAAGCGGTCTGCCACGAGCCGTTCCGGGCTGATGAGCCACGGGTTCCCCGCAAAGGCCGAGTAGCAGGCATAAGGAGAATGTCCATAGCCGGTAGGCCCCAGAGGGAGGATCTGCCAGAATCGCTGCCCCCCAACCACGAGTCGGTCGAGGAATGCCTCGGCCGAAGGACCCAGATCGCCAATCCCGAATGGGGAAGGGAGGGCAGTGGGGTGGAGGAGAACACCGCTTGCACGAGAAAACTTCATCGACCTTGCCTCGACGAGGAGCCTATGGCCGGCCCCGGATGACGACGGTTTCACGCGATTCGAGCAGAACGGGTAGATCGGAGGGATCCTGGTCCACGGGGGGCGTGGCGAAGCGGCTCCCCTGATCGACCGAGGGGAGACGATTTCCCGAGAATCTGCCGGGACGCCGGGGAAGAGGCGCCGGCTTGCCCGTCAATGCGGTCACATCCGCCACCGACGCACCGAGCCGATGCTTCTCTTCGATCGTTCTGGGGATCCGGGTCTCCTTGACGAGATTCGTCAACGTCTCGGCGGGGACCGCCTCCACGTTCGTCGGAGCCCCGCTCTCCGGGACCGCCACCCCCATTCGTGCCGAAACCGGCACCTCTTCGCTCTCCTCTTCGGTGAGTTTCTTGACCTTCACCCTTCCCGAGAGCGTGAAGAGTTGCGTCACCTTGAGGACCGGGTCGTAGATCACGAAGAACTCGGTTCCCGTGACGGTGGCGAGCATCGTGGGAGAACGAAGTTCGAGCCCCTGCCGGGCACCGAGGAGTGGACCGACGGCCACTCGGAGTTTCCCGAAGACGAGTTCGATCACGGCACGTTTCTGCGATGTGGGATCGGGGAGCTTCTCGAGGAGGATCTGCGTGTTCTCCGCCAGCGTGAGGAGCGTGTCGTCGCGGAGGATCAGTTCGAGTTTGCCCTTCCCATCCGTGAGGAGGAGATCCCCTTCGTAGAGGGGAACACCCGGATCGGCGGTGAGCTGCGTCGTCGCCCGCCGGATCGTCCCCCCCCCCGTGGCGTTTCCGACGATCCCCACGGCTGCGGCTTCCTGCTTCGCGGGCGAGGCATCCTCCGCACCCGCCTCGGCTGCCGCCGGGAAGATCCCGAGGGAGATCCATGCCAGGAGGAAGAGGCCCTCCCCCCATCCTGCCATTCGTTTCACCCGTTGGTCGCCCATGGCGTCCCTTTCCTGTCACCGAGGCCGATCCCCCTTCCTGGAGGGATCTCCCCGGAGACTAGAGCTTCACCCCGAGGGTCAGGCCCGCAATCGCCCGTTTGTAGGAGAACTCCGGTATCGAGAAGTTCTCCTCGACCGCCCCGCCGAAGGTCAGGTCGATCGTGGCGGAGAGAGCGATCGGAAACTCGAGCTTGACGCTGTACCCTTTGTCCGTCCGGTCCTGCGCATGATGCGTGTAGTCGCGAAAGATCCCTTCCCCCGTGACGGTGAGTCCCAGGACCCCGAGGAGGGGGGTTTTCAGCCGTACCCTTCCCCGATGCCCAAGCCAGTCGAAATCGTCCCCTTCGGCACGGTTGAAATCGAGCCGATACCCCACCTCGAGGCGAATCGTCTCCTCCCGAAAGAAGAAGAACTGGTCGAGTCCGATCTTGTGATTCGTGGCGCTGCGCGCCTCGATCGAAATCGTGTTTCCGGAAGCATCGAAGACCTCACCCTCCGAAGGGTCGGTGAGATCGAGGATGTTGAGCGTGTAGGAGAGGCGGCTCGTGGTAAAGGGGCGTTCGGTGAGCGACACCGAAGGGACGATCTCGTGAGAGGTCTGGAAGCGCTCGGATGCGAGCCAGCCGCCGTTGAAGCGATACCGGAGCCGGAACCCGACCGGATGATCCATGAAATCGCGGCGATAGGCACCAAAGAGTTCTCCGGTGGCGGAGATGAGGTTGAAACGCGTAAGATCGATCGTGTCGTCCCGGTTGATGTCGGGGTGGTAGTTCTGGTAGTAGGAGACACCGATCCCCGCTTCGCTCCCCCCCTTCCGAAAGGGGGTGAAACGTGCCTCCAGGGAGGCGACGCCCCGGACACCGGCCCGGTTCTCGAGCTGGATCGCCTCCCCTGTGAGGGGATCCCCCGCCGTGGGTGCAAGGATGATGTTCGTGTCCCCCTCCACTCCGAGATCGAGCGAGAATTCCAAAAACTTCGCTTCCTCCTCCTTGACCTCGACCTCGCTGAGATACCGTCGGGCCGCCGCCGCGATGTCGGTGCTGGGGTCCAACGCAATCGCCGCCTCGAAGGCGCTTTTCGCCGCGTCGTGACGGCCGAGCGCTTCCTGGGAGATTCCGACGTAGTAGTGCGCCGGCTGCGCAAGGCGGGGGTTGGCCGAAGCGGCTTGGGACAGGAACGCCACGGCCTCTTCGTGGTGCCCCAGGAGGTGGTGGAGATACCCTTCGTAATACCGGATGAGGGAGATGTCGGAGAGCGCATCCTCACTCCGCTCGAAGTAGGCGAGCGCACACTCGTAGTCCTCGAGTTGGTAGCAGGCGATCGCCAGATCGAAATTGGCCTCCCGCAGTGACGAATCGAGTTCGAGCGCCTTCTGGAATTCCACCTTGGCATCCTCGAAGAGGGAGATCCGGTTGAGACAGAGGCCAAGGTAGTAGTGGATCCGGGCGTTCTCCGGATCCTCCTGGCCGGCGCGCCGCAGGAGCGCCAGCGCCTCCTCGTAGCGCTTCGCCTCGAAGGCCAGGGCCCCTTTGGAGAAGGCGATCTCCGAGCGGAGGGAAGCCTCGGCCGGCAGGGGGAACGTCAAGAGCCACCCCACCAACATCCCAGCCAGGAGTCCCTTTCGCCTCATCGCTCCTCCTGGCGTCCCTCGGGCGGCAGGGCATCGATCCGTCGGTTCGCGATCAGGGCCTTGTAGTACTCGATGCACTTCGGACAGGAGCCATCCGGCTCCACCCACCGTGGATTGTGCCGCTGGATCAGCGCGAGGATCTGACGCTCCACGTTCTTGTGGAAGGGGATGATCACATCATCCACCGCACGCTCACAGACCGGACAGATGAACTTCGACATCGCTTCCTCCACCTCGGTTTCAGGGGAGATCGCCACGAGGACCTTTCCCGGGAGTCCCTGAAGACGATAGGGAAAAGTATCACATCCCCTCCCAGAGGGTCAAGCCGATTTCCCAAAGATCCACTCCCTTCACTTTTCTTCTAAACTTTTCCTTCAGCGCTGCCGATAGGGATCGAAAGCGGTTCCATGGACGGCGCCACGGCGTTCCGAAGAGATACGTGCGCCAGAAGGGAGGAAAAGCCATCGCAACCGGATCGGGATCTTCCCGGACGATCCATGTCCCCCGCCAGCGACACCGGCGACGCACCTCGAAGATGCGACGTATCGCCCCGCGGGCAGGAGGAAAGAACGAAGGCTTGAAGAATCCGCAGAAGCAGGAACGGGTCACCGTGAAATATTGCCATGGATGTCAAGGATGAAGGAGGAACTCATGACAGAAATACGTGCGCTATCTCTGGGAGCGTTGGTCGTGACGGTCGTCATGCTCGGTTTCGTCTCGTGTGCGCCGCCCACTGCGCAGTTTCCTCAGGATCGACAGGATCGAGACGGAGATCTCCTCGTCGATACGCTCGAGGCGGAATTCGGGACGGATCCTCTGAACCCCGATACGGATGGAGACGGCCTCTCCGACGGGGAGGAGGTCCTGGAGGGGAACGACGGTTACCGGACGAAACCGCTCCTTGCCGACACGGATGGGGATGGCTACTGGGACGGCGTGGAGTTCCGCTACAGGACCGATCCGACGAACCACTGGGACCATCCCGATCCGGAGATCGTCGATTCCGACGAGGACGGGATGACGGATCGTTTCGAGGCCGAGCATGGTTTCGATCCCCACGATCCGTCGGATGCCCAGATCGACAGCGACCACGACGGGCTCAAGAATGTGGAGGAGCGGCAGTGGAACACCGACCCGCACAACCCCGACACCGACCTCGACGGTCTTCTCGATGGGGAGGAGATCATGGCGGGAGCGGACGGCTTCGTCACCTCACCCGTCATGCGGGATACGGACGGCGATACGCTCCCCGACGGAGCGGAAGTGACGACCTATGGGACGGATCCCACGCGGCGGGACACGGACGGTGATGGCATCGACGACAACCTCGAGATCACCGCGGGTCTCGATCCGATCGACCCCGCGGATGCGACGATCGACAGCGACGGCGATGGGCTGACGAATGCGGTGGAGGTGATCGTGCACCGGACGGACCCCTTCCGCCCCGATACGGACGGCGATGGCCTCTCCGACGGGGAGGAAGTCCTCACCTACGGGACGCTCCCAACGGCGAGCGACACCGATGGCGACCGCATCGATGACGGCACGGAAGTCTTCGGCAGCAACGGTTTCGAGACGAACCCGTTGCGAAGCGACAGCGATTTCGACGGTCTCGACGACGGCTACGAGGTCTTCGACGGGGAGGAGTTCACGCATCCCCGGCAGTTCAACGGTCTCTTCGGGAGCGTGTACGCCATTCCTTCCACGGTGCGGATGACGCTGGAGAACGTGATCGCGTTCGTGCGTCGCCCTGAGAACCGGATCTACACGTCCGGTTTCGTGAGTGAGGGCCTCAACTTCCCCCCCGACGGCGAACCGGGGCGGGATGCCGGACTCGTGGGATTCACCGATCCCCTGCCCGGCGAAAACTTCGCGATTCGCTATACCGGCGAGATCAAAGTCTACAACACGGAGGACGGTGATCCTACGACTTTCTACTTCGCCGGGCTCACCGACGACGGTGCGGCGCTCTTCGTGGACGGCGTGCGGGTCGCCTACGAGGTTCTCGAGGAAGCCCAGAATGGGGGATCCCGGGAAGACCAGGAGAGCGGTTCGGTCTTCCTCGATACGGGCGTCCATTCCTTCGAGGTGATCTACTTCCAGGAGCGGGGGAATCTCTTCCTCGATCTCGAGGCCGATCTTCCCGGGGGGAGCGAAGAGATCTCGCCGATCCATCCACGCCTGCTGCGCGCGGTCCATCCGGCGAAATTCGACTCCGACCGCGACGGCGTGACCGACGACGAGGAGATCGCCCAGGGGACCGATCCCTACAGCCCCTGATCCAGGGGAAGCGCTCTCCGAAATCCGTGGGCATAGGGGCACGGCGCCGTCGTGCCCCTACGCGAAGACACCGATCTCCCGAAGCGCCCGTTCGGCCAGTTCGGACCATCCCCGGTTTGCCGCCGGATTCGCAGGACTCGGATGGGGAAGCCGTCCGATCGTGACGTCGCTCCGCCCTTCGAGCACGAGCCGGATCCGGCTTTCGGCGAAAACTCCGATCCCGATGGCAAAGGTGGGGGCAAACCACTCGAGGAGGCGGGTGAGGGCCTCGTCGCATGCGGCGAAGAGCGCCTCCCGTTCCCCTTTCGGGAGCCGATCGGGCGTCCGGTTACGGCCGCTCGCCTCGAGAAAGAGGAGGGGGCAGTAGTTGGCCACGAAGAACTCGGAGAAGAAACGCGCCGGATCCTCGAACCGGCGTTGGGCCCATCCCCACAACCGGCTGCCGCTCACTTCGTTACGACGGCAGGCCAGGCCTCTGACGGGCCGGGCCGGGTGTTCCTGCTCCGGACGTCCGATCGGTGCCGAGATCCCCAGCCATTCCCGAACGGGACGGACCGCACCGAAGGGAACCCCGGTCTGCGCCATTCCCCACGGTCCGGGATTCATCCCCAGCAGGACCACCCGACGTGGACGCTCCGCACCATACCTGCGCAGATACGCCTCGTGCGCCTCCCAGGCGTAGTGAAGGGGCCGGTACACGAGGGAGACCGGTCCGGAAAAGGTGAGATTCGCCGTGGCCTTCGCCAGCCACCGGCTGATCGTGATCGGATCGTCCTTCATCGCTCGTCGTTCCGGGATCTATCGAGGAGGAGAAACGGTTCGATGCCAGGCCGAGCCGGTTGAACGGATCGGGCGGGCTTTGCGGAATCGTATCGAGGAGAGAAAAAAAAAGGAAGGACAAAGCCCCACCGCAATACCGTGCGTAGTCCCTGATATCGTCTTGACTCCCTTTGCCTGGAGACCTCAGGTCGACTCGCTTCACGCGTATGGCAGGGCTCGATCCTTCCGGAAAGAGGTAATTTCCCCTAAGCTGCATTTTCTTGTTTCGCCTTCGTCCAGAGAGAGAAGCAAGCGTCGTGCCTCTTTGCGTTCCTTCGTGGGGTCCTCTACCGTAAGGGTGCATTCCAACGGGATTTCTTCTTTTCTTTCCATGTGCGCTCCTTTCGTTTTTCCATTCGAGGAGGGGGAGGAACTGTAGGAAAATCCCATTTTGTCGGATTTCTCTACAGGAGGGGTGCAATGAGGATCTTTGGGGCGAAGCACTCAAGTTTTTCTCCTGAAGGGCCGATCGAGGGGATAGTGAAACTTCCGATGATGGTTCATGAGCTTCGTTGGGAATGATGTCCCGGATGACCTCCTGGATGGCTCATCCGGATATGCGTGATGGAATGTGGACCGGCGAAGGGCGCGGAGGCGTCTTTCGGGTCCTTTTCCAAGGAGAGTTCGATGCAGATTCAAGCGATCGAGGCGTCGCCCTCGCAAGGCGCGACCCCTTCCCTCCCCTTCCTCGGAGATCTCGCCGAAAGACCCCCCTGCCGGCTCCTGTGGGCCGTCTACCAGGAGCACTTCAGCGGCATTCTCACCGTGGACGACGGATGGGCGAACAAGGTGCTCACCTTTTCGGAGGGGCGGCTGGTGAGCGTGACCTCGAACCTGATCGGCGAGCGCTTCGGCCGCATGCTCGTCTCCCTCGGCTTCATGACGGAAGACCAGCGGATGGAGATGCTCCGGAAGATCACGGAGGATGGGGGGAGCGAGGAGGAGGCGGTGCTTGCCCTCGGCTTCCTCCATCCCAACCAGCTCGAAGAGGTCCACCGCAACCACCTGGCACAGCGGTTCATGGAACTCTTCACCTGGCGCCGCGGCCGTTTCCGCTTGACCCGAAGCAGCGTCGAGATGACCCAGGCTCCCGAACGTCTTGCCCTGCCACGTCTGATCTACGCGGGCATCCAGAAATACTACGACATCGAGACGATCCAACGGTGGCTCGGCGCGGCGTACCAAACCCCCTTCGCCCGGGATCTCAGCAACATCGAGGCCAACTCGCTCACCCTCACCGATCCCGGCCGAAGCGATCTGGCCCAATTCCTCCGGGAACTCCCCCAGGAGGACGCCCGGCTCCTCAAGATCCTCGACGGCACGAAGACGATCGAGAAGATTTCCCAGGCGCTCGGTGTGGAGGAGATCCGAGTGGCCCGCAGCCTCTACTTCCTCCATCTCACCGGTCTCGTGAAATCGGTCGATTGGGAGGACATCATCGAGAGCAAACTCGGAGAGATCGATATGATCGACCTCTCCATGACCTCCTTCGGTATGGGGAATCTGCGGCTCTGATCCAGGAGACCGGGCCGTCTTCCTCGAGAAGCCTCTGCCTCCCCCGCCGCATCCCTCTGCGGGTCGCACCATCCCGATGGAAATCTGCTCGTCTCGCTGCTTCGGACGATTGCCTCGGCGATCGTGGCGATCGTTCGCCAACGGAGCCGATTGGCCCATACGGAAGCGAAAAATTCTCTCTTCACCCCCCTTGCAGCC
The DNA here is from genome assembly GCA_964616915.1 of uncultured bacterium. Lineage (GTDB taxonomy): Bacteria > Myxococcota_A > CAZTSL01 > CAZTSL01 > CAZTSL01 > CAZTSL01. The sequence goes on from CAZTSL010000011.1 coordinate 13,827, forward strand.
GATCGTGCGTCCTCCATGATCGATCGTGATCTTCCCCATCACGGATCGTGGGATTCGTGATATAATGACCCTGCGATCGTCCCATCGGGACCGTCCGGAGATCGGGCGGTGATCCACGATGCCCGATGCAAGAGAGGACGCGCGGGGAGGCAGGATGCAGGGAAAGGGGCAAAGCCTCGGGAGGATGGGAGAGGAACGCGCCGTGGCCTACCTCGAAAGGGGGGGCTACGAGATCGTGGCGCGCAACTACCGGATCCGAAGCGGTGAGATCGACATCATCGCCCGAAAGGGGGGGATCCTCGTCTTCGTCGAGGTGAAGACGCGGCGAAGCCGCACCTTCGGGAGTGGAGAAGAGAGCATCGACCGGGCCAAGCAGCGCCAGATCGCCAAGACCGCCGCCCACTATCTCCAGACGCTCCCCCCCCTCGAACGGGATATCCGCTTCGATGTGATCACGGTTCAGATTTCTGAGGGGGATGTGTGGATTTCCCACATCCCCGATGCCTTCTCCACCCCGGAGGGGACGTTCTACGGATGAAGGGAGAGATGCGAAAGGAGAAGCAGACCCGCACCCGGATCCGGACGCGGATGATGATCACCTATCTCATCCCCCTCTCCCTCTTCGTCGGGGCATTCGGAACCTTCTTCTTCCATCTCGCCAAGGGGAGCCTCGATACGGAGTTCGGGAAGCGGCTCATCGCCATCGGCCGTTCGGCGCTCGTCCAGATCCCGACCGATCTCGTGCTCGGCCTCTCGGAGGGAGATGAACACTCCCGGCTCTACCGCAACGTCCGGAGGAAGCTCAAAAATCTGATGCGGGTCAACGGGGTCAAGCGGATCTACCTCTTCGATCTCGAGATGCGCGCCCTCGTGGACACGGAGGAGGGAATCCTGATCGGAACCCGCTACGTCAAGGACTTCGACCGGGAGGAACTCGAGCGGGTGCGCAGGGGGGAGAGCGCGGCCTCGATCCTCTTCAAGGGGACGGACGGACGCTATTACAAGACGGGGTACGCGCCCGTGCGGGACGCCGAGGGGCGCGTCGGCGGCTTCATCGGCGTCGATGCCAGCGTCGAGTTCTTCCAGACCCTCCGCCACATGCGCCGCAACGTCGTGACCGGGGTCTTCATCGCGGTGGGGATCATCGTCCTTACGAGCATCTATTTCGCCCACTCGATCGAGACCCCGATCCGGAAGCTCGTGGCTGCGGCGCGGCGAATCGAGGTGGGCGATCTCGAAACGCCGATCCCCGTCGAGCGGGACGACGAGTTCGGCTTTCTGAGCCACAGCATGGACGAGATGCGCAAGGGGATCCTCAAACGGGATCAGGCCCTCAAGATGATGCTCTCGGGGATCGCCCACGAGGTCCGCAATCCCCTGGGAGGGATGTCCCTCTTTACCGGGATCCTGGCCGAGGCGCTCGCCGGGGACACCGAGAAGCTCGGCTACCTCCAGAAGATCGAGAAGGAACTCCGAAACCTCGAACGGATCGTGGCCACCTTCCTCGACTACGCGCGTCCCTTGCAGGTCCGGCGAGCCCGGGTCGATCTCGATGCCTTCTTCCGGGAGGTCTTCACGATCCTCGCGCCGGAGATGGGAAAGATCGCCGTCTCCTGGTCCTTCGAGGCGTCCGACGGCCTTTCGTTCGATCCCGCCCTGATGCGCCAGGTCTTCCTCAATCTCGTCCGCAACGCGATCCAGGCGATGCCGGGGGGGGGGGAACTCGAAATCCGGGGGGAGGTGAGCGAGGGGAGGTACTACCGCATCGAGGTGATCGACGCCGGCACCGGAATTGCTGGACTCGCTCCCGAGGATCTCTTCAATCCCTTCTTCACGACGAAGCAGAAGGGTTCCGGCCTCGGACTCGCGTTCGTCAAGCGGATCATCGAAGCCCATGGCGGAACCGTCTCGATCGCCGATCGACCTGGGCCGCAACGGGGAGCCGTGGTGACGATCGAACTTCCCCTTGTGAGCGTCGAAGCAGAAGGAGAAAAGAAACGTGCGGCGAATCCTCGTGGTTGAAGACGACGACACGATGCGGGAAGGGATGGTGACCATCCTCTCCGCCATGGGGCATGAGGTCCTGGCCGCCCGCAACGGCCTGGAGGGGCGCGACCGTTTCGCCGAGGCCCATGGCAAGCGTCCCATCGCCCTCGTCCTCACCGACCTTCGGATGGAGGGACTCGATGGGATGGCCCTCCTGCGCCACCTCCGCGAAACGGCGCCCGAGACGGTCGTCATCATGATCACGGCCTTCGGCTCGATCGAAACCGCGGTCGAGGCGATGAAGCAGGGCGCCTTCGACTTCATCACGAAACCCTTCACCCCCCCCGTGCTCAAGGCCAAGGTGAGCAAGGCCCTCGAATTCTTCGAGATCCAGAACCGCACCGTACGACTCGAAGAGGAGAACCGTTACTTCAAGGAGGAGGAGAACCGGCGCTTCCACTTCAACGAGATCATCGGGAAGACCGAAGCGATGCAGCGGGTCTTCCGGCTCGTCGAGAAGGTCGCGCGCACCGACTCCTCGGTGATGATCTACGGAGAGAGCGGGACGGGAAAGGAACTCGTGGCGCGCGCGATCCATTACGCCAGCCCCCGCAAGGAGAAACCCTTCGTCAAGGTCAATTGCGGTGCGCTGGCCGAAGGGGTGCTCGAGAGCGAACTCTTCGGGCATGAGAAGGGGGCCTTCTCCGGCGCCATCCGACGGCATGTCGGTCGCTTCGAGCTGGCGGACGGCGGCACGATCTTTCTCGACGAGATCGGGGACATCACCCCAAAGATCCAGCTCGACCTCCTGCGGGTCCTGCAGGAACGCACCTTCGAGCGGGTGGGGGGAACCCAGACGATCGAGGTCGATGTCCGTGTCATCTGCGCCACCCACCGCAACTTGATGGAAGAGATCGAAGCGGGACGTTTCCGGGAGGATCTCTACTACCGCCTCCATATCGTTCCGATCCGCCTCCCGCCGTTGCGGGAGCGGCGGGAGGACATCCCGGAACTGGTCCACTTCTTCATCGAGAAGTTGCGCGGCCGCACCAAGAGCCACGTCACCGGCATCGAAGACGATGCCCTCGAGATTTTGAAACGGTATCACTGGCGTGGGAACGTCCGGGAACTCGAGAACGTGATCGAGCAAAGCCTCGTCTTCGCCGAAGGGGAACGGATCACGGTCGAGGACCTCCCCCCGGCCCTGCGCCACGGTGAGGCGGCCTCCACGATCGATCTTCCCGACGACGATCGCCCCCTCCCCGAGATCCTCGAAGAGGTGGAACGAAAATTGATAGAACGTGCCTACAAGGAGGCGGGCGGGGTGAAGACGGAGACCGCCCGGTTGCTCGGAATCAAAACGAGCGCCCTCTACTACAAACTGGAAAAATATGGCTTGATCTAGGAAATGCTTCGGACGATCACGATCCTCCTTGCCGTTGCCCTCCTCCTCGGGATGGGAGGCAACCTCCTGGCGGACGACCTTTCCCGGCAGATCGAGAAGGGAAGGGCCACGGTGGGAGAAGTGCGTGCCCGGATCGAGCGGCTCGAAGCCAAGGGCAGGGAACTCCAGACGAGGATCGATGCGATGAACCGGCAAGTCGCGCGGGTCGCCGCAGAAATCGATCGTTTGAAGGCGCTGCGGCGCGACGCGAGGGAAAACCGCCTCCTCATCGACTATCGGCTGGAGAACGAACTGAAGGCCTCGAACGAACTCTCCCGGAAGCTGAGCCGTCTCAACCGGGCGTTCCATGAGAACGAACGCCGGCTCCGCGAGGAGACGCAACGGCTTCTGGCCGCCTACGACGTGCTGATCCGGGCGCTCACCGAGGCGATCGGCCGCCGCACCTCCCCGAAGGTACAGAACGCCCTTCTTGCCGAACTCTACCGCCGCCGGACCGAACGGGAGAGCTATGCCGCGCGGATCCGGCCGACGGCCCCGCTCAAGGTCTACGGGATCACGCTCGACCCCCTCGACGGCCCCGAGGAGATCCTCGAAAAGGCGGATCTCCTCCAGGACTCGGAGGAGAAGCTCCGCGGGACGATCGCCCTGATCGATCGGAGGATCGGAGAACTCGAGGAGACGAAGCAACTCCTGGAGGAGACCGTGACGCTGACGATCGAGTCGAACTTCTTCGATGACCGGGTCTTCCGGCGTTCCCGGAGCGTCACGGTCGCACGCCAGGAACGTCCCGACACCCAGGCTGCGCCATCCCAGGACGCATCCGGCGAGACGGAGCCGGAGATGAACGTGGCCGGCCAGCAGCCGGCCGCCGGCGGGGAGGAGACGGAGGCCCCCCCCACCGATGTCCCCGACACCACGCCGCCGGCCACGCAGCCGGAGGTCCCCGATTCCGACGTGCAGGTCGTCAACGTCGCGGACGACGACCTTCTCCAGACCCTCGATCTCTCCGTCGAACTTCTCCTCAAGGGCTCCCGTGGCAACGGGACCCCCTCCGAGATCGAGCGGGCGATCGCAAAGCTTCGGAGACACCGGGCCTTGCTTCTCGAACGGGCGGCCACCTTCCACGAAAACGCCGAAGCCCTCAAAGCGAAAGCCGAGGCCCTCCGCAGGGAGGAACACCGGCTGCAAAAGGGGAGAACGCAAGGAGAGTGACGTGGCGCAAAGGCCCAAGAGGTTTGCCGGAGCCGGACTCGTCGTCCTCCTTCTCCATCTCCCTTCCCTCCTGCGTGCCGATCCCGCGGTACACTTCGACCACTCTCTCCAGGTGATGCAGGAGTATGACGACAACGTGCGCCGTGAGGAGAAGGGGGAGGTTCACGATCTCCTCCTGCGGTTCCTCTATCGCTTGGAGGGAGGGATACGCTTCGATTCGCCGCAGTCGCTCTCACTGCGCTTGCAGGTGGGGGGGAAGAAGTACCTCTCCCTCCTCGACCGCCAGGGGCTGGAGGGGGACGCGCTGATCGGAAGGGGGGAGGGGAGCTGGCAACGCTTCCTCGGCGACCGAACCGGCCTCAAGGCCGATCTATCGCTGCAAGGGCGTCTCATCCGGGACTTCTCGGAGCGTTCGCTCGACAACAACGGCAATCTCGGCCTCTTCTTCCTCCTCCCCCACGAGTTCGATCTCGCCTTTTCGGGGGGGTATCTCTTCTTCGACTACAACGACACGACGGTGGAACGTTTCCACTTCGTGGGCGACCGTTACCTGCTCAGCCTGGGCAGGCCGTTTGGCGCCTCCTTCTCCACAGGGATGGCCTATGCGCTTCAGCGGCGTTTCTTCTCCTTCGAGGCGGTCGCTCTGCGCGAGCCGGAGGGGGAGGGCTTCGACACGGTCGTCTTCGAGGCGTTGGGGGAGTCCCGGCGCGATCTCATTCACGAAGTGACGCTCTATCTCCAGTATGCGCACCGGATCGTCTTGCGGATGAGTTACACCTTCCAGCATGACGGATCGAACAGCTACCGGGGGGACTTCGTCAACCACCGGATCCAGCTGAATTTCTCGAAGCGGATCCCTGCCGGCTTCACCTTCCTGGCTCTTGGCAAATTCCAGTTCAAGGTGTACGATGATCCCGCGATCGTCACCCGCACGATCGCGATCGATGGCGACACGGAGGAGCCGACCGAGGTGTTGGAGCGCTTCGAGAACCAGAACGAGAACCTCAGTTCCCTCGAGGTCAAGCTCGTTCATCCGGTGGGGAGGGATCTTTCGCTCGACCTCAAGTACGGCTTCTTCTTCCTCCTCCAGGAGGGGGAGAACACCTACCTGCGCAACATCGTGGGAATCGGGTTGCGCAAGCGCTTCTGAGAGAGGGATGAGCGGCACACTTCATCTCGTTCCCACGCCGATCGGCAATCTCGCGGACATCACGCTGCGCGCGCTCGAGACGCTTAAGGGAGTGGAGATCGTGGCGGCGGAGGATACGCGCCGCACGCGGATCCTGCTCGATCATTTTGGCATTTTCCCGCCACATCTGGTAAGCTACTACGAGCACAACGCGGCGCGCAGGGGGCCCTGGCTCATCGAGCGGATGCTGGGGGGCGCGGACGTGGCGCTCGTGAGCGATGCGGGGACGCCGGGGGTCTCCGATCCGGGGTTCCGGCTCGTGACCCGTGCGATCGAGGAAGGGATCCGGGTCGTGCCCCTGCCCGGGGCCACGGCGGTCACGACGGCGCTGTGCGCCGGCGGTCTGCCCACCGATCGTTTCCACTTCTTCGGGTACCTCCCCCCGCGGCGGGGGAAGCGGCGCGGGGCACTCCTCGAGATCCGCGACCTGCGGGGAACGCTCGTCTTCTACGAATCGCCACGGCGGCTGCGCGCCCTCCTGGCGGATGTGCGGGAGGTCCTCGGCAACCGCCGGGTCGTGGTGGCGCGGGAGATGACGAAGATCCACGAAGCCTTTCTTCGGGGGCGGGTCGATGAGGTCACCGACCGTCTTCCCGCGCAGATCCAGGGTGAGATCACCCTCCTCGTCGAGGGGAGGACCGGGCCCCCCTCCCCCCCGGCGGAAGACGAACTCGCAGTAGAGATCGCACGGATGATGGCGGAGGGGAACGCTTCCCCCCGGGATATCTCCCTCCAGCTCTCGGAACGATACGGCCTGCCGCGGCGAACCCTCTACCAGATCGCCCTCGGTCTCCAGAAGCATCGCACCGTGGCACACGACGATCAGGAGGAATGATGTTCAAGTTTCTTGGTGGGATCGGGATCGGCTTCATTCTCGGAATCGCGGCGACGATCGCCTTCATCTACCTCGGCGGCGGAGGATGGCTCCAGTACGTCGGCCAGGAGGCGATCAAAACGGGAACGAAATGGGAGGCGGAGATGAACCCCGGCGCAGGGACCTCCAAGCCCGCTCCGAAAGGGGGGGAGAAAGCATCGGGAAAGAAGCGGTAACCCCACACGCGTGGGGGGGTAACAAGGGGAGAGACACGCCGATCGCGCGATTCCCCTGAGCGTCGAAGAAGACGACGGGCACCACGGGCAACCGCCGGGCAAGACGCGCCGGATACCAGAGACGTGGAGAGGAACGGAACGCAATGTGCGGAATCGCCGGAATCGTCAGGGCAGATGGAGGAATCGAGGAGGAAGAGATCGTGGCCATGCGGGATACGCTCACGCATCGGGGCCCCGATGATGCCGGTTGTCACCTCACTGCCGACCGACGCGTCGCTCTTGGTCACCGCCGCCTCTCGATCATCGACCTCTCTTCGCACGGCCACCAGCCGATGTCGAACGAAACGGGCACGATCTGGATCGTCTACAACGGCGAGGTCTACAACTTTCCGGCGCTGCGGGCGGAACTTTCCGCGAAGCATCGCTTCCGTTCCCGCACCGACACGGAGGTTCTCCTTCATGCCTACGAGGAATGGGGGATCGATTTTCTCGAGCGGCTGCGGGGGATGTTCGCGTTCGCCCTCTGGGACGGACGGCAGCGGCGTCTCCTTCTGGCCCGCGACCGGCTCGGGATCAAACCCCTCTACTACGGGCAGATCGGGGCGTCTTTCCTTTTCGCCTCCGAGTTGAAAGCGATCACGCGGTGTTTCCCATCGCTCCCGCTCGACGAGAGCGCGCTCTACGACTTCCTCACCTATCTCTACATTCCGACCCCGAAGACGCCGTACCGCGATGTCCGGAAACTGCCTGCCGGCCACTATCTCCTCTGGGAGGAAGGGCGCACGACGCTGGCCCCCTACTGGGAACTCACCTGCCGCCCCAGCGGGATCACGAGGGAGGAGGAAGCGGTCGAGGCGCTCGAGCATCTCCTCGACGAAGCGGTGCGTCTCCGTCTCGTCAGTGATGTTCCGCTGGGCCTCCTTCTGAGCGGCGGGGTCGATTCGAGCGGGGTCACCGCGCTCGCATGCCGGCATCTTCAGGGAAAGGGGGGGAAGGTGCACACCTTCTCCGTCGGCTTCGACGATGCGGCCTTCACGGAGACGCCCTACGCCCGGATCGTGGCGGAGCGCTATGGGACGGAACATGTCGAGCAGCATGTCGATCTTGCGCTTGGCCGGCAGGTCTATGCCCGCCTCCACGCGATGTATGATGAACCCTTCGGGGACACCTCGGCGATTCCGACCTTCCTCGTCTCGGAGGTGGCGCGTCGCCATGTCACGGTCGTGCTGAGTGGGGATGGGGGGGACGAAGTCTTCGGGGGCTACACGCGCTACCGCGAGATGCTCGAGGCCTCCGGGCCATTGCCGGTGGGCCGTCTCCTTGGCCCTGCCTGGCGATCCCGGATCATCCGGGGCTTTCTGGGCCACTATCCGGCGCGCTGGCGGGGGCGCTACCGTTTCCTGCGCACCCTCCTCGACCCCCTCGAGGCGTACTGCATGTTGATGGGGGGGATCCTCAAGGAGGAGAAGGCCTTCCTCTTGCGTCCCGAGATCGTCCGGCGGTTCCGGGACTACGACGACTACTGGTTCTTCCGCGAGCACTGGATCGCGGATCTCGATCCGTTCACCCGGCTGCAATACCTCGATCTCAAGACCTATCTTCCCGACGACATCCTCACGAAGGTCGATCGGGCGAGCATGGCGGTTTCCCTCGAGGTGCGGGTTCCGATCCTCGATCACGAGGTCGTGGCGTTCGCCTTCTCCCTTCCCGTGGCGGTACGCAATCCCGGAAACCGGCCGAAATACCTCCTCAAGCGGATGCTTGCCCCCTTTCTCCCCGAGACGATCCTGGAGCGTCGCAAGCAGGGTTTTGCGATCCCCCTCTCCCGCTGGGCCGAGGGGGGGATGCTCGAAGGCTCGGGAGGGGAGATCCCCTTCTTGCAGCCTCGGCCGCCGAGGGGGGCCAACCGTTCGGAATTCGCCCTCCTCCTCGACGCCCTCCTGCGCGGATGGTTTGCGGAGCACGCCCCTTCATCGGGGGGGTGAGGAGCGATGCCGCTCTACGGGCGGCCTCACCCCTTTGAAAGGATCAGAGGGTTCCAAGTCCGTATGAAGTCTCCACCGGATGCCGATCCCAGTTCCGGCTAAACGAGGAGGGGTGCGATCACGAGGGAGACGACGGACATCAGCTTGATGAGGATGTTCATCGCGGGTCCGGAGGTATCCTTGAAGGGGTCTCCGACGGTATCGCCCACGACGGCGGCCTTGTGGGCATCACTCCCCTTCCCTTCGCCTTCGAGTTCTCCCTTCTCGATCAGTTTTTTCGCGTTGTCCCAGGCGCCCCCGCCGTTGGCCATCATGAGGGCGAGGAGGACACCGGAGACGGTGGCACCGGCAAGCATGCCGCCGAGCGCTTCGGGACCGAGGAGGAAGCCGACCACAACGGGGGCGATCACGGCAAGCAGCCCGGGGGCGATCATCTCGAGGAGGGCTGCGCGGGTCGAGATATCGACGCAGCGGGCCGCATCGGGTTTCACCCCTTCCTTCCCTTCGAGAAGGCCGGTGATCTCGCGGAACTGACGGCGGATCTCATCGACCATCTTCCCGGCGGCACGGCCCACCGCGGTCATCGTGAGCGCCCCGATCGCGAAGGGGAGGATTCCGCCGAGGAGGAGTCCGACGACGACGAGGGGCTTCGTGACGGTGACGGCCAGCGGTTCGAGACCTGCGGCGGCGAGTTTCTGGGAAACCGTGTTCGTGTAGGCGGTGAAGAGGGCCAGGGCGGTGAGGGCGGCGCTACCGATCGCAAAGCCCTTCCCGATCGCGGCGGTCGTGTTGCCCAGCGCGTCGAGGCCATCGGTGATCTTGCGGACCTCAGGGCCGAGTTCGGCCATCTCGCTGATTCCGCCGGCATTGTCCGCGATCGGGCCGTAGGCATCGACCGACATCGTGATCCCGACCGTGGCGAGCATCCCGACGGCGGCGAGTCCGATTCCGAAGAGGTTCCCCGTGGCGTAGGCGGCGTAGATCGCAACGCAGATGAAGAGGACGGGAACCACGCAGCTCTCCATCCCGACGGCGAGCCCGTGGATGATGTTCGTGGCCGGTCCCGTCTTGCTCGCCATGGCGATCCGTCGGATCGGACGCCCGGAGGTGTAGTACTCGGTGGCCAGGCCGATGGCGATTCCGGCGAGCGTACCGGCGACGACCGCCCACCAGACGCCGACATCGATTCCGAGCCCCCAGAGGACGAGAAGCGCGAGGACGAGGAAGGCTCCGGCCGCGATGAAGGTGGAGAGACGCAGCGCCGTGGCGGGATCCCCCGACTTGAGCGTATCCATCGCCCGGATCCCGATGAGCGAGGCGACGAGCCCCAAGGCGGCCAGCAGCACCGGCGCGGCCATGAGCGCGAGGTGGGCTCCCCATCCGGAGAGGTGCGGCGTCAACTGGGAGACGATCTCGTTCGTGGCCGCGGCACCGAGCGTGATCGTGGCCACGATCGAGCCGACGTACGACTCGAAGATGTCCGCGCCCATCCCTGCGGTGTCCCCGACGCAGTCCCCGACGTTGTCCGCGATCACGCCGGGGTTGCGGGGGTCGTCCTCCGGAATCCCCGCCTCGACCTTCCCCACGAGATCGGCGCCGACATCGGCCGCCTTCGTATAGATCCCTCCTCCAACGCGGGCAAAGAGGGCGATCGAGCTTGCTCCCATCGCGAAACCGCTGATATGGGCGATATCCGCCGCACTCCCCTTGAAGAGGAGGAAGAGGATCGAGATCCCCAGGAGCCCAAGGCTGGCCACGGCAAGCCCCATCACCGCGCCCCCGTTGAAGGCGGTCATGAGGGCGGGCCCCTGTCCCTGGCTCCGGGCGGCCTCCGAGGTTCGGACGTTCGCCTTGGTGGCCGCTTTCATTCCAAGAAAACCGGCGAGCATCGAGGCCCCCGCCCCAAGGATGAAGGCGAGGATCGTCTTACCCCCGATATGGGTCAGCAGCGAGATCACGACCACGATGAAGACGAGGAGGATCGTATATTCCCGTTTGAGGAAGGTCATCGCGCCCTCATGGATCTGGGCCGCGATGTCCCGCATCTTTTCCGTGCCGTCGGACTGTGCCTCGATCGTCTTGTAGATTCTCCACGACCACCAGAGTCCTCCCACCGCCAGGAGAGGAACGATCCACGTCAGAAGCCACATGAGGTATCCTCCTTGGCGCCGCCTGCGTTCTTGCACGCGGTGCCGGATGAAGCCGATCCAAAGAACCGATGCACGCCGCTGTACGTGCAAAGATGGGGGCGGATCGTATCACGATGTTATGCGATTGTCAACATGCACAATGTGAGCGAAACCTCCGAGAATTCCGTCGATCCAGGATCCAACGCGACCGGACTGAACGGGTTCTACGCATACCGAAAAATTGCGAAAAGTTCAAGGAGAAATCGGAGGGGATCAGAAGGTGTAGCGCATGTAGAGAAAGATCTGGTCGAGGGAGGTCAGGGTCTGGAAGATACTTTTGCCTGTCTCGAAATCTTCCGGATCGTTCGAGGGGGGATTGCGCGCTTCCAGAAGATTGAGCCCCATCGTCAACGTGATCTCGTCCGTGAAATCGAAGCTGAGGCGGGGGCTGAGGTAGAGGTCGCGGGTGTCGATGATGAAGAGGGAGCGGATATCGACGGTGAGCCGATCCCGCAGGTAGTTGCCCCGGAGGTTCGTGACGATCGTCGAGAGGACCTTCCCCGTAATGCTGTTTTCGAGCAGGAGATTCTCCGGATCGTTGACGAGGAGGACCCGCTGGTAGAACTGCGCCAGAAGGAGCATATCGATGAGCGGAAGCGTGTAGTCGAAGGAGCCGGTCCAGGTGAAGATGTTGATCCGGCGCAGCTCGAAGTCGGTGTTGAGCACCGGCGTGCCGAGGCTGAATGCCCCCTCCGCCCGCGCGCCGACCGGGCCGAAGGTCGTGGAGACCCCGCCGCCGGCGATGTGGTAGCGCTGGTAGTCGGAACGGATGAGCGAGTTGACCTGGTCGATGAAGAGCTGGGGATCGGGATTGTTGATCTGTTCCTGCAGGATCTCCTGGAGGAGGTTCGCGAAAATTTCGTTCAATTCGTCCTGGGTGATCGTCTCGGGGCCGTCGCCGGGAGCGCCGGTGTCCGTGTCGTAGGCCACGGCCAGGTCCTCGGCGAGGGCCTCGTCGAATCGGAGGGCCGCCACGTCGTTGTAGGTCGAGAGGAAGTCGAGTTCCACGTCGAAGCCACGGAAGGTCGAGAGGCTTCGGAAACCGATCTCGCTGGCGAGGAAGTTGTCCTCCGGAAAGTCGGTGGCCCGCAGCGCGGGCTGGAGGCGTTCCGTGAATTCGAAGTTGAACGTCCGAAGCGCCAGGTTGAGCGAATTGAAGATCTCCGCGTTCTCGGCGGTCGTGGCGTTGAGGAGCCCCGATTGGAGGATGCTGTAGTCGTCCCCGAAGATGTTGAGCTTCGCCTCCTCGAAGAAGGGGATATAAACCGCCTCGAGCCTGTGGGAACCGTGAAAGGAGAAGGAATACTCCCCCCGCAGCAGAAAGGTCGGCACATTCGGCTCGAACTCGCTGAAGATCAACTCCCGGAAGTCCCCGGGGTTGATGAAGTTGACGGGACTGAAAGCGTCGGAGCGTCCCCACGTGACGAGTTGCTTCCCGACGCTCAATGCCCAGGGGAACTCGTGGATGTCCACGAACGCCTCGTAGAGATCGGGGCGGGCATCCGTGTTGATCCGGGTCTTCGTGGGGGGCTCGGTCTGCGCCCCCTGCGAACTCGTGGTGGAAGAGGCCGAGGTGCCGTCACCCGTCTCCACGCTTTCGACCCGGGAGCCGACGAGGACGTTGTAGTCGATCAAACCGGAGATCTGGAACTGGACGGCATCGGAGAGCGTGGCCTTCGACTCGGCGAGGAAGCGGTTGCGGAACTCGAGGATATCCTCGATGTCGTTCTCCTTCTTCAGATCGACGGCGAGTTTCGTCTGATAGATCGCCCGCACCGAGACGGTGGGTTGGAAGGTTTCGGTCTCCCCGAACTCGAAGCTGTCGCTTCCAAAATCTCCGAAGTCTCCGAAGCTCTCTTCGTCGGTCCCTGTGGCTTCGCTCTCCGTTTCGCCCGAGCCTTCCGATCTCTCTGTTTCGCTTGGGGCTCCTTCCCCGCTCTGAGGCGTTTCCTCCGGCGTGGGGGGCGCTTCGGGAACCTCGATGACGGATCCGGGGAACTCGATTTCGATCTCCGTCTCTGGCTCGGGGGGTTCCGCCGGGCCGGTCGCTTCCTCTTTGGGTTTGGGGGAAGCCGTCTCCGAGGCTCCCTGCTGCTCCTCTTGCGTTTCGGGAACTTCGTTCCTTTCGTCTTCCCCCCCCTTCTTCCCGGCATCGGTCCCCTCCTCCTGCGCGAGTTGGGCCAGGTATAGTCCGGCGTCACCAGGGAGAGCGCTTCCCCTTCCCGTGGCGAAGGGGGAGGAGCGGGGCGCGCTCTGTCCGGTGCGGCCATCCTCTGCCCACACCGGCATCGGCAGGAACAAGAGGACCACAACGACCGCCGTCCAGGTCGCAGGGGAGAAGGAGGCGTCCATGTCGCGGACGATCGGAGAGCGCGCCGTCGAGTATCGCATCATCGGCCTTGTCCGGTGGAGGGGTGGTGGTGGAACGGAACGGAGAAATCCGGGGAACCGGCCTTCGTGAGGTTTGCGATCTTCAGACGCCCCGTTCCATGTAACTTTGCGTGAAGTACTCGTCCTTGACGGCGGAGTTGTACTTGACGTTGTGGAGTTTGAGCATGGTCATCGATCTTTTCTGGACATTTTTCATCGAGGTTTCGAGAGGCGTCCAGAAGCCATCGATCTTTTTGAGGGACTTGACCACGAGGACTTTGAGGAGTTTCCCCTTCTTGTCGTAGTTGTCGGCCCGCACCACCATGAAGCTCTTCTTGTCGACCCAGAGGATCGATTTGCTGTACTGGGAATCGACCCCCTCTTTGGGGATGCTCTCGATTCTGTAGCAGTCGTAGGGGCCGAACTTCTCCTCACCGAGGAGTTTGTAGGTGTAGTCGTCTTTCTCCTTCGTCTGGAGGTCGGCGTAGGTGAAGTCGGTGCCCATGAAGGACTCGCTCTTGTTGCCACCGGCGATCCTGCGCGTCTTGTTGAGCGCGGGGAGAAAGAGCCACTGGTCGTCGTCCCCCTTGGGGTTCTCCCAGGAGAGGAAACCGGTGCCCCGTTCGTCGGGGGGGGAGAGGAACTGCATCAGACTCTTCGAGTATTCGGTACCGTCCTCCTTCTTGTAGGTCTTGCTGAAGGCCCGAACCTTACGAACCCGCTTCCTCCCCCGTTTGTTGACCGACATCATCGTCATCTCGATCATGGAACTTCCCGGGCGGGGCTGGCCGTAGGCCTTTTCCATGATCTCGTCGGCGCTCAGGCTCGCCGCAGAGGCACGTAGCGCCAGGAGGGGGGAGAGGGCGAAGAGGAAGAGGAGTGCGATCGTGATGTTCCTGGATCGTTTCATCGGTCTTTCAGTCCTCCTTGTGCTGGACGGTGCGGGTATCGTTACCGCAGCAGGCTACTGACGGAAAGTTTGTGGTTGATGTTGTAGATCACCTTGGCAAAGAGGGGCGCGATGCTGACCTCCCGGTACCACGGGTGTCGTTGCTGGAATTCGGGACCGTGGAAGACGGCATCCGTCCCGATGATCGTCTTGAAGAGGCCCTCCTCGTAGGCTGCGGTGAACTTCTCCACGGCGGCGCCGTTGAAGAAGGGGAGGGAACAGGCCAGATAGATGTCCCGGGCCCCCCGCTCCTTGAGTTCCCGGCAGGCGGCGATGAGCGTCCCCCCGGTGGCGATCATGTCGTCCCCCATGAAGACGTTCTTGCCCTTCACGTCTCCCACGAGGCGCATCGAGGCGACCGTGCTCGTCCTGCCGTAGTCGCGGACCTTGTCGAGGATCGCCAGATCGACCGGATGAGCGGCGATGTTCTTCGAGTAGAAGCGAGCCCGTTCCGCGCTCCCCACGTCGGGCGCGACGACGATCAGGTTCTCGGTGGGAAAGTTGCGGGTGAAGTCCTCGATGATCACCCGGGAGGCGTGGAGGTTCTCGAACTTGGCATGGAAGAAGAATCCTGCGATCGCCTGGGCATGGACATCGAGCGTGATCACCCGGCTGGCCCCGGCGGTCTCCAGGAATCGTGTCACGAGACGTGCCGTGATCCCCTCCCGCCCCTTGCGTCGTTCCTGCCGCGCATAGGGAAACTGGGGAATCACCGCGGTGATGCTCTCCGCATCCGACTGGAACGCCGCATCGATGGCGGTGATCAGCGCCATGAAGTTGTCGTTCACGCTCCGCTCCGAGCAGGGGTCGTCCATGCACTGGAGGATATAGACGTCGTCCCCCCGGATGTTCTCGAGGATCTCCGTCTTCACTTCCTGGTTGGCAAAGTGCGTCTCCCGCGTCGGAATCAGGTGATAGTCGTTCGATACGAAGAGGGAGGTCCGCTGCCGGCACAGGTCCCCGAATGCCTCATGAAGCCGTTTCATGAGGGCTTTTCCCGATTCACACGCAATGAGCGCGATTCGTCCACGATCCCGAGGCATGATGGGAACTCCTTTGGTACGGAAGCCGAGGGGATCCTCGTCCTTTTCCGGCCGCGGCGCTCCGCCTCGACGCCGATCCTTGCTTGGGAAGGGGAAGATTTCCTCAAACGCTCCGACCGGTAAGCGTTTCCCCGCGAGATGTCCGCTTTCCCTTTCCATGCCCCCCCGGCTGCGAGGGAGTTTAACACAAGGAACCCTGACTGACAAGCACGAAAATTGTTCCGGCGAGGAGACTTCCCCCTGGGCCTCCCAGGGGCATGGACTTGACAGTGCCGGAGAACTCTGGTACCTTCAGCTGGAATTCGCCGAGGGAGTGGATCCCCCGGGAGAATCCCACGCAACCATCCAATTCCAGGGAAGACGAGGAGGAAGTGAACCATGGCAGAAAACAACATCCCGGCAGGCTACAAGTACCTGATCGTCCTTGCGCTCATCCTCTCCGTGCTGGCGCTGCTCGTCGGCTTCTTCGGCTTCAAGGCCTCGGGTAAGATGCAGGAGGGGACCATCCATGGCCTTTCCGCACGCATCGAAGCGCTGGAGCAAGCCAGCGCTTCTCATGCGGACAAGGCTGCGCTCGACAAGCTGGAAGAACGGGTAAAAGCGCTCGAAGAGAAGGGAGCGTCGAAATAATCCGGATGAGGCTTCGTTCCGTGGCACCTTGGGCTTCCCTCGCCCCCGAACCTTCCCTTCCGACGACTCCATGGGTGAAGCGGTCGTCTCTTGGGTGAGGAGCGGGGGGATACGAGGAGAAAGGGATGTCCTCCTTCCCGAGTATCGAATCATACCGCAAGGAAGAGGACTACTGCGCCTTCTGTCCAAAGATGTGCCGTTTTTCCTGTCCGGTCTCCGAGGCCGAGGGACGGGAGACGGTGACCCCATGGGGGAAGGTGAGCATGGTCCGCTTCGTTCGGGAGGGAGCGATCCCCCTCGACAGGGAAGCGGCCGCCCTCTTCTACGCGTGCGTGGATTGCCGGCGCTGCCAGAACTTCTGTGTCCATGACAACGACGTCTCTGCAATCCTTACCGCGGCACGCCGGCAAGCCGTGGCCGACGGGGTTCCGCCTCCCGAAATCACGGCCTACCTCCGCGATGCGGGGAAGGGGTTGCGGGTGCGTTCCTCCGCGCTCCTCGATCGGCTACGCGCCCTTGCGCCGCCGGAAGCCTTCCGGAGTGAGGCCGATACCCTCTTTCTCCCCGGCTGCGCCGCGATCAAGTACCGTCCCGACCTCATCGGGCAGACGCTCTCCCTCTTCGATCGCCTCGGCATCGAGGGGGTCACGCTCCTCGACGGGAGGCCTCAGTGTGGGGGGTATCCCCTCTACGCCGCCGGAGATGCCGCGCAGTACACCGAACATGCCGGGGAACGAAACCGGGCCCTTGCCCCCTATCCAACGATCGTGGCGGCCTGTCCGGCCTGCACCGGCCTGATCGGGGAGGAGATGCCACAGAACCGGGTCGTTCCGCTCGTCTCCTTCCTCCTTCCCCACGTGGAACGGTACTTCGGGGAACATCCCCCCCGGCGGAGGGGCGCGTTCATGTACCACGATCCCTGCTTCCTGGGCCGGGGGCTGGGCCGTTACGAGGAACCTCGACGGCTCCTGGCGCTGGCGGGGATCGAGGTCGTGGAATTTCCCCAGAACCGCAACGAGGCGGAGTGTTGTGGCGCCGGAGGGTTGCTCCCCCTCACCGCTCCCGAGACGGCCCGGAAGATCGCCCGTCACCGGCTTCGTCACGCAGGGATGGGAGAAGGCCGGGGGGTCGTGACGGCCTGCGCCTCCTGTTCCCACGCCTTCGCGAAGGTCGGGGCGGGGGTGCCGATCCATGATCTCGTCGCCCTCCTCCTCGATGCCATTTCCCCTACCCTTCCGGAATGATGCCCCTTGCCAAGGACGCCCCCTCGGGAGACGCAGGAGGGACGGCTGCCGGTTGCGGGCCCCGCTGCATCCCCGAGAAGAGCGATGTTCCCCCCACGATCCAACGGATCTTTCCTGCGCGAAGGCCGATCGGTCCGGCAAGAAGACCGGAACGCATGGAGGACGTTCCCAGGATTCGACCCCTCGAGGTGAAATTCCGGATCACAGCCGAAACGCCACAGGGGGGTCTTGACTCTTTCGGTCATCCTCCTCTATGATGAAGGATATCCATGCAAGTTGGCAGCAGCCGGGTAGGGTGAAGGCGCCTTTCACGGCTACCCGGGTGCCTCGCTTCCCAATCGGTTTCCTCCCGCCAACGGAACGAACCACCTCGTTCATCCTCCCCGAACGATCGACAGTAGGGAAAGGTTGTAAGGCATGCAGACCAGATTACGGTTCACCGGTTTCGGCAGCTATCTGCCGGAGCGGGTCGTCACGAACGAAGAGATCACCGAGAAGTGGGGCGTCTCGGACGAATGGATCCGAACGCGCACCGGCGTGCGGGAACGCCGGGCATGCAAGGAGAACGAACTCGCCTATCATCTGGCGGTGCGGGCGGCCCGGGAGGCGATCGAGGATGCGGGCATCGATCCGATGGAAATCGACCTCCTCATCTACAGCACGATGGTTCCGGAGTACATTCTGCCCGGCATGGGGCTCTTCGTTCAGCGGGACCTCCCCCTCCGCAGCACGGTCCCCTGCCTCGACATTCGCAGCCAGTGCGCAGGTTTCCTCTACGGCCTCGAGACGGCGAACATGTACCTCGGTTCGGGGAAGTACCGCACCATTCTCCTGATCTGCGCGGAGCGGCAGCACGAGTACTTCACGCTCTACGAATCGACCGCGCCGATCTTCGGCGATGCGGCCTCGGCCGTGGTTGTGCGCCACGAGCCGGTGGAAGGAGAGGAACGGGGGCTCCTCGATCTTGCGCTCTTTGCCGACGGAACCGGCACCGATCATGCGATCACCGCGGCCGGCACCTACCCCTTCGAACACCTGGAAGGGGCGGATCTCTCGGAATGGAGACGGGCGCTCAAGCGGATCACCCCGCAGATGCGGGAGAAGGGGCACTTCCTCTGTTGGTCGGGGCGCCAGATCTTCCAGACCGCGGTCAAACGGATGGTCGAATGCACACGGGATCTCCTCGATCGCGCCGCTCTCTCCATCTCCGACATCGATCACTTCCTCTTCCACCAGGCCAACGAACGGATCAACCAGGCCGTGGCCCAGCGCCTCGAGATCCCGGCGGAGAAACTCCTCTGGAACATCGAGACGTACGGGAACACGACCTCGGCGACGATTCCCCTCCTCCTCGAGGAGAACCGCCGCGTCGGCGTGATCCGCGATGGGGATCTCGTCCTCATGTGCGCCTTCGGCGCGGGCTACGTCTGGGGCGCCGCGCTCTACCGCTTCTGAACCCTTCCCTGCCGGAGGGAAGGCGCACGACGGGTCACGGGACGCTCCGGGCGCAGCGAAAACCGATCGAGGAGAAGGCATCGGTGGGGAGCGTAGCGGAGCGGAGGGAGACGCGGAGCATCTCGGGAGGCGCCCCCCAACTCCCCCCCCGGAAGACGCGGTAGGACCCATTTTCCGGGCCATCGGGCATGTCACTCTCCGAGAACGCGTACTCGTCGTTTCCGAGCCAGTCCGCCACCCATTCCGCGACATTTCCAGCCAAATCCCCGGCGCCGTAGGGGGAGTCACCCGCCGGTTTGCTCCCCACCGGTGCCGTCGAATAGGCGCCACAGCCATCGACGCCGTTGTCGAAGGTGGCGACCGGGCAGGTGGGGGGCGCATTTCCCCAGGGATATTTGTGATCGTCCACACCGGCTTCGCAGCGGAAGGGATCCCCCCCCTTCTCGCACCCGCCACGGGCGGCCTTCTCCCATTCCGCTTCGGTGGGCAGGCGTTTTTGCACCCAACGACAGTAGTCGACGGCCTGGGCCCAGGTGACACAGTTGATCGGATGGTCCGCGAACCCCTCCCGTGCGCCGTTGCAGTTCTCTCCCCCTTGGGCAGGCGTGCAGCGACCCGCATCGACGCAGGCCTGGAAGGCGGCCACCGTCACTTCCGTGGCGTCGATCCAGAAGCCGTCGAGGTAGATCTCGCGCACCGGTGATTCGTTCGCTTCGGCCGCGGCGGTGTATCCCAGATCACCGCGCTTGCAGGGGAAGGGGGTCGCCTCGTTGCAGGCACCGCGCACGAAGAGGCCCCCCGGCACATAGACCATCCCCCCCTGCTGGCAGGCGTCCCCCGTGCCGTCGCCATCGGCATCCGCCTGGTCGGGGTCGAAGACGTCGGCGCAGTCGTCCGCTTCGTTGGGGATGCCGTCCCCGTCCCGATCGGGGTCACAGACGTCCCCGAGGCCATCGCCGTCCCGGTCGCGTTGCCGTTCGTTCGGATGGTCGGGACAGTTGTCCTCCGAGTCCCAGACGCCGTCGTCGTCGTGATCGATGAATTCCTCACTTCCAGCGGGACTGGTGCCCCCCGTGGTGTTCTGCGAGGATGGGGTGCCCGCCGAGGTGGGGGTCTCTCCACTCTGGAAGGACGTTTCCGCCGTCGTCCCCCCCGTCGTTGCGGCCTCGGTCGTCAGGGGGGAAAGCGCCGTTGCAGCGCTCGCGGGGGCAGAGGTCTCCCCGTTTCGCCCATTGCGATAGCCGATGCCGCCCCCACAGGCCACCAGGAGACTGCCGAGGAAAAGAAGGAGAAGTTCCGTTCGCTCCATCGTGTCACTCCCATCGTTTCCGATCGTTCCGGGAAACGATCGAGCTGGGATCGATCCCTTGCGCGACGCAGGAAGGAATCTTCCGGCGCCGATAATCATAGGATCGCACGAATCGGCATCGTTCTCAAGTCTTTTCCGGTTTGATTCCGTATTCCTTGATCTTGTAGAGGAGCGCCCGCTGACTGATCTCGAGGAGTTGCGCTGCCTGGGTTCGATTCCCCCCCGTCTTTGCGAGCGCTCTGCGGATGAGCTGCTCCTCGATGTATCGGCTCGTCCGTTTGATCGAGAGTTCGTCGGGGGCAAGCCCCTCGAAGAGGGGCGAGGAGGAGGAAGAAACCTCGGAAAGAGAGACGTTACGAACCGCCGGCGGAAGATTTTCGACCCGGATCGTCCGGTCGTCGGCGAGCACGACGGCCCGCTCGATGCAGTTTTCGAGTTCGCGGACATTACCGGGCCAGTCGTAGGCCGTGAGGCGATCGAAGACTGCCGGTTCGATCTTGAAGGGCTCGCCCTGCTCGTCGTCTTCCATCATTCGCCGTACCTTGGCGATGAAATGGTTGACGAGAAGGGGGATGTCCGACTTTCGTTCCCGCAGGGGGGGAACCTGGATCGGCAGAACGTTGAGGCGATAGAAGAGGTCCTCCCGAAACGTCCCCTCCTGGATACGCGCTTCGAGATCCTGGGAAGTGGCGGCAATGATCCGGACATCGACCTTGATCGTCTTCGTGTCCCCGATGCGCCGGATCTCGCTCTCCTGGAGCGCCCGCAGGAGCTTGACCTGGAGGGGCAGGGGGAGTTCCGCGATCTCGTCGAGGAAGAGGCTCCCCCCATCGGCCTCCTCGAAGAGTCCCTTCTTCGTGCGGGAGGCGTTCGTGAAGGCACCGCGCATATGGCCGAAGAATTCACTTTCGAGAAGATTCTCCGGAATCGCCCCGCAGTTGACGGCGATGAAGGGGTTGTCGCGGCGGGAGGAGTTGAAGTGGATCGCGCGGGCGATCAGTTCCTTGCCCGTCCCCGACTCCCCAAGGATGAGCACGGTCGATTTGAACTCGGCCACCTTTTGGATCGTCTGGAAGATCTCGAGCATCCGGTCGCTCTTGGCGATGATGTTCTCGAAGCGGTACTCGCTCTGGAGTTGAGCCTTGAGCTGCCGGTTCTCCTGCTTGAGCCGCTCGCGCTCCTCGAGCTTACGGATCGCCAGGATCACCTCGTCCTTCTTGAAGGGCTTGTTGATGTAATCGTAGGCACCATGCTTCATCGCCTCGATGGCGGTGTCGATCGTGCCGTAGGCGGACATCATGATGATGGGGACGGTGATGTCGGACTCGCGGAGGGCATTGAGGAGCTGGAGGCCATCCATGTCGGGCATGCAGATATCGCTGAGCACGAGGTCGAACGTCTCGTTCTCGAGCTTCCGGAGCGCCTCCCTGCCATCCCCTGCGCACGCCACTTCGAAGTCCTCCCGCCGAAGCAGCATCCGGAGCATCCGCTGGATCGAGACGTCGTCGTCGACGACGAGGATCTTCTTGAAGCTCATTCGTCATCCTCCAGGACCGGTAGATGGATCGTGACCGTGGTTCCCGCGCCCGGTGTGCTCTCCACGGCCACCTTCCCTCCGAAGGATTCGACGATCTGCAGCACGATCGCCAGGCCGAGTCCCGTTCCCTTTCCGGCCGGTTTCGTGGTATAGAAGGGGTCGAAGATCCGTTCGAGGCGGGAAGCCTCGATCCCCACGCCCGTGTCGGTGACGGAAAAGGTCACGATGCGGCGGCCCGGTCGGAGTTCGTTGGAGAATCCTCGGATGACGCGCGGTCTCGAGTGCTTCTTCCGGGGCCACCGATGCTCGCTCTGGAGGAGGAGGCCGCGATGTCGCTCGTCGTACTCGGCACGCCACGTATCACACCGGGAGACGATGCGCAGGATTCCCCCCTCGCCCATGGCATCCGCGGCATTGAGGATGAGATTGATCATCACCTGCCGGAATTTCTGGGCATCGAGGGGGAGTCTGGGTAGATTCTCTTCCAGATCGACCTCGAATGTCAATCTCCGCAAGCGCTTCTGTCCCTGCAAGAAGGCGATGCTCTCCCGGACGATCGCATTGAGATCTTCGGGGGTGTTGCTCGGGTGGGCGGGGCGGGAGTAGTCGAGGAGTTCGCGTACGATCCGATCGATCCTCGCGGTTTCCGCTTCGAGCGCGGTGATGATCTCCTCCCTTTCCTGGGGATCCGTCGTTCCCCCTTTGAGCATGTCGAGGTATCCGAAGATCGCGCCGAGTGGATTTCCGATCTCATGGGCCACGCCTGCGGCGAGTTGCCCGATCGTGGCCATCTTCTCCGCATGGATCGCCAGCGCCTGGGTTGCCGCCAACTCCTGACCGAGTCCCTCGAGGTGGTCCTCGAGATGCGCCAGTTCGATCTCCTGGGCTTCGAGCGTCTCGACGATCAGATCGAACATCCTGCAAAGATGGTCGATCTCGCTCTCCCCCTCCCGTTGGGTCCGGGCCGTGAAATCTCCCCGAACGACCTTTTCCGCCGTATCGGTGAGCGTGGTGAGGGGGCGCACGAAGGAGCGGAAGAAGAGGAAGCTGCCACAGAGGATGAAGACGATCGCATCGAGGCAGAGGTAGAGGAAGACGAAGAACTGCGCCTTCTGGATCGCATGCTGGGCCGTGTGCATCGGAAAGGTGAAACGCATCACCCCCGCGATCCGCCCATCGAGCCAGAAGGGCGCCGTGACCTTCATTTCTCCCAGACGAACGAGGAAGATGCCGAGGAGGTGCTCCTCCCGGTAGCGCGTCAGAATTTTCTCGAGATAGAGCGCATCGACGATATCGCGGTCTTTCCACCGCTCTCCGATGCGGCTGGGATGGGTGGCCAGCACGATCTGGAAGTGGGGATTGAGGAGGAAAAGCTCGTAGAGCCCGTTGTTGCGCCGCAGCGCTTCGAGTTCCGCATGGAGTTCGGAACGGCCGCGGAGTTTCTCGATCATTCCCCGATCTTCGGCCAGGTCCGCGCCCAGGAGGGACGTTGCGCTCCCGATCCCTTCCTCGAGCCCTCCTTGCAGGAGGTGAACGGTGCGTTCGGCGGTCTGAATCCGCTCTTGGAGAACCACCCATTCGATCACCCGAAGCACGACGAGCGTGATGAGGAGGATCATCCCCAGCACGAGGAGCGTGATGCCCGTGACGATCTCGCTGCGGAGTCCCAACCGCAACTTCATCCGATCCCTCCGCTACGCGATGAGGCGGGAGAGCGCCTTGCCCCCAGCGTCTGGCGCTCTGCTCTCCCCATCATGGGTAGGGGGTGATCCACGTCAGGTACCACCGTACGATCTCCTCTCCCCAGAGGAGATCGATCAGGGCCGCCGCGGAGAGGAAGGGGCCGTAGGGGATTTCCCGTTCGTTGCGGAGGAAGCGCGCCCCGAGTCCGACGATCGAACCGAGGAAGGAGGAGAAGACGAGGACGAAGAGGATGCTCCGGTACCCGAGAACCCCACCGATCATCGCCAGGAGTTTCACATCGCCGAATCCCATCGCTTCCCGCTTGAAGACGTGGGTACCCGCCCAACGGATCACGATCAGGATCCCTCCCCCCACGATCACGCCGAGCGCTGCATCCCAGAAGGTGTGCCGCTCCAGGAGCAAGGGGGTAAAGAGGGAGAGCACGATGCCCGGCTTGCTGATCTCGTCCGGGATGATCCGGTGGTGCAGGTCGATCCCGGTCACCACGATCAACGCCGCGGTGAAGACCGCATAGACGAGGAAGTCCCATGAGAGACCGAAGCGGCGCAGGAGGAGGAGGGAAAGGAGCGCCGTGATCCCCTCCACGATCGGATACTCGATCGAGATCCCGCTCTTGCAGTGCCGGCAGCGCCCCCGAAGGAGGAGATAGCTGACGATCGGAATGTTGTCGTACCAGGCGATCGTCCCCCGGCATCCCGGACATCGGGACCGGGGGCGCACGACCGACTCCTCGAGGGGGAGACGATGAATGCAGACGTTGAGAAAACTCCCCACACACGCACCGACGAAAAGGGTGTAGCCATCGAGGATGCTCACACGGAATCTCCCTCGGTATGGGCCACCGTTCTGCGTCCCGGCGGCCGGAAAAAGGATGCGATCGTCTCGACGACGCGCAGGAGGTGGGCACGCGGAAGCTCGGGGTAGACGGGAAGCGCGAGCACCTCGCGGGCCGCCCGCTCCGCTTCCGGAAAGTCCCCCCGCCGGTAACCGAGATCCCGCATCGCCGGATGGAGGTGGAGTGGCGGATCGTAGTAGATCCCCGTTTCGATCCCCGCCGCCCGCAGATGGCGCTGCAGCGCATCCCTCCGGGGGGTGCGGATCACGTAGTGATGCACCGAATGTCCCGGGGGTATCGGGGGAAGGAGGAGGGTCTCGTCGAGCCCGGCCTCCCGGAAGGCCGCTTCATAGGCCCGGGCGTTGCGGCGGCGGGCCTCGATCCAGGCCGGAAGGTGGGGAAGCTTCACGTTGAGCACCGCGGCCTGGAGTTCGTCGAGACGGTGGTTGAAGCCGACCTCCCCGGCCTGCGGAGGGGTCTCGCTCCGGCCGTGGTTGCGCAACCGCCGCAGTCTTTCCGCCAGCGCCGCGTCGTTCGTGACGACGATCCCGCCGTCCCCCACGGCACCGAGGTTCTTCGTGGGAAAGAAGGAAAAGACCCCGCAAAGACCGGCGCTTCCGGCCCGGCGCTCCGCGTTTCCGGGGAAATGGGCGCCAAGGGCCTGCGCCGCATCCTCGATTACCACGGCAGCGCCGAAGTCCTCGCACGCCGCGCCCGCGCACCCTCCGAAGAGATGGACGGGGACGACCGCTGCGGCGCCCCATCGCGCAGCGGCCTCATGGGCCGCCGCCCCATCGATCTGGAAATCGTTCCTGCCGATATCGACGAAGCGGGGTTCTGCGCCCAGGAGCCGGATCGCCCCGACGGTGGCGAGAAAGGTGAAGGGGGTCGTGACGACCCGGTCCCCCCGTTGGACGCCGGCGGCCTGAAGGGCGAGAAGGAGCCCCGCCGATCCCGAGGCGACCCCGACGGCGTGCGCCACCCCACAGAGGCGCGCGATCCCCGCCTCCAGCGCCCGCCCCTCCGGGCCCAGGATGAAACGACGGCTGGCAAGGACGCGTTGGAGCGCCGCCGTGATCTCCGGTTCGAGACGCCGGTGTTGGATGCCGAGATCGATGAGGGGGATCTCCACGGGTCTATCCTGCAAAGAAATCGGGAACGCAAAGAAGCACGATCGCTACGAGTGCCGCAAGGAGGCCGACAGGGGCGAGAAGGGAGGCCAGGGTGTCCCGTGGTGGGGAGAAGCGCATCGCCCCCACGATCCCGAAACCGAGGAGGAAGAGTCCAACGAGGAGGAGGAGTACTTTCCAGACGATCATCCCTTACGCCTTCATCAATCCGACGATCCAGAGGGCGTAGCCGGCGACCACGATGCTTCCCCACACGATCGCCCTTCGGGAGGAGAATGTTTCCCGGCTTTCTCCCAGGGCCCGAAGGATGAAGCCGATCGTGCCCCCCACCCACCCGAAGAAACCGATCTCGACCACGATCGACCAGAGGACGTCGGGCGCCTCGTTTCGCGACAGGTTCTCCCGAACCCGCGCCTCGAGTGCCGCTTCCGATACACCGGGGAAGCGGGAACGGTAGTCGGGATCCTCGGCCACCAGCCTTGCGATGCGATCGTCGCATCGCCCGATCCATTCGGAAAAGGGGGTGTAGGTGCTGCGCACCGCATAGAGGCTGCTGCGCAGCGTCCGGTAGGCAGAGAGCGCAAGCGCCCGATCCCCGGATTCCTCCGCCCCCGCTCCGATCGCCCAGAGGGCCTTCACCGACGATTCGACCCAGGGACTTCCGGGGGCGTAGAAGTGGATCGCCCGCTCGAAGTTCGCGATCGCGCCGGGCGTATCCCCGGCAGCCTGGGCGGAACGTCCCGCATGAAAGGCGCGCCAGGAAGCATGATGAACCCGTGCCACGACGATGGCAAGAAGGAGGAGCGCCATGGCGACGATGCGGGTTCTCGTCATCGGAAAGGCCTTCCCTGTCAAATTTCCAGCGTGACGAAACGTTTCTTCTGGTAGTTCGAGCCGATGTTGATGCAGCGGATCCTTCCGATCTCTTTCTCCTTGGCGATGTGGCTGTGTCCGCAGAGGAAGAGTTCGATCTTCTCGTAGCGGGAGATGAGTTCCCCGAAGGCGGGGCTTCCCAGATAGGCGCGGGTGAAGCTCAGCGCGCGCATCCGGCGCAGGGGCAGGCGGGCGAGCAAGCCATCGAAGTCCTCCCGCACCGGGATCAGCTCCTCGAAGGCGAGGTGGTGCACCGCACAGACGACGCGGCTGCATCGGTCGTAGATCGCCTCGATATGGGCTTCGAGGCGTTGGACGAGGTGGCGGACCACCTCGCGGTCATCCATCCCCCAGCGGACGAAGGCGCCGTCGTTCCATCGGGCCACGTTGGGAAAGAGCTTCTTCTCGTAGTACGAGAGCGGAATGGCCAGATATGCGGAGCGGAAGGCATAGTCGTACCACCCGATGTTGCCGACGAAACCGACGTCGCCGATCATCGCCGGACACTCGTCGAGGCATTGGAAGCCTTGCGCCGCCGCGATCCGGGGAATCCGTTCCGTATAGAGTTGCCAGGTGTCTTCCCCGTTTCTGCGCCAGAGGTCGTGGTTCCCCGGTACCATCAGTTTCTCGCCGGGGAAGTCGGCAAAGAGTTCCAGACATGCCTGGAGGCGTTCATCGGTGAACTCGGCGATATCCCCGACGAGGAGGAGCACATCGGCAGCGGAGTCGTTCATTCGGTGGGCGAGTTCCTCCACCTCCCGGTCGGAGCGACGGCCGTAGCCGTAGTGGAGGTCCGCCGTGGCGACGATTTTCATTCCATGTCCCGATCCCGGCGTATCCGGACCTTCTTCCCCTTGCGGAGGATCACGTAGCCATTCTTGTGGCCCGGGACCGCGCCCTTGAGGAAGATCGTATTCCTCTCGGGATCGACGCGTACGACCTCGAGGTTGTGGACGGTGACCCGTTGATTTCCCATCTGTCCTGCCATCTTGAGGCCTTTACGTACTTTCCCCGGGGTGGCCGAGGAACCGATCGCTCCCCCGTGCCGGAAGTACTCGTGGGTTCCGTGCGAGGCACGAAATCCGGCGAAGTTGTGTCGTTTCATCACACCGGCGAACCCCCGTCCCTTCGAGGTGCCGATCACATCGATCTTCTCTCCTTTCGAGAAGATATCGACCTTGATCTCCTGTCCGACCTGGTAGGCTGCGGCCTCCTCTTTGGAGGAGAGGCGGATCTCCCGGACGAAGCGTTTCGGGGGGACGCCCGCCTTGGCGAAGTGTCCCGCCAGGGGTTTCGTCGTTCGCTTTGCGGGTTTGTCGTCGAAGCCGAGCTGGATCGCGTTGTAGCGTTCCTTCCCCTCCTCCTTCACCTGAAGGACGGGACAGGGACCCGCTTCGACGACGGTCACGGGTATCATATCACCCGTCTTCTCATCGATCAACTGGGTCATGCCGAGTTTCTTGCCGAGAATTCCACTCATCTCTGACTCTCCTTGGCGTTCGCCGTCACCGTGGGACGGCGGGGAAAGGGAGGCTTCCTCGATCGGCAGGGACGGTCGAAACTTTTGGGAAGAATGCCGGCGTTCCCCACGCGGGAAGCGGAATCCGCCATCTCCTACGCGGTGCCCCGAACGAAGGCCCGCGGCAAGGGGTGAAGGCCACCGACGGGCGTCTCCATCCCCGGAGCGATCGGGAGGATCTGGCTCGACGATCCAAGGAAGCGCACCTGTGGGCGATCGTGCTTACCCGTCCCGGCGCCACCGCCAAGCGGTGCGTTACCACGGTGACCCCTCGGGCATCGGCACGTCGGAAGCGTCTCGAAGAAAACGGGGACAGCCTACCCGAAGGACCGCGGAATGTCAACGGGGCAGAATCGCATGAACGATGGACAGTGGGACAGTGCGCGGATCACGGCCAGGCATGGGAAGTACTTCAATTCAGTTCGGAGCGTCCTTGCGATGGAGCAGCCGGAAGATCTCGAGGAGGGATCCCTTGCCGTAGGCCTCGCGCAGGGCGGCAGGCGCATCGCAGGCCAGGAGCCTTCCCCGGCGCAGCACCGCGATCCGGTCACAGATCCGCTCGGCGAAGTCGAGGTAGTGGGAGGAGAAGAGAACGGTTCGCCCCTCTCCGACGATCTCACGAAGCCGGGCCTCCACGAGATCCATGCTCGCCACATCGAGCCCGTTGAGCGGTTCGTCGAGGATCACGAGGGGCGGCGCACCGAGCATCGCGGCGATCAGTCCGACCTTGCGCCGCATCCCGAAGGAGAGCCCCTCGATGAGATCGTCGCGATGGGACAGGAGGTGGAAGCGCTCGAGTTCTTCGTCGATCGGTGGGGCGGGGATTCCCCGGATCCGTGCCACGAAGTCGAGGAACTCCCACGGCGTGAGGCGGGGATAGAGGAGGGTCTTCTCCGGAAGATACCCGATCTGTGCGCGAGGGTCTCCCCCTTTTCCCCCAAAGCGGGTGATTCGCCCGGCGTCGGGGCGAAGGAGCCCGACGATCATCTGAAAGAGCGTCGATTTGCCGGCGCCATTGTTTCCGACGATCCCGAAGATCTCTCCCCCCGCCGAAAAGGAGACCGCCTCCACGGCCACGAGATCCCCGAAGCGTTTCGTCACCCCTTCGAGCGTCACAGCAATCTCCATCACGGCTCCTCCTGCGCTCGCCGCTCCTCCTGCCGGCGCGTCGTTTCATCGTGCGCCCCTCTGTCTGCGCTTTGCGGCGCATCTCCCCTTCCTTCGGGTTCCTCCTCCCCCTTCGACGCCAGGGGGCGCATCGTTCCAGAAGGGAGGAAAGGGCGGTAGACGTGGAAGACGAGTCGGAATCCGATCTCCGCTTCGTCGTGGAAGAGGGCCGCCGGCACCTGGGGGGGCAGCGCGACCCCCTCCTCCGGCGCGAGGGGGGGGAGGGGACCGAGGTAACGGGTCCCTCCTCCGGGCAAACGGAGGTAGAGTTCGCTGCGGGGCAACGCATCCCCGGCCACGAGCCAATCCCCATCATCCCGACGCCGCAGATGAAGATTCCGTCCCCGATCACTCCGGAAGCGCCACGCCCCCGACACCGGAGAGATGCGCTGGAATTCCTCGAAACGCAGCCGAAGCGCGAAGAGGGGCGGGATCCTCTCCGGGAGCGTGGAGGTCCGGTAGGTCTCCTCGAGGGAGAGGATCGCCGTATCCTCGGGACCCATCAGTCGAGCCAGATCGGGGAGGAAGGGAGGGCCTTCGGCCTCCCCCCGCCCGCCACGACGATACCCCACCGCCTCGATCCGGCGCTCCGGGAGGTAGAAACGGATCGTCTTCGGCCCCACATGGTAGAGGTAGAAATACTCGTCGAGGGGGGAAAAGATATACGACCGGGGATGCCGAACGTAGAAACCTCCAAACCAGTAGATCCGTCCCGGCGTCTCCTGCGCCACGGCATACGCGACGTTGCGGGCGAAGGGAATCCGGTAGAAGGGATCGGAAAGACGGAAACCCTCGCCGATCGTCTCCCCTGCGGGCCAGAGGAGGAGCAGCAGCAGGGCCCCCCGAAAGACGCGGCGGGGATTCCGCCATATCCCTCGCCCCACCCCCCTCTCGAAGAGGGGGGGGAAGCAGACTTCGATCCCCCGAAGCACGAGAAGGATGCAGAAGGGGATCGCCGGAAAGATGTAACGGGCCTCCTTGAAGGCCACGGCCAGCGTCATCACGAGGATGAACCCCGGTCCAAAGAGGAGACCGAGCAGGTCGGCCCGCGTTCGCCTGCGGCACGCCACCCCCACCCCAACTCCGAAGAGGAGGGCAACCCCCGGGGTCAGGATCTTCCACAGATCGTAGGCGTATTCGTAGAAGGTATCGGAACCCTTCGCCAGGTTGTTGACGGAGATTTGCTCCTGGAACACCCAGAGAAGCGCCCGGATGGTCTCGGGAAGCCCCCATCCCTTCCGGATCTGGAAGATCGCGGCATGCACGAGGAAGGCCGTTGCCCCCCCGATGAGCACGACCCCCCCCCAGCGTCGCAGCCGGGCGGCCCCTCCCCCCTTCCCATGTTCCGCTGTCGTCAGGTGCGCGAATCCTTCGTAGAGAGCAAGGAGCCCGATGAGAATCCCGGCCGGATACTTGAGGAGCAAGGCCACCCCGAGGAGGATGCCCACCCCGACTTGCCGAAGGGGGGAACACGGCCCCCAGGGATCGTAGTACGCCAGGAGGAGCACGAAGGCCGCCGTCACCGGAAGATCCGCCATCACGAAGGGCACATAGTGGACGAACAGACGGTTCCCCGCCATCAGCGCAACCCCGACGAGCGCCAGGGTCCCCCCATGAAAACGGCGAAAGAAACGATAGAGGAAAAGGAGAAAGCCCCAGGAGAGGAGGAAGAGCACCACGTGCGGAGGACGGAGATCGTCTCCGGAGATGCCCGTCCACGCCATCCACCGATAGACCGGCGCGAGCAGGAGGGGAAGCCCCGGCGCCCGGATCGGATCGTAGTGCGCCCCCACCCCCGCGATGAAACGGGCGTTCTCCAGGTAGTCGTAGCCGTCGTAGTAGGTCGTGCCCAGATGCCACGGCACCGGCAAGAGCAGGAAAAACTCCAAAACGAGCCCGGCAACCAGGCACCCCTCGAGGAAACGATCCCTTTTCCCGATCTCTTGCATCGGTGGCCATTTTCTGGTAGCGTGAATCCTGGGTCTGTTCCACGAATCTCGATCCGCGTCCTCGCGCGATCTCGAAGGATACCAAGGATACAGGGGTGAACGCAAAATGTCATGTCTCTTCTGCCAGATCATCGAGGGGAAGCTCCCCGCCGAAAAGGTATACGAGGACGAGACGCTCGTGGCGATCAAGGATATCCACCCCGCCGCGCCCGTCCATCTCCTCCTCATTCCGCGCCGGCACATCGCAACCGCCCTCGACCTCGAAGCAGGGGATGCCGACTTGATCGGCAAGCTCTACCTCACCGCCGTCGAACTCGCGCGGCAACGGAACCTCGAGGCGGGCTTCCGGATCGTGCACAACTGCAACGAGGCGGGGGGGCAGAGCGTCTACCACCTCCACTTCCATCTCCTGGGGGGACGGCAACTCGGATGGCCCCCCGGATGATCGAGCGTGGCACCCCGGCTCTACCCCTTGAAAAGGGCGGGGAGATGTTGTATCCTGAAACGGTCTTCCCCCTTCGCCCGCAACGCCGCCAGACGGACTTGAAAAAGCACCGGAGATATCATACGCTCGAAGAGAGCGGCGGATCGGGTAAGGAGCCCGTCGAGCGCCGGCATCGAGGGGGATCCTGCAGACGAGTGCCACAGTAGGAAGACAACATGGACTTTCTGAGACAGATTCCTTTCCTGACGGTATTCGCCGTCATCGCGGTCATCGTGGGGTTGGTCTATGCGATCCGCTTCTTCATCCTGGCGGTGCGCGCGAATCCGAAACGGATCCCAAAGAAGCTCAAGAAAGTCGATCGGCTCATCGAGGAGGGAAAATTCGCCAAGGCTCTCGACGTCCTCGACACCCTTCTCCAGGATGTGGGCTACAACTACCGGGCCGCCCGGCAGAAGAAACGCTCGATGATCTACGACATGGTCAACTTCCTCGATCTGGAGCCCGCCTTCTCCCGCCTGACGCAGGTCCTCTCCACCCTCGGCCGGGGAGCGAACAACCTCAAGATCTACGAGGACATGCTCAGCTTCATCGCCGAACTCGACGACGTGACCGTGGGCAAGGGGGTCAAACACGAGCACACCGCCCGCGTCTATCGCCAGATGGCCCAACATTACTTCGACGAACGGGACTTCCGGGCCGCCGTCACGCATGAGGCGATGGGGCAGGTCGAAGAACTCATCGCCCTGCGGATGCTCGGAAAGATGGAGGAACTGCGCAGCAAGAGACCCCTTCGTGCCACCGAGATCGAGAAACGATCCCTCGAAGAACTGAAACTCGGCGACCAGGTCAAGGCCTTCGAGTTGGAACTGAACGCCGCCCTCCCGGAAAAGATCGAGGAAGCCTCCTCCCGCCTCGTCCAGAGCCGGGTCTTCGACTTCCTCAAGAATGCCGCCCTCCTCAAGAGTTCCAAGGGCAAGGTGAAAACGCCCGCGGCCGAGGTCGTCTCCGATATTCTCTCCCGAAACATCGCAGACCTGACTTCTCCCAAGAAGAAAGAGGACGATACGAAACCACCGGAAGAGAAGAAGGACGTCATCCTTCTTTGAACCTCCTTGACAAACCTCTTCGTCTTTCCTTATAATTTCCTTCCTGTTCGTCTGCTATGTCCTGATATCCCCTTCAACCGATTCCTGAGAGGAGCAGCCGTGTCTTCGAAACGAACGCCGCGAACCGGTCGCCGTGGCCTTCGGACATCCACAGGGAAGTTCGGAGATCCCGAAATGGCAAGACTCGTCGGAGAACTCGAAGAACTTCGCAAAGAGATGGAAGGACAGAATTTTTACGAGATCCTCGGGGTGGAACCGAGCGCCACGAAGGAGGAGATCCGCCGGGCCTACCAGAAACTCACGAAGAAGTACCATCCGGATCGCTATCCCGGAAAGTCCTTCCCTCGGGAGGTCAGCGCACTCATCACCGATATCTTCACCCACATCACCGATGCCTACAACATCCTCCTCGACGACGAACAGCGCAAACTCTTCGACAAGCGGATCCAGGTCTACGAGGAGTACGAATTCCACCGGGCCTACCAGGATGCCCGCAAAGCCATGAGGAAGGGCGACTTCTCCACCGCCGCGAAATGTTTCAAGCGCGTCCTCGAAAAAGAACCCGCCCACAAGGAGAGCCAGATCGACCTCACCTGGTGCCGCTACAAACTCAGCCAGGATGCAAGAGCGGCGAAAGCGTCGTTCAAGGAACTCCTCGAAGTCTTCCCCGACGAGGGCCAGATCTATTACTATCTCGGACTCGTCTACAAGGCGGAGGGGAAGGAGCCCCAGGCAAGGGGTTGCTTCCAGAAGGCCACGGATCTCTCCCCGAACCACGTCGAGGCCCTCCGCGAACTTCGCCTGATGCGGATGCGCGCGGAGAAGGATGCAACCGGCAAGAGCAAGGAGGATTCTTCCTTCTTCGCCCGCCTCTTCAAACGGAAGAAGAACCCGCCATCCCGAGGTGGGTGACGAGGATCACCCGCTCCCAGATCATCCCCGTCTGCTTCTCCCGCTCGAAGATGGGCCATCCATCCATCCGGGCCGGAAAGGAACAGGTCTCCTGCTCGAACGCGAAGGAGATGCTCGCAGGCGTCTGCGAGGGGACGATGCGGGAGAGGAGTTCCGCCTCGACCTCTTCGAAGGGGGGAGAACGCCGCAGTTGCGGCGGCCAGAGGGAGGCGGTCCGCTTCCCCTTGTCGTAGATCCGCACGATACAGGGCTTGAAGTGCATCATCCGTCGGGCGATCACCTCGTGACTCGCCGTGGTGTAGATCTTCTTGAGCCGCAGGAGATCCCAGTCGAGCGCCTCGGCGTGCGGCTCGAAGAAGTTCCGGGGCAAAAGGAGCATCATCGCCCCCTGCGCGCTCAGGCGATCGGCGTGCGGGGGGCGTCGTCCCGGGGGAATCTCCCCGAAGAGGCTCCGCTGCACGATCTCCCGCGCGATGGCGAAATGCTCCCGCTCGCGCCGGTCGTCCCGGCGGAAGTAGATGAACTCCGAATCCCCCCTGCGCAGATAGGCGCCCCGGGCCGCCAGCTCCTTGCGGGCGTGGAGGGTGATCCCCAGGCGGCGGGCCACCCGGCGGGGGTGGATCGGGGGGCGCTCGATCCCCGCCTGCTCGATCAACGCCTCGATCTCCATCTCGAGTTCGAGCCGCCCTTCTCCGAGGAGATATTCGCTCATCGTCCCCTCCATCCGAGGATCGGGGGCCTCCTTCACCCACCGTTGCGCCGCCGCCGACGGGCAAGAAGGAGGAAGAGGGCCAGGAGGGGGAGGGAGGGATCCGCGGGAGGCGCTGCGGCCGTCGTCGCGCAACCGCCGCACCCTCCCCCCGAGGCATTCTCTCCGGTCGCCGGCGCTCCAGGAGAGGATGCCGTCTCCTGCGGCGTCTCCGAGGGAGACCCCCCCGTGGTCTCCGCCGAGGCCGTCCATTCCGGCGTTGGAGCCACATCGCTCGATGGCATGACGCTGGTTCTGGCCGACGAGGCCGCGGTGGTGAGTGCCTCCCCACTCGTCCCCCCCGT
>CAZTSL010000011.1:48172-53621 GCA_964616915.1 uncultured bacterium
GCCTCCCCACTCGTCCCCCCCGTGGAGCCGGAAGAGCTGGCCGACGACACCGCCGTGGTGGGGGCACTCGTCGCTTCGGTGGTGTCCACCGTAGCGCCTCCGGTCGATACATCCGAGAGACCGCCCGTCGTGGCTTCGCCCGAGTGCGTGCCGTCGCTCATTTCCCCGGAGCGGCCACCTGTCTCGGCCTCCGTCGAGAGGGAGGTCCCTGTGCTCCCACCGGTGCTCCCGCCGGTGGAGGTCATGCTTGCCGCCGTGGAGAGCGCCGATTCCTCGGAAGTGGCCGACCCCTCCGTCTCGAAGGTGACGGTCGCACGGATTTCGGCTGCGATCCGCGCCCCGCTCTCCTGCCCCGCCCCCTCCGAGGCGGCGGTGACGATCCCACTCACCCCATGCGCGTCCGCCGGAACACCGGCCTCGAAGTCGGCGGCCCTGCCCCAGACCCGGAGGCGGATCACCTCCGGGTCGATCGGAACCGATCCACCGGCAACGAGGCTCCCGGCGGGGAGAGAAAGTTCGAAGACCCCTCCCTCCTCCGAAGGGTTGCGAAGGGTGACCGTGATCCGGCCCTCGTCGCCGAGAGTCGCCGTAGCCGTGGCTCCGTTGACGTCGATGAGGGTTCCGTCGAGGTTGGCGACCCCGTTCCCATCACCGAGGTTGGGGCCATCCTCCTCGGGGGTGGCAATGACGCTCTCGAAGTTGGCCCGCAGCCGGAAGGGCGAAACCTCGGCAGGGTCGATCTCGGGGTAGTTTGCGATCGGGAAGAGGGCCGTGAAACGGCCGGAGACCCCCCCCCCAACCCCCTCGGCCGTTTCGCAGAAGAGGACGCTTCCCCCGATCGAGACCGCGGCAGGCGCCTCCGGCGTGGTAAAGAAGGTGCCCCCCGGATACCACGCCGCGAAGGCATGGGTCTTCCCGAGGTTCAAAGGGGTCGATTCCGGATTCTCGAGGTCGATCACCACTTCCCCGTTGACCGACTTCTGGGCCTGAAGGAGGAGGAGATCCCCATCCGGCGTGGGATTGCCCAGGAGGATCTGATAGACCGGAATCCCCGGTTCGCGCTCGAACTCGGCCGCCGTCGCACTCGTGCCGTTGAGATCGTCGGTTCCGCCGAGGTGGACCACGAGATGGCCTTCCCCCGGATCCGGATGTTCCTCCCCCACGATGATCGCCTCGAAATTCCCCGTCGCCGCCCCGGGAGGGACCGTTCCGGCATCGACCGGTTCGAGTGGGACCCCGCCGCACCGCTTCGGCAACGCCGCAAGGGCCGCAGGGAGATCGATCCGGGGGAAGGTGAGACCGTTCTTCGGGTCGGTGACCCCCACGCCGGAGACCTTCAGCGCATGACGGATATCCTCCGGCGTGACGGTATCCCCCGCCGCCTGGCGAAGGAGTGCCACCGCGCCCGCCGCATAGGGGGCGGCCGCCGAGGTCCCGGCGAACCCCGTGAAGGCTCCCCCGTTGCTCCGCGTCGTCGTCGCGCTGTAGCTCGGTGCCATGAGGTCGAGGATCGGCGCGCTGTTCGTATAACAGTTCACGACATCGGGGCGGGGGGAGGGATCCGTGCAATCCTGACACGTCCCCTCCCCGTTCCACCGGATCTGGCCGAAGGTGGCGTCATAGACGGCGCCTACGGAGATCGCTTCCGGGATGCACGCTGGGGAGGAGATCCCATCCCCGCGACCGCAGTTCCCCGAAGCCGCCACGGTGACGACCCCGGCCTGGGCCAGGTCGGCCACGGCCTGCGCGGTCACGGAGAAGCTGCATGGAAACGCCTCGGGGTCCTGGTAGACCTCGCTCGTGCCCAGGCTCATGTTGACGACCGTGATCCCGAAGGCTTCGTGGTTGAGCAGCACCCAGTCGAGGGCCGCATCGATCGCGGAAGAGGCGCAGCCGCGCGTATCGCAGACCTTGAGGGCGACGAGGCGCGCATCGGGGGCCACGCCCTGGTTCGGGACGTTCGTCGAAGCGATGATCCCGGCCACGGCCGTGCCGTGTCCTGCGGTTCCCGGCTCGTCCTTCGGATCGGGATCGTCGTTGGCGAAATCGTATCCCCCCACGACCTTGCACCCCTCCCCGAAGCAACCGCCGAGGTCGGGATGGGTATAGTCGATCCCGGTATCGATCACCGCGACGGTCTGCCCCGTCCCGGTGAATCCCATCGCGTGCATCTCGTCCCCCCGAATGAGGGGAACCCCCTGGGCCAGGAGGGGGACGAGGGTCTCGTCGAAGTAGACCCGCGAGACCTCCGACATTCCGGACAACGCTTCGATCGCCGCCCTATCCGCCTCCCCCGCGAGCCCGAAGAGGAGAACGTAGCGGAACCGGAGGTGAAAGCCCGTGCCGGCCAGCCGTTCGAGCACCCGCGCCTGCAGATCTGCTACCGTGGCCTTGCGTCCCTCCGGGGAGAGGCTCGTCCCCCCCTCTGGCGGCCGAAGGAGGATCGAGACCGGCACCCGTTCGTGCGTCTCGAGATGACGCCACACCTTTTCATCGACCACGCCCTCCCCCGCCAGGGCGACCATGGCGGGAAAAAAGGCCAGGAAGGGAAGGATCACCAGACACCCGGAAATCCGACGCGAAAGGTCTCTCATGACAGGAACTCCCGCGGTAAGGAGAAGGGGAGACGATACGCCGCAGGGAAGCGCTCTCCTGCCTCACGACGAACGCTGCCTCCGATGGAAACGGCGCAGGAGGAAGAGGAAGCCGAAGACACCTCCAAGGCTCACTGCGGAGGGAAGAACCGAACGCAACGGATTTCCCGGCACGAGGGTCGAGATGATCGCACACTCGTCGTTGAGATCACACGCCGCACCGAAACCATCCCCATCCTCATCGATCTGGTCCGGATTGGGGACGAGAACACAGTTGTCGCAGACATCCCCCACCGCATCCTCATCGACGTCGTTCTGGCTCGGATTCGGCCGATCCGGGCATACGTCGCAGGGATCGCCGAAGGTATCTCCATCGGAATCGGTCTGGTCTGGGTTCTCCACTTCGGGGCAGTTGTCGCAGAGATCTCCCAGGCCGTCCCCGTCCGTATCGGCCTGGTCGGGGTTCTCCACTTCGGGGCAGTTGTCGCAGGCGTCGCCGGCACCATCGGCGTCGCCGTCGGCCTGATCGGGGTTCGTGTCGAGGGGGCAGTTGTCGCAGGCATCTCCGGGGAGGTCCCCATCGCTGTTCTCCTGCCCCGGATTCGGGGTATCGGGACAGTTGTCCTCCCCTGTGCAGACGAGATCGCCATCGGGGTCGTCGTTGCCGGGATCGCGTGGGCAGGGATCGCAGGCGTCCCCCGCCCCGTCCGCGTCGGTATCGACCTGCTCCGGGTTGGCGGTCTCCGGGCAGTTGTCGCAGACGTCCCCGGGGCCGTCCCCGTCCGTATCCGTCTGAGAGGGATTTCCGATGTTCGGGCAGTTGTCGCAGACGTCCCCCGTGCCGTCGGCATCGATGTCGGCCTGATCCGCATTGGCATCGAGGGGGCAGTTGTCGCAGACGTCTCCCGTGCCGTCGGCGTCCCCGTCGGCCTGGTCGGGGTTGGCGTCGAGCGGACAGTTGTCGCAAAGGTCACCAATCCCGTCGAGGTCGGCGTCGGCCTGGTCGGGGTTCTCCACTTCGGGGCAGTTGTCGCAGACATCTCCTGCGCCGTCGGCGTCCCCGTCGGCCTGATCGAGGTTGGCGGCGAGCGGACAGTTGTCGAACTCATCGGGGAGGGTATCCTCGTCGTTGTCGATGAAGAAGGTGAGGAAGGTCGGGCTGTCGAGTCCCCCGCTTCCCGCGGGCACGAAGACATCGATCAACGCGCCGGTCCCCCCGTCGAACCGGTAGACCTCGTCCGTCCGGAAACTCGTCACGTAGAGGTGCTCGTCGGGCCCGAAGATGAGAAAGCTCGGTCCCTCGAGGTTCGTGCTCCCCGCGGGCACGAAAACGTCGATGAAGGCCCCCGTATCCCCGTCGTAGCGCAACACCTCGTTCGTGAGAAAACTGTTGACGTAGAGGTTGCCGTCCGTGCCGAAGGCCGATCCGGTCGGTGCGTCGAGGCCGCCACTTCGGGGGGTGACGAAGACGTCGATGAAGTCACCCGTATTCCCATCGTAGCGGAAGACCGCATCCGCGTTCAGGCTGTTGACGTAGAGGTTGCCGTCCGGACCGAAGGTAAGCCCGTAGGGCGTATCGAGCCCCCCGCTCCCGCTCGGCACGAAGGCATCGATGAAGGCCCCCGTATCCCCGTCGTAGCGCAGCACCTCGTCCGTCCCGATGCTGGGCACGTAGAGGTTGCCGTCCGGACCAAAGGCGAGTCCCGCCGGCCCGTCGAGCCCCCCGCTGTTCGCCGTCACGAAGACGTCGATGAAGGCCCGGGTCACCCCGTCGTAGCGCAGCACCTCGTCCTTCGTGAGACTGTTGACGTAGAGGTTGCCGTCCGGACCGAAGACGAGCCCGTAAGGGCGCAGAAGATGCCCATCGTTGCCGAATTCCTCGATGAAGGCACCCGTCGTCCCGTCGTAGCGCAGGACGCTGTTCGTCGTATCACTGCACACGTAGAGGTTGACGACCTGCGCGTAGAGGGGCACGGCCGGAAGGAAGAGGAGGAAGAACGACAGGAAACCGGAACGCCAGCAACGTCTCATGGATACCCACTCCTCGCGTCTCTCGAAAACAAGGGGACCATACCCGAATTGTAGACCACCGATGCGCAAAAGGCAATCGTTCTGCCGACCTCGACCCAGGGCAATCGCATCGAGAACGATTGGAATCGAGGCTTCCCTCCCACTTCCCTTCCTCACGGAATTTTTCTCCAAGATCCATGAACACCTCCCTGTCGATCCGCTCGAACCGGTGGATCTCCTTCTTCAGCAAGGCCACCCGTTTGCGCGCGGTCACGATCTTCAGCGTCGTCTTCCCTTGCCGGGCCCTTTGCCGGTCGAGCGTCTCACGGAAGAGCGCCCGCGCGACGTATTCCCGGAATCTTGCTCTGCTATTTGTGCAGCAGCACCGATACGTCGTCGGAGTAGGAGTTTGCGGTAACGAGATCGGGGCGGTCGTCCCCATTCAGATCCCCCATCGCTACGGCAACGGGACCGTGACCGACGGCAAAGCGGAGTTGCTCCAGGAAGGTGCCATCCCCATTGCTCAGCAGCACCGATACGTCGTTGGAGTAGAAGTTTGCGGTAACGAGATCGGGGCGGCCGTCTCCGTCCAGATCCCCCATCGCTACGGAAACGGGGCTGTACTCGGCGGGAAAGGAGCGTTGAGACTGGAAGGTGCCATCCCCATTGCTCAGCAGCACCGACACGTCGTCGGAGTCTCTGTTTGCGGTAACGAGATCGGGGCGGCCATCCCCGTCCAGATCCCCCATCGCTACGGAGTCAGGGGTGTCACCGGCGGGAAAGCGGCGTGGAGACTGGAAGGTGCCATCCCCATTGCTCAGCAGCACCGACACGTCGTCGGAGTC
>CAZTSL010000012.1:0-1200 GCA_964616915.1 uncultured bacterium
CGTCCAGCTCCCCCCCCCATCGCGCGTCAGGAAGAGCGCGCCGTTCCCCCCCCCCACCGCATAGGTCTGGCACGAACCATCGGAAGGGGCGAACGCCATTGCCAGGAGGGGAGCGCCGATATCCCCACTGTTGGCCGTCCACGACGGACTCCCCTCCGCGGAGAAGAACTCCGTCGTCTTCCACAGATTGTCCGTTCCCGCGATCACGACGTTCTCGTCTGCCGGGCACTGCTCGAAGCGGGAGATGAAGGCCGCCCCGTTCTTGTTGATCCCGATGTCGGCGCGCTCGAAGGAGGCCCCGGCATTGCGGGTCCGCCGGATCGCGAGGCTCTGGAAGGAGAGCGCCCAGTCGGTATCGGGGTTCGATCGGGAGAAGACGTTGTCCGCCCCATCCCCCCCGAGCACCCATCGCCAGCCGGTCGGAGGCCCGTTCCAGCGCATACTCCCATTGTCCTGCGCCCCTCCCACGGCGAAGAAGGGATCCTCCGGGTGGATCGCCCCTTCGTAGAACTGCGTGATCGCGAGGTTCGTGTTGTGGTCTTCCCACGTCGCCCCGCCATCCGTGCTGGACCAGATGCCGCCGTCGTTTCCGACGAGGAGGCGGTTGCCCGCCCAGGCCATCGTATGCTGATCGGCGTGGATCCCCTCCTCCGGCCGATCCACGAGATGGCTCACCTCGCTCCACGAGGTCCCATTGTACTTCCAGAGCGCGATCCCGCCGGCGTAGAGGATATCGGGATTCGTCGGATCGACGATCAACTCGTGGTCGTACCAGCACTGTTCCGTCAGGGAGTTGAAGGCGGGGTTATAACCGCAGTAACCGTGGTTCCCGGTGCCGTTGTCCGTCTCCGTCACATCGATGCGGGTCCAGGAGGGGGTCGGATCCCAGGCGTCGTCCGTGCGCCAGAGGCCAAGGAGACCCCCGTCGGTGCCCCGGACGTTGTACCCGTCCTGGATACCGACGTAGAGGACGTTCGGGTTGCTGGGGGCGATCGCCAACTCGACCCGGCCCACACCATCGCCGTCGCTCTCCCAGGGCCCATTGATCGGTGCCCACGAAGCGCCGGCATCCGTGGAGCGGTAGACCCCGTTCTCGTTTCGGACGATCAGGTCCCCGATCCCGGCGTAGAGGCGGCCGAAGTCGCTGGGGTGGCGTTCGAGATCGGTCGCCGCTCCCGCAAGCGCGAGCGTCCAGGAATT
>CAZTSL010000012.1:1300-14528 GCA_964616915.1 uncultured bacterium
CCGATGAGCCAATGGGCGGCGTTGCTCGGATCGACCGCGACGTCGGCAACGCGGCCGCTCATCGGACGCGCGCCGGCGGTGAGACCGATGCGCCCCCCCGCGATCGGGGCGGCCCCGACGTTGATCCAGTGGAACGTCGAACGAGTCACACCGGTGTTTTCGCTCTCCAGGGCATCGATCTGTCGCTTTGCCCGCAGGAGGGCCCCGGCCGGGATCCTACCGATCGGCGCGGCCCGTTGCCGCCAGACCCAGTAGAAGCGCTGGAAGGGCTTGCGCTGCCTCAGGCCCTCGAACCGAAGGATCTCCTCGATCCCCCCGGTCACCTTCGGATGATCCGCGGCGAGCGTACCTACGAGGATGAGCCCGACGATGAAACATCCAAGCGCGTTCGACCTCTTCATGGTTCCTCCGGCGCTCTGCGCCCCTTCTCAGAAGAGCCCCACCGTTTTCCCCGTCTCGTCGATATCGATCCGATGCGCGGCGGGATCGGCGCCAAGCCCCGGCATCGTCATCATCGTTCCGGCCAGCGGATAGATGAAGCCGGCCCCCACGGAGGCCCGGACCTCCCGGATCGGGAAGACGAAGCCGCTCGGTGCACCGGGCCGTTTGGGGTCGTGGCTCAGGCTCAGATGCGTCTTGGCCATGCAGATCGGCAGGTTGCCGAAGCCGTTGGCCTCGAAGGCATCGATCTGCGCAGCCGCCTCTTCGCTGTAGGAAACCTCGGCGGCGCCGTAGATCTCCCGGGCGATCGTCTCGATCTTCTCCCGGATCGAAGTGTCGAGGGGGTAGAGGAAGCGGAAGTCGGCGGGTTGCTCTGCCGCTTCGACGACGAGGCGGGCAAGATCGGTCCCCCCCCGGCTCCCCTCGGCGAAGACGGTGCTCACCGCCATCCCGAGCGCGCCCGCCTCCTCCACCACCCGTCTGGCCGCCTCGATCTCGGAGGGGCGGTCCTCCGGGAAGCGGTTGAGCGCCGCAACGACAGGAATACCGTATTTCCGGGCATTCTCGATCTGCTTGCGCAAATTGGCGCCCCCTTCGACCACATCGCCGGGATTCTCGAGAAGGAGTTCCTCGGGAAGGGGCTTTCCGGGGCGGATGCGGTATTTGCCGGTGTGCGCCTTCATCGCCCGGATCGTGGCGACGACCACGACCGCGTCGGGCACGAGACCCGAGGCCCGGCATTTGATGTCGAAGAACTTCTCCCCGCCGATATCCATCCCGAAGCCCGCCTCCGTGACGACGTAGTCGGCGAAGCGCAGCGCGATCCGGTCCGCCAGGATCGAGGAGTTGCCGTGCGCGATGTTCGCGAAGGGGCCACAGTGGATCAACGCCGGTGTGTTCTCGATCGTCTGCATCAGGTTCGGATGGAGGGCGTTGCGCAGGAGCACCGTGGCGGCTCCGGCGGCACGGATCTGATCTGCGGTCACCGGCTTCCCTTCGGTGTCGAAGGCCACGACCATCCGGCCGATTCGTTCGCGCAGATCACGGATCGCCTCGAGCGTGCTCTTCCCATCGGCAAGCGCGAGGATCGCCATCAGCTCGCTCGCCACCGTGATGTCGAAACCGGTGTCGCGGGGGATGCCGTCCTTCTTCGAGCCCAATCCGATCCGTACGTGGCGCAGGAAGCGGTCGTTGACATCGACGACACGCCGGATCTGGATCCTTTCGGGATCGATGCGAAGGGGATTGCCGTGGAACCAGGAATTGTCCGTCATCGCTGCGATCTGGTTGTGGGCCTGTCCGATCGCGTGGATATCTCCGGTGAGGTGGAGGATGCTCTCCTCGAGCGGGATGATCTGGGCGTATCCCCCTCCCGCGCCGCCCCCCTTGATTCCGAAGGTGGGACCGAGCGAACTCTGCCGGAGCGCGACGACGCTCTTCTTCCCGATCCGTTCGAGCGCCATGGCAAGGCCGATCGAGGTCGTGGTCTTCCCTTCCCCGAGCGGTGTCGGGGTCATCGCCGTGACGAGGACATACTTTCCTTTCGGGCGGCCGCCGGCCTCCTCGAGGAGATCGGTCGAGACCTTCGCCTTGT
The DNA here is from genome assembly GCA_964616915.1 of uncultured bacterium. Lineage (GTDB taxonomy): Bacteria > Myxococcota_A > CAZTSL01 > CAZTSL01 > CAZTSL01 > CAZTSL01. The sequence goes on from CAZTSL010000012.1 coordinate 3,336, forward strand.
AGCGTCCATGAGGCTCGATGAACCGTTCTGGAATTCCGAGTTTCTCCGCAATGGAGAGAATCGGTGCAAGATGGGCTTCTGAAGCGATTTCGAGGCTGTTCTTCATCGTTCGGGATCTCCTTCGGCGGGCAGGATCATCGGAGCGTGAGATCTCAGGGGAGCCAAAGACCGCGGTATGCTCGTGTTGCCATCGTTCCCGATGCCATGCGCAGAGTTTACCAGAGGGGCTTTCCCCCGTCAATCCAAAGGTCGCCTGTGAGGGCCGCCGGGAGAGTTGATTCTCCCCCATCGGAATGGTAACATCAGCGAGGTCTTTGCACTCGAGATTGCATCGGAGCAGGGGAGATGAGAGAGATACGCATGCGGATGATCGTTTTCACCCTCGGGCTCGGGATCCTGGGCTTCCTCTTTCCAGAAGTGGGGGAAGGGGGCAAGGGGATCGATCCCGTGCTGCTCGAAACCTTGACGCGGTATCTCGAGGCAGGGGATGTACCGGCCACGATGACGCGCGAAAAACGGCAGGAATTCGGCAGGGCCCTCAAAGAGACGGGGATCGTGTTGCGGTCGCCCCAGAAGGCGGCCGCCCTCCTCCCGAAGGAACACGCCCTCTCGCCGCAGTCCCTCCGGTTGCTCGGCAACCAGATCTTCTTCCTCGGGATCAACCTGAGCCGTGGGCGCGGGCTCCTCGAGGGGATCAGCCTCACGCCGGCACAACGCGAACGGATGATCGCGGATCTCGAAAGGATCACCGCCGCCCTGCGGAAGTCGAGTTCCCCGCAAGTAAAATGACGATGACTCCTCCCCGATCCTGATGCAGAACCTCTCCACGAAAACGCTCACCACGCTCGAATGGCCCCGGATCACGGAGCAACTCGCCCAGTTCGCCGATTCCCCGATGGGAAAGGAGCGTTGCCGGGAGTTGACGTTTCATACCTCCCTTTCGGCGGTGCGGGAGGTTCAGGCAGAGACCTCGGAGATGCGGGGGCTCCTTGAAGAGGAAGCCCCGATTCCCCTCGCCCCCTTCGCCGACCTGCGGGAAGCCCTGGCCCTTGCCCGGATCGGCGCCATCCTGCCGGGGGAGACGCTCGTCGAGATCCGCCGTCTCCTCGGGATGTCGGCGAAAGTCTCCCGTTTCCTGGCCGCCCACCGGGAGAGCGCTCCCCATCTCGCGGCGATCGGGAAGCGGTTGACCTCGCTGCGCGACCTCTGGAAGCGCCTCTGCGTCACCCTCTCCGAGCGGGGGGAAGTCCTCGATCATGCGAGCCCGGCGCTCAAGACCTACCGCCGGGAGGCGCAGGCGCTCCATCATCGGATCAAACGCCGCCTGGAAGAGATCGTGGCCAGGGCCGACTACCTCCAGGAGGACTACTACACACTCCGCGGCGACCGATACGTCCTCCCCGTGAAGGTCGAGATGCGAAACCGGGTCAAGGGGATCGTCCACGACACCTCGGGGAGCGGCCAGACGATCTACATCGAACCCTCCGAACTCGTCGAACTCAACAACGAAGTGCGACTCGCCGACCTCAAGGTCGAGGAGGAGATCCGCAGGATCCTGGGAGAGCTGACCGCCCAGGTCGCCGAAAAAATCGATGCGATCTCCGAGAATCTCGTCGTCCTGGCCCACCTCGACTTCATCCACGCCCGGGCACGGCTCGGCCAGGCGCTCGAAGGGGTCGAGCCGATCGTCACCGATGGGCCGATCATCGATCTCGTGCAGGCGGCGAACCCGGTTCTCCTCCTGACGAAAAGCCGCGAGGAGGTCGTGGCCAACGACATTGCCCTCCACGGAAAGGCCCTCATCCTCTCCGGCCCGAACACGGGGGGGAAGACCGTCACCCTCAAGACCGTGGGCCTCTGTGCGCTCATGGTGCGCGCCGGTTTGCACATTCCGGCCGCTCCTGGCTCCCGGATCGGTGTCTTCCCCGACATCTTCGCCGATATCGGAGACGAGCAGAGCATCTCGGGAAGCCTCTCCACCTTCTCCGGCCACATCTACACGCTCGTGGAGATCCTCGGCAAGGTGAAGAGAGGGAGCCTCGTTCTCCTCGACGAGATCGCGGTGGGAACGGACCCGATCCAGGGAACCGCCCTGGCTCGCGCGCTCCTCGAGCATTTCGTGGCCAAGGGGGCGCGGGTCATCGTGACCACCCACTACGAGGGACTCAAGACGCTGGGGACCCTCCACCCCGACTACGAGAACGCCTCCGTCACCTTCGACCTCGACCGGATGCAGCCCACCTACCGCGTGATCCTCGGGCAGCCGGGGAAGAGCTATGCGCTCGAGATCGCAGAAAGGCTGGGGATTCCCCCCGAGATCATCGCCCGGGCCCACGCGTTCCTCGGTGCCGGCACCCGGGACATGGAGCGGGTCCTCTCCTCGCTCGAAGCCCAGCAGAACGAATATCTCCGGCGAAACCGGGAGATCGAGACGCTGCGCACGGAACTCCTCGAACTCAAGGAGGGATACCGCCGCAGGCTCGAAGCGCTCGCAGCGAAACGCCGCGATCTCCAGACCCGGATCCGGCGGGAACTCGACCGGGAACTCGAGCGGGTCAAACGCGAGATGAACCGTCTCCTCGAGGAGGCCCAGAACGAGGCGCGCGGAGATCCGAAGCGGATCGTCCGCCTCAAGAAGCGCGCCGGAAGACTCGCACGAAGCGTCGTCCCCCCCCTCGACGTTCCGCCCCCCCCTCCCGATCCTCTCCATCCGATCGACTGGGACAAGATCCGGATCGGTGACCCCGTGCGCGTCCGGTCGCTCGGCAAACGCGCCGTCCTCCTCACCTTCCCCGATCACCAGAAACGGGTTCGTGTCGGCCTGGGGGAGATGACGATGAGCGTCGGGATCGATCAGCTCGAAGCGGACGAATCGCCGCCACCCGAGGAATCGCCCTCCCCCGATCGACCCTCCCTCCTCGCTGCCGTGGCCGAGGAGGTCGAGACGAGACACTCGGGAAACACCTGCGACCTTCGGGGAATGCGGGTCGAGGAGGCCCTCTCCGAACTCGAACGTTTTCTCGATACGGCGGCCCTGCGTAACGAGTCCCCGCTCTTCCTCATCCATGGTCATGGCACAGGCGCCCTCAAGGCGGCGGTGCGCAACTACCTTGCCAAATCGGCATATGTTCGGAGATGGCGTCCCGGAGAGATCCATGAGGGGGGGGATGGCGTCTCGGTCGTCTATCTGCGGTAGGAGGGATTTCGAAAATGTTCACGGTCTACAAGGAACGGATCTTTCCCGCCGCCCATCAGGTTCTCGAGCCCGACGGGACGCTCGAACCGGTGCATGGTCACAACTGGCGGCTCAAGGTCCACGTTTCGGCTCGACGGCTCGATCGGCGGGCGATGGTGATCGATTTCCACCACCTCGACCGGGTGATGACCGAAGTCCTCGCGCCCTTCGAGGGGCGTCTCCTCAACGACGTTCCCCCCTTCGACGACGCCGCTCCCACCGCGGAGAACGTGGCCCGCCACATCTTCGAGGCGATCTCCCGGCGTATCGACGACGAACGCGTCCGGGTCCGGCGGGTCGAACTGTGGGAGACGGAGGATGCCTGCGCGATCTTCGAGGAGCCGCCATCCGGCGCCTGAATCCCCCTTCCGCTCCCCTCCGGGACGATCGGAGAGGGCTCCGATACCTCGGGTGCATGGCGCAATCCCCACGGCGGGCATGGTTTGACACCCTAAATCCCCTTCGCTACACTGGTGCGGCGTCGCAGAGCGCATTTCTCCACGGAAGAGAAGGGCGCAGGGACGCGCTCGATCCCGGGCACGCCGGAGCGCGGCGGAAGGAATGGAAAAAGGCGTGGAAAGATTCGTACAAGACCAGGGGAAATGGAATCAGATCCGGGTGATCTGCGTCATCCTTCTCTTCTTCGGAGGCGCGGTCTTCGCCGGGCTGTCGATCGCGCGGGGGAGCGGAGAGGAGGTTTTCCTCCTCCTTGGCGGAATGCTCTTCGTGGCGCTCTGCATGGTGCTTCCGATTTCCCATCTCGTGGGGCTGCTCTTCCTCTGCATCCTTCTGGCCTCTGCGCGCCAGTATGGCCATTGGATCTTCGTTTTCAAGAAGATGCGGTGGGTTCCGATCCTGACCCTGGCCGTTCGGGGGATTCTGCCCGCCCTCCTGCACAAGAAGGTCACGGAGGGCGGGAAGTGGCACCCCGTTCATCTCCTCTGGCTCGTCTTTCTCGGCTACATCGTGGTCTTCAGTTTCCGTTCGATCGATCCCTTCCTCTCGCTGGCGCGGGCGATCGCCTACACGGCGATCTATGTGGGGATCTTCTTTTCCGTGTGGCACTTCCTCGACGATATCGGAAAGATCGACACTTTCCTTCGGATGATCCGCCGGCTCTGCGTGTGGATCATTCTGTTGGGGATTCCGGCTTACCTGTGGAATCCCCACTTTGCCACGAAGGGGGGGAGGCTGCGGGGGATCGTGGGGAACCCGAATGCCCTGGGGCTCCTTTGCGGGATCACGATCCTCCTCCTCTTCTACGAGATCCTCTCGCGGCGGCGTCGGGGGGACTGGGGGCGAGGGTTGCTCATCGGCGTCATCGGGATCTGTCTCTTCTTCACCGGATCGCGGGGGGGGGGATGGTGGCGCTGATCGGGATCCTCCTCCTCCTCTTGCTCAGCGGCGCCAGACGGGCGCTTCCCTACTTCTTCCTCCTCGCCTTCATGGCTTTCTCCTTCTTCGTCGCCTCCTATGAGGGTTTGCGCCTCCCCAAGGTACGGCAGGACGACGTCTCGCTCGAATCGACCCTCAAGGTCTCGGAGCGGCAGGAGGCCTGGCATGCGGCCTGGGCACTCATCCGCAAGCGTCCCTTCCTTGGGTACGGCTTCGGGACGGGGGACGAGATCTTTGCCTACTTCAAGATCTCCTTCAAACATCACCAGGGGGCCTACGTCCACAATTCGTATCTCCAGTTTTGGCTCGAGACCGGCATCATCGGCCTGATGATCATGCTGGGGATCCTTCTCCTCTTCGCGCGGGAAGGGCTCCGGAATCTTCGCCGGGCCTCGGAGGAGAGAACCCGAATGATCGCGGGGCTCCTCTTCGCCTTTTTCGCGGCGAGTTGCATTCACGCCTCGATCGAGAGCTGGATGATCTCTCCGGGTTCGGTCCATACGGCGATCTTCTGGCTGATGGCCTCCGCGATGCTCAAGATCGGTCAGTCGATCGAGGGAGAGGAGGCCGTTTCGGCATGAAACGGGAGAATCGGAGCCGCAGCAGCGGTGTCGCGGCGCCGCTCGGCCTCCAGAGGCGGCAATCCCTTCCGGAGACGCTCCGGATCGACGATCACGATCCTTCCAGGAGAAGGGGGGATCTTTGGATGCGGCAATCCCTTCCGGCCACGCTGCGGGTCCTCCACCTCGCCGATCGAAACGACCGGGCAACGTGGGAGGCGATCCGCGGACGGCACGGAATCACTTCCCTCTGGGATGCACCGGAGCGTCTGGAACTCTGGAGCCGCCATCTGGGGGGGGAGGGGGTCTGCCTCTTTCTGGAGACGCCCACGGGCGCCGTGCTCTACCCCTTCCTGCGGCGAAGGGTGCGGGATGAGCGGGGAGGGGTCTACGCGGACCTCACGAGTCCCTACGGTGGGGGGGGACCCAGGGGCCTTCCGATCGGCGGGGTGTTCGAGCGTGAAAGGGTCGGACGTGCCTTCGAACGCGTCATGGCGCACTACTGCCGGACCACGGGCGTGGTTGCGGAATTCGCCCTTCTGCACCCCAAGGCGTTCGCGCCCCATCTCACCCGCGAGGCGCGGGGGGAGGTCGTGCGGGTCGATCTGACGCGTTCTCCCGCCGCCATCTGGACAGGGTATTCACCCACCTTGCGCAACACCATCCGCCGTGTCCGGCAAAGAGGCTTTACCCTCCATTTCTTCGAGGATGCCCGGGGATTTCCCTTCTTCCATCCGATCTACCGGGAGACGATGGAGCGTAGAAGGGCTGCTCCCTTCTATCACTTCCCCCCCGCCTTCTTCGAGGATCTACACCGATCTCTTTCCGGCCGCTTCCTCTACGGCGTGGTCTTCGATGGGGCGAGCCCCATTTCCGCAGAACTCTGCCTCACCGACGGGGAGGAACTCGTCTCCCTATTGGGCGGAACGACGACGCACGCCCTCCCCGAGGCGGCCAACCCCCTGCTCAGGGATGGCCTGATCCGCTGGGGGAGGGCGCACCGGTTTCGGATCTACGACCTGGGGGGGGGACGAACCCCAGGGGATTCGCTCTTTCGGTACAAGCGCAAGTTCGGGCGAAACGACGTGGCGCCTGCGGTGGTCGGCTACCGGATCTGGAACCAGCGGATCTATGATCGACTCTGTGCGGCAGCGGGCGTCGATGGGAGGCGGGAGACCTTCTTCCCCGCCTACCGGAAGGGAGAGCGGGGGTGAGCCACCGTACCGCACTCCCCGCCCACTGCGGTCGACGGGGCTTTCCATACCCAACGGAAGGGAAGGGGAGAGACCCGAGATGGGGCACCTCCCCTTCTGCAACGATCCACGAGGAGGTTACCTGAAACGATGCTCATCTTCGTGAAACAGACCGGCAAGCGGCTCTGGGCCGCCTGGATGGCCTTCGCACATCTCGTGGGGCGGGTGAACACGGCGGTCCTCCTGACCCTCTTCTTCTTCCTCGCCCTTGGCCCCTATGCGCTCCTCTTGCGGCTGGTGGGGAAGCGTTTCTCGGACCGGCGTTTCGACGTGGCGGGGACGAACTGGGTCGCAAAGGAACGCAAGGCGCAGACCCTCGAAGCATACCGCCGTCCCTTCTGAGATCACGTTTGGAAAGGAGGAGTCGCCCTCGATGAACATTCTGGGCCTTTCCTGTTTCTATCACGATTCCGCCGCCGCGCTCTTCCAGGAGGGGCGACTCGTCGCCGCCGCCCAGGAGGAGCGTTTCACCCGGAAGAAACACGACGCGGCCTTTCCGGTGAACGCGATCCGCTACTGCCTCTCCGAGGGGGGGATTACGCCCGAAGCGATCGATTACATCGGCTTCTACGACAAACCGTGGATGAAATTCGAGCGGCTCCTCTCCACCTACATGCAGACCTTTCCTCGGGGTTATTCCTCCTTCCGGCGGGCGATGCCGGTCTGGATGAAGGAAAAGCTCTGGATTCCACGGGTGATCGAACGGGAACTCGGGGTGGAGAAGGAGGTGTTCTTCACGGAGCATCACGAGTCGCATGCGGCATCCGCCTTCCTCCTCTCCCCCTTCGAGCGTGCCGCGATCCTGACGCTCGACGGGGTGGGGGAGTGGGCGACGGCCTCCTACGGCGTGGGGGAGGGAAACCGCTTCGAACTCCTCGCCGAGATCCACTTCCCCCACTCGCTTGGACTCCTCTACAGCGCGTTTACCTACTACCTCGGGTTCAAGGTGAACAGTGCGGAGTACAAGGTGATGGGGCTGGCGCCCTATGGCGAGCCACGCTTCGTCGATCTCATCCGGGAGAAGATCTTCCGGATCGAGGAGGATGGCAGCTTCCGGATGAACATGGATCTCTTCGCCTTCGAGTACGGCCTCACGATGACGAATCGAAAGTTCGCCGCGCTCTTCGGGCGGCCGCGGCGGGAGCCCGAATCGGAACTCGAACCCTTCCACATGGATGTCGCGGCGAGCGTACAGAAGGTGACCGAGGAGGTCGTGCTGCGGATGGGGCGGATGATCCACGAGAAGACGGGGGAGGAGAACCTCTGCATGGCGGGGGGGGTGGCACTCAACTGTGTGGCCAACGGCCGCCTCCTACGGGAAGGCCCCTTCAAGCAGCTCTACATCCAGCCCGCGGCCGGGGATGCGGGGGGCGCGGTCGGCGTGGCCGCCTTCATCCACCACACCCTCCTCGGAAACCCCCGAAAGGGGGGACACCGTTCCCCCTATCTCGGTCCGGCCTTCTCCACGGAGGAGATCCGCCGCTACCTCGAAGCGCACGAAATTTCCTACGAGACGTACGATCCTTCGGAGATTCCTCGCGTGACCGCGCGTCTGCTCGCCCACGAGGACGCGGTCGTCGGGTGGTTCCAGGGGCGGATGGAGTTCGGTCCCCGTGCCCTGGGGGCGCGTAGCATCATTGCCGACCCCCGCAAGAAGGAGAACTGGCAGCGGGTGAACCTCAAGATCAAGTTTCGCGAGAGTTTTCGTCCCTTCGCGCCGAGCGTCCTCGTCGAGGATGCGGGGGACTACTTCGAACTCGACCGGGAGAGCCCCTACATGCTCCTCGTGGCTCCGGTGCGCGAGGGGCGCAACATCCCCGCGGTCACCCACGTCGATCGCTCCGCCCGGATCCAGACGGTCCGCCGGGAGGATCACCCGCTCTACTACGACATGATCGCCGCCTTCAAGGCGGAGACCGGCTGTCCCGTCGTCATCAACACCTCCTTCAACGTCCGGGGGGAGCCGATCGTCTGTACGCCGCACGACGCCTATACCTGCTTCATGCGCACGGAGATGGACTACCTCGTCATCGACCGTTTCCTCCTCGACAAGAAGAAGATGAAACCCCTCTCCGACGATATCGACTGGCGACGCCGCTTCGAACTCGATTGATCCACAGGGGGGCTGACGGGCTGGCCGGCGCCGTTACTCGGAGGAAGTTCCGGTTAGAGTTCGATGTCGTAGAGCGCGATCTTCCGGTCGAGGGTGTAACGGGAGATGTTGAGGATCCTTGCGGCTTCCGACTTCTTTCCGCCGCACTGGCGCAGAATCTTCTCGATGTGGCGCTTCTCGGCCGCCTCGATGATCTCCTTGAGCTGAGGGGGGCGTCCCTCCGGCGTGGAGGGGGGAAGAGGCGGGGCTTCCTCGCTCTGCTCACGGCTCCGGCGCAGGGGGGGGAGGTGCTCGGGGAGGAGGACCTTCCCACTCGGGCAGTAGAGCGCCCGTTCGATGCACTGGCGCAACTCCCGGACGTTTCCGGGCCAGTCGTGGTGGCGCAGGATCTCGAGGGCCTCCGGGGAGATCGTCTCGACGTTCGTGTGGATCTCGTGCTTGAAGCGTTCGATGAAGTATTTCACGAGGAGTTCGATATCCTCCCGCCGCTCGCGAAGCGGGGGAATCTTGATCTCCACGGTGCAGAGGCGGTAGTAGAGGTCTTCGCGGAAGTTTCCCTTGCGGACCTCCTCGAAGAGGTCCTTGTGGGTCGCGGAGATGATCCGCACGTCGGCGTGCATCTCCTCCTCCGAGCCGATCCGTTGGATCTCGCCCGTTTCGATCGCCCGCAGGATCTTGGCCTGCGCAGAGAGGCTCATGTCACCGATCTCGTCGAGGAAGAGCGTTCCGCCGTCGGCGAGTTCGAACTTGCCGCGCCGGGCCTTCTTCGCGTCGGTGAAGGCCCACTTCTCGAAGCCGAAGAGTTCGCTCTCGATCATGCTCTCCGGGATCGCGGAGCAGTTGAGCGTGATGAAGGGTTTGTCGGCCCGGCGGGAGTGTTGATGGATCATCCGGGCGGCCATCTCTTTGCCGCTCCCCGTCTCTCCGGTGAGGAGGATATGGGAATCGCCCCGCGAGGCGAAGATCTCGATCTCCCGCTTGAGCGCCTTGATCTTCGGGCTCTCTCCGATCAACTCGATCCTCCCGCTCTTTTGCCGGAGCGCGGCGTTCTCGGAGACGACGTGCTGGTGGCGGCGGGCCTGGGTGATCGCCGAGGAGAGGAGCTTGCAGATCGATACGAGGAAGCGCAGGTCCTCCTCGGTGAACTTCATCGACAGGGAGCGGTGATCGAGATAGACGATCCCCATCATCATCCCGCCGGCGTCGAAGAGGGGCGCGCACATCGTGGAGTGGATCTGGTGCATCATCACACTGCGGGCCTTCTTGAGGCGCTTGTCATCGGTCGCATCGGAGGTGAGGAAGGCCTTTTCGTTCCGTTTCACCCATTCGATCAGCGTCGAGGAGGGGGGGCAGGGTTTCTCCTTCGCCTTCTCCACGGTGAGGTCGAAGCGCTCCCCATCCATGTGCAGCAGTCCGATGAACGTCGTATCGGCATCGAAGGTGCCGGCAAGGAGTTCGGCCGACTTGTCGAGGAGTTTCTCCGGGTCGTAGATGAGATCGATCGTCTCGCAGATCTGGTAGAGGAGGGTGAGCCGTTCCCGATCGGAAGCCTTGCTCGGGATCTCCGGCTCCCGGGGATCGAGTTCGGCCACGATCCGGGTTTCTGGAGGCGCGTGGAAATGAAGGCGGAAGGGACCGATACGGATCACGTCGCCCTCTACGAGGTTCTTGTAGAGGATCTTCTCGTCGTTGACGAAGGTGCCGCTTTCCGTCTTGAGATCGACGATGCTATAGTCCTTACCGTTGTAAGTGATCTTCGCGTGGTGGGGCGCCACGCCGGGGGCATCGAGAAGGATCCCGGTCCCTTCGAGGGCGCTGCCGAGCACGACCTCTTCCGTATAGATCTCCTTGCAGCCGATTTCTTCCTGGTCTCTGTAGATCGTCAGTTCCGGCATCTTTCCCCTCATCCTTGGGAGCCTTGCGGGTGATTCACGATTTCGTGGTCCGATCTCCGGGGGCGCTCCTCAACGGATCGTGGCTTCGGTGAAGCGCGTGGTCTCCCCCCGGCGTATGCGAAGGGGGAGCGTCATCTCCCCGGAGAGATCGATGAATTTGAGTTTCAGCTCATGCGCTCCGATCACGACGGGGAACCGCTCGATCGGTGTTCTTCCGATCGGTCTGCCGTCGAGGTAGACCTCGGCTGGGCGGTCGAGGTGGACGGAGAGGAATCCCTCGAATCTCGGAGCGATTTTGTTGAGCCGTCCCGGTTCGATCGAGATGGGGATCACCTCGTCGAGGCCAGCGGAAGGATTGTAGAGACGCAGGGTATGCTCTCCTGCCGGGACTTCGTCCCGAAACACGGGGGTGGTGTCGAGTTTCACCCCATCGAGGAAGACCGTGGTCCACGGTTGGGAATCGACGATCAACTGACCGTATTGGACGCGCTCGAAGCGGTGTTGCAGGGTGACGGTCTCCCCGGCTCGGGGTTCGAGCGTCGTCGTGAAGGGAGCAAAGCCGGGAAGGGTGAGGGTGAGCGTTTGCCTCCCCCTCCGGTCGAGGGGGAAGCCCTCGACCGGGGTCTTGCGGGGCAACGGGCGGCCGTCGAGGAGGATCGTGGCACCGGCGGGCTCCGTGCGGATCGTGAGGCGGCTCGTTTCCCCCTCCTTGCGGGAGGCCTCGCGGGGAAGGGGGGGGGGA
>CAZTSL010000012.1:14538-50984 GCA_964616915.1 uncultured bacterium
CGGGGCTTTTTTCCTCTTCCGTGCGGGGGGTTGGGGGGGAAGGGGGGGGGAGATGAGGCCGCGCCGAAGAAGCGGTTCCTTTCCCGGAGCGGGATTTTGCCGGGGGGCTCTTCGGTGTGGCCGAGACGGCGGGTCGCGCCGGCGGATGCGTTTCCCCCTTCCCCTTGTCCCTGCGTGCCGCCGCTACCGCTGTGCCCCCTCCCGGCAGGGGGGTGAGCGAGAGCGTCACCCTGCGCTTCTCTCCCGGCTGGACGTGAAAGACCCGAATCGAGGGGAGATACCCTTCGAGGGAGAGTTCCACCGTGTGAGGGATCGTGGGATCGAGATGGGAAAGGAGCGCCGGTGTCCGCTCCTCCACGACTTTCCCATCGAGAAGGATCGTGGCACCGGGGGGGAGGGAGGCGACCTCCAGCGTGGCGAACGCTTCGAGACGGATGGGGAGGCGAAGCCGGTCCCCCGGTCCCGGCTGCAACAGGCGATTCACCTGCCGGTACCCCCGCTTGACGAGCCGGAGTTCATGGACCCGATTCGGCGTCAGCTCGATCCCGGTGATCGGGGTCGTGCCGATCCGCCGTCCATCGAGATAGACGAGCGCCCCCTCCGGTACGGATTGCACATCGAGGCGGGCATCCCGCTCGTAGAGGAGGGGAAGGAGGCCCACCCCGCTGCCTACGAGGAGAAGGAGGAGGAAGAGGAGCGTACGCGGGGAGGAAGGGGAGCGTTCTTGCACCGCTTTGCTCGGCGAACGCTCTCCGTGGGGAGGGAAGTCGGCCGTCGAGGCGTTGCTCTCCTGCTCCGCCGGGATGGGCGGCGTCATCCCCTTGAAGCGTTCGAGCCGAAGATTCGCCTCGGTGATCCGTTCCCCGAAATGTTCCAGGAGATACGCGGAAAGCTCGATCGCCCCACTGCCGATCCCCCACTTCTGGCGCAACGCCTGCAAGGCATCCCGGAAGGCCGCTGCGCTGGGGAAGCGCGCCTCCCGGTCGCGCATGAGCGCTCGAAGCACGATCTCGTCGAGTTCCCGGGGAACTTCGGGGTTGAAGCTCGAAGGGGGCAGGATGCTTCGGTGGAGGACCGCGGAGCAGGTCTCCTTGAACGTCGGCGCCTCGAAGAGCCGCTCGCCGGTCAGCATCTCCCAGAAGACGATCCCGAAGGAGAAGAGATCGGAACGATGATCGATCACCGAGGAACCCGCGATCTGTTCCGGGGACATGTACTCCGGCGTCCCCTTCACCGTATCGGGTTGCGTGGCGAACTTGCGTTGCAGGTTCTTGGAGATCCCGAAATCGATGATCTTGACCCCCCCCTCGTAGGTGAGGAGGATGTTCTTCGGCTTGATATCCCGGTGGATGAGGTAGAGATCGTCCCCATAGCGGAGATTGTGGGCGTAGTCGAGGGCGGTCAGGACGCTGATCGCGATATAGAGGGCATGAGCGATCGGCATCCGCGGCGCGGGGGGACGCAGGAAAACATCGAGAGGATCGCCGTGGATGTACTCCATCGAGATGTAGAAGATTCCATCGATCTCTCCGAGTTCGTTCGTATAGACGATGTTGGGGTGATTGATCTTCCCGGCCAGGATCGCCTCGTCCTGGAACATCTGGATGAAGCGGGAGGAGCGGGAGAATTCGGGGAGGATTCGTTTCACCGCCACGATCTTCTCGAATCCGGCGATCCCTCGTTCCTTGGCCAGAAAGATCTCCCCCATCCCCCCCTCGGCGATTTTTGCGAGGAGGAAGAACTTCCCGAAAGAGGTGCCGGTGAACGCCTCGTCCATACCCCGTCCCATGATGAAACCACGATGATCCGCCAGCAGAATTGTAGCAGGTCACCGATCCCCGGGTCAATCTCCCCGACTGCGAGAACCGGGGGAGGCGAGGATTGACATCCTCCCCCGAAACCCGATATCATGAGGACGAGGCTCGGTCGAGGAGGGGGGCGCTGCGCCGGGAGGAGACCGGCTCAGCCCCCCTTCATGCTGCAAAGGACCCGAAAAGATGGCTTACCTCGTCGTGGAAAAGGGAGAAGACGCCGGGAGCGTCTTCCTCCTCTCGGAAGAGGAGGTCGTTCAGCGAAACGGTTTCCGGATCGGACGGCATTTTCAGAGAGACATCGTGCTCAACGATCTGGCCGTCTCCCGCGATCACGCAGAAATCCGTTTCGAGAACGGGCGATTCTCGATCCGGGACCTCGGCAGTAAGCATGGGACCTTTGTCAACGGAAAATCCTACGAGACCTCCGAGGTCCACATCCTGAGCGGCGGCGATCTCATCGACGTGGGGAACACCCGCCTGCGCTTCTTCGAGGACGACCCGCACCAGAAGGTCCAGTACCAGATCGGTAACGAGGATCTCACGAAGTACATCTCCTCGATCCGCGACAACTCGATCACCTATGCCGCGCTCTCCAACGCCGAACAGCGGCTCTCCCTCATCTACGAGATCAGCAAGGCGATCGACTCGATCCTCGACGCAGAGCAGCTCCTCGAGAAGATCATGGACGTGATCTTCGAGACCTTCAACCCGGAGCGGGGGATGATCGGCCTCCTCGAACAGGAGGAGAAGCAGACCCTCTTCGTGAGCAAGGTCACCCGCATCCGGGACGAGGAGGGGGGGAACAGCTCGATCGAAATCTCCCGGAAGATCCTCGATACCGTCATCAATCAGGGGAGTGGTCTCATCACCTACGACGCAATCGCCGATAGATTGCTCAAGGGATCGGAGAGCATCGTCGCGAGCAAGATCCGTTCGGCGATGTGTGTCCCTTTGCGAAACATGCAGGAGATCCTTGGGGTCATCTATATCGACGACCGCTCCCATCCGAACCGCTTCGGGAAGGAAGACCTCGAGTTCCTGAGCGCGATCGGGTACCTCGCGGGGGTGGCGAGCAAGAATGCCTACGCGCACAAGACGATCGCGGAACTCAACCGGACGCTCGAAGACAAGGTCGCCCAACGCACTCGTGAACTTGCCCAGGCGAACCAGAAACTTCGCGAGAGCAATGCGCTCAAATCCCGCCTCATCGAGGAACTCGATCGCTCCAACAAGGACCTCGAAGCGGCATACGCGCTCCTCAAGAAGACGGAGGCCCAACTCGTCCAGACGGAGAAGATGTCCGCAATGGGGGACCTCGTCTCCGGGATCGCCCACGAGATCAACAATCCCGCAAGTTTCATCCGGGGCAACCTCGGGATGCTCTCCGAATACATCTCGGATTTCAAGAAGTTGCTCCACCTCTACGACGAGATCGAGCCCGCCCGTCCGGAGGACCGACGGCGGATCGAGGCATTCAAGAAGGAGATCGACTTCGACTTCCTCCTGACCGATCTCGACGAACTCATCGATGCGCTCCAGGAGGGGCACCGCCGCATCGACGAGATCATCACGAACCTGCGAACCTTCTCCAAGGTCGATATGGCGGAGATCAAACCGATGCGGGTGCAAGAGGGCATCGAGGCGACACTCAAGCTCCTCCTCCCGAAGTACCGGCAACGAATCGAGGTGATCAAGGAGTACCAGGACGTGCCGGAGATCGAGTGCTACGCAGGACAGCTCAACCAGGTCTTCATGAACATCCTCCTCAACGCCTTCCAGGCGATCGAGGGGGAGGGGAAGGTCTGGATCCACGTGGCCTGCCGGGAGGGGGGGAAGATCGCGATCCGGATCACGGACAACGGCTGTGGCATCCCCAAGGAGAACTTCCATCGGATCTTCGAACCCTTCTTCACGACCAAGGAGGTGGGGAAGGGCACGGGTCTTGGCCTGGCGATCAGCTACGGCATCATCGAACGCCATGGCGGAAAGATCGAGGTGGAGAGCGAGGTGGGCAAGGGCACGACCTTCACGATCATTCTGCCGCCCAACCCCGACACCGCGGTGGAAGCGGAGAGTTCCTTTGCCAAGTTCTCGAGGAGGATCTGAATGCTGATCGGCTTCAACGACGAAATCCACTACCGCAAGCTACGCCTGCACATCCAGACGGAAGACAGCGGCCCCAAACGCGCGCGGATCACGACGATCATCCTCCACAACGGCGCTGTCGTCGCATCGAAATCCCGTTCCTATGCGACGATCCTCCGGAAACGGGGGGGCAAGAGGCTCGAGGAGAGCCTCCTGCGGGAGCTGATGACGATGCAGCACCACAAGATGATCCAGGATATCCAGGAGGGGAAGCTCGACGAAGCGTTGGCCCTCGTCCATCCGTGATCGATGATCCGGCTCCACAACGTCACCAAGGTCTACCCCGGCGGCCACCGCGCGCTTGCCGACGTCACGCTCTCGGTGGAGAAGGCGCAACTCGTCTTCCTGACCGGGCCGAGTGGGGCGGGGAAGACGACGCTGCTCAAGCTGATCCTCGGGATGGAGAAACCCACCTCGGGACAGATCTTCGTGGGCAACGTCAACGTCGAGAAACTGCGAAGAAGGAGTGTCCCCTACTTTCGCCGAAACCTCGGGGTCCTCTTCCAGGATTTCAAGCTGATCCCCACACGTACGGCGCTCGAGAACGTGGCCGCGGCCCTCGAGGTGGAGGGACACCCCCGCAGCGAAGTGCGCCGGCGCAGCCGTGCAGCCCTCCGGAGGGTAGGACTCCACGGCAAGTTCGACCTCTTCCCCGATGAACTCTCCGGAGGGGAGCAGCAGCGGGTGGCGTTGGCCCGGGCGATGGTGCGCAACCCGAGCGTGCTCCTGGCCGACGAACCGACCGGAAACCTCGACGCGGACAATGCCCTTGGCCTGGTGGAACTCTTTCGGAGGGTCACCGTGCACGGGGTCACGGTGCTGATCGCCACGCACGACGAGGGGTTGCTCCGCGCGATGCCCCGGCGGGTCTTTCACCTCCGGGAAGGACGCCTCCACGGATGCGCCTGAACACCATACCCGCACCCTTCTTCGACACCCTGCGCCGCACCTTCCGCCTGATGTGCCGGCGCCGTTCCATCTACCTCTCGACGATCGGCATCATGACACCGATCATGATGCTCGTGGCCGCCAGTCTCCTCTTCGTGCAGAACTTCGATACCTTCCTCGATCGTTGGCGGACCCGGGTCTTCACCCTCTCGATCTATCTGACGGACGATCTGCCACGGGAAGTGATCGATGCCCTCCTCGAGGAGATCCGGGGGTCGGCCGGTGCGCAGCGGGTACGCTTCATCCCCAAGGGGGAGGGACTTGCCGTGTTCCTGCGGGATTTTCCCGAATATGCCGATGTATTGGAGAGTTTCCCGGCCAATCCCCTCCCCGACACGATCGAGGTCTTCTGTGATCCCCACGGGGCCCGCGCCTGCGATCCCACGCATCTTGCCGGGAGGATCCGCTTTCATCCGGCCGTGGAGGAGGTCGATCTCAATCCCGCCTGGCGCAGGGGATTCCGGCGAGGACGCCGCCTGGTGCGGTGGGCTGCGTTCCTCTTCGGCGGCGGGATGATCGCCATCTCGTGCGTGATCGTCGTTTTCACGATCCGCCTCTCCGCCCTGGCGCAGTTCGAGGAGAGTACCGTGCTGCGGCTGCTGGGCGCCACGGACCGGTATCTGCGCGCTCCCCTCGTCGTTGCGGGTTTCGTGCAGGGGAGCGTGGCATCCCTCCTGGGGCTCGTGGTGCTGCGTCTCCTCTTTGCCCTCCTCTGCACCGATCTGCGGCGTCATTTTTCGTTCCTTTCGGAGACACTGGCGTTTCTCCCGCCCGCTTCGTATGGCCTTTTCCCCCTCCTTTCCGGCAGTTTCGGGGCGCTTTGCGCGAGCCTCTCCGCGCGGGGGGTGGTGGGGCGGCTGCCATAGCGCCGGGATCGGCAGAGCCTCCCATCATCCTGCGCGAAACGGAGGGCTCGAAAGGGGGGAACGTGCCGTCGTGTCGGCGTCGGCAAAGGTCTCACGGTGCCGGGGGGGATTCCTGGCATCCGCCCGATGCGTCCCTCAGGATCGCATGAGGACTTTCGATTTTCACGAAATCTGCCGATAACGAGAGTGCGGCCCCGATCAGGCCGGGCCTGCTGCCGGGAGAGAGATCCGGGAGTCTGCCGAGTACGCCTCGGCCGGGGGGCCACCGCAGCGACCGGGACGCCGGAAAGGGAGGCGTCTCCATTCGGAATCGAGGCATCTTCGAGAGGGGAGCGACCATGACGCAAGTCATGTCACCGATCACGCAGGAAGCATTGCCGGCGCAAGCGAGGCCCTTCCTCAGGGAAGGAACACCACCGAAGAAACGGCTCTTTGCCGCCCGGGGGAGTCTCCCCCTCCCCCCAGCCCAGCTGGGCATCGTACTCTACTTCTGTACCTTCGACGGGGAGCGAGCAGTCCGGAGGGCGGCCCACGAGTCCTTTCGGAACCTTCCCCCGCAGATTCGCAAGAACCTCATCGAACAGACCACGCATCCGGGCGTGCTCCACTGGATCTGCCGCAACCTTCTCGAGCCGGCCCTCCTCGCGGAGGGGAGAGAACTTCCAGTAGAGACACAGGATGCCCTCAGGGAAATCGTGCTCAACCGTCACGTCGATTCCCGGACCCTCGCGATGATCGCGGAGCATTGCCCTGATGAGGGGATCGTCGGAATCGTGGCGCAAAACCAGAGCAAAATCCTCGAACACCCCGAGATCTTCCTGGCGCTCGAACGGAATCCGAGGGTTCCGGTGAGCGTGCTCGACCCGCTGCGCACCTTCCTCCGACTCGAGAACGTGCTGACCGGGGAGGAGGCCGCAAGCGCCTCGGAGGAGCAGGTGCGTACGATCGAGGAGGAACTCGATCGGCTCCTCTCGGGAGACCTCTTCGATCTGGGCCGCTGGTTCCAGGAGCAGCTCGACATCCCGATGGAACTCAAGGAGGCGGCGTTCGACCCGGCCGCCGAGGTGCCGGAGGAGGACGACAACGCCGAACTCTTGAAGGGGAATCTCTTCGTGACGCTCGGAAAGCTCAAGGTCTCCCAGCGTGTCCTCCTGGCCTTTACGGGCAATTCCCTCGTGCGCACCGTGCTCCTCAAGGATCGGAACCGGATCGTTCGGCGTTTCGTCCTCAGGAATCCGAAGATCACACCCAAGGAGATCGAAACCGTCTGCAAGGACCGCCAGCAGGACACGGAAGTCATCTCGACCGTGGCCAACAACAGAGAGTGGACGCGCAACTACAACATCCGCCGCCTCCTCTGCTACCACCCCAAGACCCCGGTCGTCCAGGCGCTGCGCTTCGTCAACACGCTCTACCGCAGGGACCTGCAACTCCTGGCCCGCTCGAAAGACGTGCCGAGCCATGTCGTCAGCGCGGCACGTAGGCGGATCATGTCCTCATAGCGCCCATGAACGCCGCGGAGCACGACGCAGGGGAGGAGGATCACGTTGAAGATGGATGGAAAAGGATCGCCGATGAAGAAACTGCTCATCATCGAGGGGGAAGCCGAAGTGCGAGGCATCTGCAGAGAGGTCGCGCAGGCGGCAGGGTTCGATTGCTTCGAGGCGGCCGATGGGGTGACGGGGTGTGAGATCTTCTTCGATGAGCGTCCCGATCTCGTCCTGCTCGATCCCTTCGTTCCCCGGATGGATGGCCGAAAGATCCTGGAAAGAATCGCCGAGGACCGGGAAGGGAGGCAGGTGCCGAAGGTCCTCTTTACGACCCATGCCGAGACGCCGGCGGATCTTCCCCCGGGAATCGAGGAGTTCGGGGTGGTGGCCGTGGTGCCCAAGCCCTTCGATGAACGCCTCTTTTCCCAGTCCTTCCACGACCTCCTCGAGGGGACGCTCCCCAGTGCACACCAGGAGGCCACGGGGAAGGCAACAGAGGGGTCGCCTCATGCGGTCGGTGCTCCGGAGGCCACGGGGAAGGAAACAGCGTCGCATCATGCGGTCGGTGCTCCCGCCGCCGACCGGAAGGAGGAGATCTCGAATCGGCGGGCGACGTCGATTCCTTTTGCGCCGGGGGGGGAGAAACCGGCGCAACTCGATATCGGGATCCCACAAGAGCACCTTGCCTTCGAGCCCGGCCATGGGGAGATCGTCACCACGGACCTCCGGCACGCTCCCCGTCTCAACGCGAGCGACATCGAGATCCTCGACATTCTCAACCACAGTCTCGCCGAGAGCAAACCGGAGAACATCGAAGATCCGATCGATGAGATCTTCGAGGAGATCACGGCCTTCACGAAGAAACCGCCCCGGGGGCCAGAGGGGCAAGCAGAGGAGAAACGACCGGAGAAGACGACGGTCGAGCAGGGGAGCATCGTCCCCTTCTTCCTCCCCCGTCTGCTGGCACGCCTCTATCGGGAGAAGCGGGGGGGCATCGTCACCCTCTCCCGGGAGGGGATCTCCAAGACGATCCATCTCGAGGGGGGGTGCATCCGCCACGTGGAATCGACCCTCCCAGGCGAGATGCTCGACACGATCCTGCTGCGCATGGAGGTTCTGACCGAGGCGCAATGCCGGACGGTGGGAGGGATCTCGCCGGGGAAGGAGAGGGAATGGGGGGAGCGGCTCCTACGATGTGGCTTCATCGTGCGGCACGATTTGCGCCACTACCTCGAACTCCAGCGGAAACTCCGCCTTCTGGAGCTTTTCGCCTGGGATCGCGGGATCTACCGGATCGAGGGGAAACCTTCTCCGATCGAGAGCGATCTGCCACTCCTGCGGATTCCCGATCTCCTCCTCCTCTGTATCCGGAAGTGTTACGACCGGACGATCATCGAGAAGCTCTTCGGTTTCCATCCCGCGACCCGTCTGCTGCGGACCGCCGAGACGGACCGGGCCCACGAGGAGATGACGCTCTCCCCCCTCGAACTCGCCTTCCTCGCCCAGATCGACGACCGCAACACGATCGAGGACATCGTCACCGGAAGCGACTTGACCCTCTTGCAAGCCTATCAATTCACGGCCACCCTCTTCTATCTGAAGTTCATCGCGGTGGAGGGCGCGGTCGATCGAGAGGCAGAAGGAGCCTCCGCTGTGATCCCTGCGAGCCCTCCGCGTCCGCGCCCGGAGGAGCAGCGGAAGGGGGAGGGGGCGCGTTCCCCGAAGACGGCCTCCAAGGAGACGGAGTGCGAGGGAAGGCCTGTCGACCAGCACACGCCGCTTCCGCGCAAGCGCAAGGGGAAGAAGAGCGCCGAGGAGATCTTCCAGCAGGGGTTGGCATACCTCGAGGCCGAACAGTACCCCCTGGCGGCCGGAACCTTCCGGAAAGCGGCTCAGATGGCGGAAGAGGAGGCTACCTATCACGTCTACCTGGGCTGGGCCACCTACAAGAGCGATCCCCATTCGGAGGCGACCCGCAAGAAGGCCAAGGGGATGATCAAACGGGGACTCCTCATCGACAACCGGCACCCCGACGGGCTCTACTTCATGGCGGTTCTCTTCGAACGCGAGCAGGAATACGACAAAGCGCTCGCCTACCTCGACAAGGCGCTTCGCATCGATCCGGGAAAGCGGGAGGCGCTTCGGCTCAAGCGGATCGTGGAGAGCCGGATGTCGAAGAAATCGAAGCTCTCCACCCTCTTCTCCTTCCGCAGGTGAGCTGCACGAAGGCAGGCTTCCCCTTCACCTCCTCGAGGCCGGCGGTCACTCTCTCGGGATGAGATCGCGCCTTCTTCGTGCTTTCCTTCCGAGCGCTCCCCTCCTTCCGTGTCGGGCGTCACGCCCGGCTTGACGAAGCCCCGGTGCTCCGATATATTTCGTAGAAGGATGGACATCTGGTTTCATGCTGTCGGGACGAGGAGGTGAAGGCGTGGTGAAACGGAAAGGAATCCTCTATACGCTCGTGTTCCTCCTCATGGGGTACCTCTCGGTTCCCCCCGTTGGAGCGGCGGCGGCAAGGAAGGTGCTCTCCGTGACGATCGATGGTGCGATCCATGGGGGGACGGAGGAAATCCTCGACCAGGCGCTGGAGAAGGGGGCGCTCGAAGACTTCGAGGCGGTCGTCGTCCTTCTCGACACGCCGGGGGGGCTCATCAGCTCCACGCGGGAGATCGTCAAGAAGATCCTCAACGCCCCCCTGCCGGTCATCGTCTACGTGGCGCCGAGCGGGGCCCATGCCGGTTCCGCCGGGACCTTCATCACCCTTGCCGCGCATGTCGCGGCGATGGCGCCCGGCACGAACATCGGCGCGGCCCACCCCGTGATGGCCACGGGGAAGGACCCCGAGGAGGGGGGGGAACACATGGCGCGCAAGGTGGAGAACGACACGGCCGCCTTCATCGAGACGATCGCCAACCAGCGGGGACGCAACGCCGAATGGGCACGGAAGGCGGTCATCGAGAGTGCAGCGATCACGGAAACCCGAGCCCTCGAACTCGGGGTCATCGACATCGTGGCCTCCTCCCTCGAGGATCTGCTGCGCCAGTGCGACGGGCGTGAGGTCACGATGGAAGCGGGGAAGCGCCACGTCCTGGAGACCCGCGATGCGCGCGTGATCCCGCTCGAGATCGGGATCAAGCTCAAAATTTTGAATGTTCTGGCCAGTCCGGAGACGATCTTTCTCCTCCTCCTGATCGCAGGCCTGGGGATCTATCTCGAGATCTCGCACCCCGGCCTCGTCATGCCCGGCGTTGCGGCGGGGATCGCGATCGTGCTCCTCCTCGTGGCGACGCGGACCCTGCCGATCAACGCGCTCGGAATCTTCCTCATCTTCAGCGCGATTGCGCTCTTCATCGCCGAGATCTACGTGACGAGTTTCGGCCTCCTCACGATCGCGGGGCTGACGGCCTTCTACTTCGGCTCGGTGCTCCTCTTCGATCCCCGTCAGTCCGATCTGCGGGTCCCGCAGGGGCAGATCTTGGGGGCCATGGGCGCGCTTGGCGCCATTGCGCTCTTCGTCGGATTCGTCGTGACCCGAACCTTCCGCAAACCGGTCACCTCCGGGGCTGAGGGTTTGATCGGGAGGGTCGCGGAGGTCGTCGACGAGATCACACCGGAGAAGGAGGGGAAGGTCTTCCTCGACGGAGAATACTGGAACGCCCAGAGCCCTCAGGTGATCCGGAAGGGGGAGAAGGTCGAGATCGTCGAGCGATCGGGACTACGCCTCACGGTGCGGCCGGTCGATTGAGCCGCGCCACAACGCCATCCATGCTTCCGGGAAAGGAGGGAACATCATGGAGATTCTGATACCCGTCGGTATCCTCTTCGTCTTCTTCGTCAGCGGCCTGCGGATCGTCATGGAGTACGAGCGGGGGGTCGTCTTCCGGTTCGGCCGGTATGCCACGACGAAGGGGCCTGGACTCAACTGGATCATCCCCTTGATCGACAAGATGGCCAAGATCGGGATGCGCACGATCGCCTTCGATGTCCCGGCTCAGGACATCATCACGAAGGACAACGTCTCCGTGAAGGTCAACGCCGTCGTCTATTTCCGTGTCGTCGATCCACAAAAGGCGATCATCCAGGTGGAGAACTATCTCTACGCGACCTCACAGCTCGCCCAGACGACGCTGCGCTCCGTACTCGGACAGCACGACCTCGACCAGCTCCTCTCCGAGCGGGAGAAGATCAACAAGGAGTTGCAGAACATCCTCGACCACCAGACCGATCCGTGGGGGATCAAGGTCTCCACCGTGGAGATCAAGCACATCGACCTGCCCGTGGAGATGCAACGCGCCATGGCGAAGCAGGCCGAGGCGGAACGGGAGCGCCGGGCCAAGATCATCAACGCCGAGGGGGAATACCAGGCGTCGGCCAAGCTCGCCGAGGCGAGCGAGATCATCTCGAAGAACCCCACGACCCTGCAGCTGCGTTACCTCCAGACCCTCACCGAGATCGCCATGGAGAACAACTCCACGACGATCTTCCCCATTCCGATCGAACTCTTCACCGCCTTCCTGCAGCAGAAGCGGGAATAGGCCGATGGGCGCGCAATCGGGGGGAATCTTCCCATCGACTGCGCGCCTCGTCGTCTACTCTTTTCTTCGGCTCCTGCGGATCTCCTCGGCCATCTCCTTGATCTCGGTCAGATCCTGGACGAGTTCACTCCATCCGTACCACAGCGCATAATCGGGGTTCGCGTGGAAGGCGCCCTGGAAGGTGCGCATCCGGTGTTTGAAGAACATTTTGAAGAGGCGCTGTTCGATGCTCGTTTCTGCATCGTGGAAGGTGAGGAGATCGGGGAAGGGGTAGGCGTAGTTCTCGGGTTTGGGGATGAGGCCCTCTTCGTAGAGCTTCGCGACGATCCGGATCGCTTCGGCCATCAGGTGATCGGCCTTTCGGATGATCTCATCCCCCTTGGCCAGTTCGCCTCGGGCGAAGTTCTCGGAGTGGCATTCGCTGCAGACCGCCAGTTTCTTGTTCCGTTCCTTCTCCCAGGCCTCCTGGGTGAGTCGGACCACATCCGCGGATTTCACGAGTTCGAGCCGGGGGGTTGGTTTTCCCTGAGGATCGAGGACACCGAGGGCCTGCAGGATCGTGGTCTGGTCCGCTGCCCACGTGGGATCCTCGGAGAGGGGGAGGCGGAGGGCCAGGAATCCCCATGCGGTCCTCACCTCATGGTTACCATCGGGCATGTGGCAGGTCTGACAGGTGGGCGCCGAGGCATCCTTGGCGATGACGTTGCTCTGCTTGAGAAGGAATCGTACCCCGTGCTTGGAGGAGGAATACATCTCCCACTGCGGATGATCGAACCCCATGTGGCAGGTCTGGCAGGCCTGGGGCTGACGGGCCTCCTTCACGGAAAAGGTATGGCGCGTATGGCAGGCGTCGCACGAGGCGATCCCAAAGGCATTCCCTTCCTTGGAAAGGGCGCGGATCTCCTCCTCCGATTTGAGACCGATCTTGTGGCAGCCGCCACACCCCTTCATCCCCTCGATGAGGGCCATCGGCTGGAAGTGTGCCGTGGGCATCGCCTTCATCGCGGCCCATCCCAGTGCGTGTTTCCCCCGCTTGAACTGCTCGACCCGGTCGGAGTGACAGTCGTCACAGGTATCTGGGGTCGGAATCTCCACCTTCGCCACATCGGCGGCATTCGTATGCCGGTCTCCATGACAACTGTCGCACTCGATGTCGTTTTCCGCGTGCTTGGAGAGTTTCCAGTCATTCACGATGCCGGGGGTCACCTTCGTGTGACATCCGATGCACCCCTCCGTGGGCGGTGGGGTTGCGGGTTCCGCCCCGAGGAGGGAGCCTCCCCCCAGAAGGGCGCAGAAGACGAGCGAAGCGATACCGGTTCGTGCACGCATGGCGTTACCTCCTCCATAGACAGGGTTCCGTCCGATGATGAGCGCGTACGCTCGCTGGCGAAAAAAACTGTCTGCTATCCGGTGGCAGAGGGGGATTCGTCTTCCGGATGGAGCGGGAAGGAAGGGGTGGAGCCGTGGATCCGAAGAAGGCGTTTGCGCTTCTTCCCCATCTTCGTCCGTTTCCGTTTCCGGATCAGTTTCATCTTCTTCATCTTCGAGGCCATCGTCGTTTCTCCTTGAGCTTTCGGCGTCGGGGTTTCCGGGGGCTCACCGCGCCGCCACAGGTGGGAATGCAGCTTACGGTGTCGTCTTCCATAGCACAACGAACGCACCTTGACAAGCATCGCCTCGTTCCGATAATGGAACCATGTTTCGGGGATGGAACGAGATCTTTGCCGAGGGGAAGCGTGCCGAGGCGACGCAGCGCCTGAAGGCGTTGGGTTTCTCGGAAGCGAGTGTTGCGCGGCTCTTCGAGGTGTATCGAGGGGGGGCGTGGCTCGGTGGGGTCTGGGGGGAACTGATCGGTCGGCTGTCGTCCGCTTCCGCGCCGGAGCGGGCGACGACTCGGCTTCACGACCTCCTCCTCCATCACGCGCTGGAGATCGGGGAGATCCCCCCCCGCCGCTTCGTCGATCTCATCGTCCCCCTCCTTGCGGGCAGCTCGAAGGCGTATCTCCATCTCCAGCGGCATCCGGACGCCCTCTTGCGGGCATGGCGCGCGGATCCTTCCCGGCCGCTGCGGCGCGAGGCGATGGAGGCTGCGTGTGCCCCCATCGCCGCCGCAGAGGACTTCGAGACGTTGTGCCGGGCGCTCCGGCGCTATCGCAGGGAGATCTTCTTCCGGATCGCATTGCGGGATCTCTCCGTTGGCGCGGATATCCGGGAGACGATGGGGGAACTCTCCGATCTGGCGGATGTCCTCCTCGCCACGGCGGTACGCGGCTGCATGCGGCTGCTCGGGGTACCCGTACCGCCGGTGGTCCTTGCGCTCGGCAAACTGGGGGGACGTGAACTCAACTTCTCCTCCGACATCGATCTCCTCTTTCTCTACGACGCTTCTTCACCGGAAGGCGCCTCCCCGGTCCGACGCCAGGGGATCTATGCGCGCCTTTGCGAAACGGTCGTCCGGGCGCTCCAGCAGCCGACGGAGGAGGGGTTCTGCTTTCGCGTCGATCTCGACCTGCGCCCCGATGGACGAAACGGTCCCCTCGTCAACTCGATCTCTGCCGCGCTCACCTACTACGAGAACTGGGGAGCCACCTGGGAACGGGTGGCACTCCTCAAGGCCCGGCCAGTGGCCGGAGACCTCGCGGGGGGGACGCGAGCACTCGCGGCATTCGAGCCCTTCATCTACCGGAAGTATCTCGACTACACGGTGATCTCCGATCTGGCGGAGATGAAGGGGAAGATCGAGCGAAAGCTGGCGCAGGGGCGCAACGGCTTCGATCTCAAGCTCTCGCGGGGGGGGATCCGGGAGATCGAGTTCATCGTCCATGCCCTCCAACTCCTTCACGCCGGTCGCGACCCCTCGCTGCGGGGCACGGGGACGATCGACACCCTCGACCGACTGGCGCAGCGGGGGATCCTTCCCCCAGCGGATGCGGCCACCCTCCGGGAGAGCTACCTCTTCCTGCGCCGTCTGGAACATCGGCTCCAGATCGATGAAGAACAGCAGACGCACCGCCTCCCCGATTCGACCACGGAGCGGGAATGGCTGGCGCGGGGACTCGGGATGAGCGGGGAAGAGATGCAACGCCGTCTTTCGGCGTATACGGCGGGCGTCCATGCGATCTTCCGGGAACTCTTCCTCCCGGCTTCGCACGCGGGGAAGGAGCCTGCGGCCTTCCCCAGCCTTCCACGCCTCTTCGAGGCGGGGGGGGATCCCACCCCCTTGCGGGAGGAACTGGCGCGAGCCGGTTTCTCCGATCCGGCGGAGGCGATGCGCCGGATCGAACGGATCGGGGCATCGCCTCCCCCCCGGGATGCCCGGGCAAAGCGTCTCATGGAACGCCTCCTTCCCCCCCTCCTCTCCCGCGTGGCCGAGAGTCCCGATCCCGATCAGGCGCTCTGCGCAATGGAGCGTTTCATGCGGCGCATCGGCGCCCGAAGCACCTTCTACACGCTCCTCCTCGATCACCCTCCCCTTCTTGCCGCGCTCTCGGAACTCTTCGGGACGAGCGTCTTCCTCTCCGAACTCCTCATCCGGCATCCGGAGGTGATCGACTCCCTGCTCCTGGCGCCCCTCGCACACTCCGTGAAGACGCGGGCGGAACTGAACCAGGAGTGCGCGGCCTTCGTGGACGATCTCCGGGGCTACGAGGAGCGGCTCCTGGCCCTGCGGCGCTACAAGAACCTCGAGGTGCTCCGCATCGGGATGAACGACATCAATGGGGCGTTGCGCTCCGAGGAGACCACGGAGCAACTGACGCTCCTTGCCGAGGTTTGCCTCGGAAAGGTGTACGATCTGGTCTGCGAGGCGGTTGCCGGTCGGTTCGGCCCCCCCCGCTTCCGCGTCGGGGCAGGGGGAGAGGTTCGCGCCGGATCTCTGGCGATCCTCGCGCTGGGCCGGCTCGGGCAGGGGGAACTCTCCTACAGCTCGGATCTCGATCTCATCTTTCTCTACGACCTGGGGGAGGAGGTACCCGAGGCCGAGGGGGGCTGCGCTCGCCTCTCTCCCCATGCCTACTTCACGAAGATCGCACAACGGATGATCTCTGCGCTCTCCCTCCCTTCGGAGGAGGGGTTCCTCTACAGGATCGATACCCGGCTGCGCCCCTCGGGCAACGCGGGTCCGCTGGTCACCTCCCGGGAGGCCTTCCTTGCATACCATACCCAGGGCCAGGCACGCGTGGCGCAGAACTGGGAGAAACTGGCCCTTCTCAAGGCGCGCGCCGTCGCGGGTGACCGCCGGCTGGGTGCCAGGATCGTCTCGATCGTCCAGGAGACCCTCTACGGCATGAACCCCGATGCCACCGTCCTTTCCGACCTCGAAGCGATGCGTAGCCGCATCGAAAAAGAACTTGCGCGGGAAGACCGATCACGGTATAATGTCAAGACTGGCCGTGGGGGACTCGTGGATATCGAATTCATGGTCCAGATGCTGCAACGCTCGCAGGGGGGAAGGTATGCCGCTCTTCGAACGACCAGCATCCGTGAAGCGTTGCGGCACCTTTCCGAGACGAAATACTTTTCCTCGACCGATCAGCGGTTCCTGGAAGAGGCTTACGATTTCCTTCGTAGACTCGAGCATGCATTGCGGATCGTCCATGATCGTCCCATCGACGATCTGACCTGCCTGGCGGACAACCTGGACCAGATCGCTGCACGTATGGGGTACCGAGGCTCCCGAAAGGAGGGGGGGGGGAGCGCCTTGCTGGCGCGTTACCGCGAGGTCACGCACGGGGTGCGCCGGTGCTACGAAGCGACCTTGCGCAAGTTGCGCAACGATCTTCCCCGGGGGGTGGAGGAGCAGGGAATGGGAGCGTAGGAGCGAGGAAGAAGCAAGGAAGATGACGCAGGAAAGGGGCGAAGTATCTTGCGGATGACCACAGGACCGGAAACCTGCCAAGGAGCGGGGAATGGCGACGAAGAAAATCCTGATCGTTGACGATGACAAGAACATCAGCCAGATCCTCTACACGGCGCTCAACGCCAAGGGGTATCTGACAACCGTGGCGAAAAACGGCGAGGAGGCGCTCAAACAGTTCGAGTCGGAGAAGCCGAATCTCATCCTCCTCGATGTCCTCCTCCCCAAGATCAACGGCTGGGAGGTCTGCCGCAAGATCAAGGATACCGAGCGGGGACAGCAGACCGTCGTCATCATCATGACGGCACTCTACCGCACGATGAAGCACCGCGCCGACTCGATCCACAAGTACGGCGCGGACGACTTCGTGGAAAAGCCGTTCCAGCTCCATGAACTCCTCGCGAAGATCATCGCCTACATCGGGGAACCGGGAGAGGCGGAAGAACCGGCGGAAAGCGCGGGGGAGACGGGCACCGCCCCGGCGGGGGATCCCCCCCCGGAAGGAGCGACGGCAGAGAACGCCCCCCCCGACACGAGCAACATCCTCAAACGGGGGAAAAAGCAACTCGAACTCGAAGGAAACCTCGAGGAGACCCCCTTCCCGCAGCTCCTCCATTCCCTCTACGCGATCAAGGAGAGTGGCATCCTCGAGCTGAGGCGGGGGGAGACGAAGAAGAAGATCGCGATCAAGGAGGGGTATCCCGTCTCGATCGAGTCGAACCTCTCCGACGAGTATTTCGGCAATTTCCTCGTTCGCCTCGGGAAGATCACGGAACAGGAGTGCGAAGACTCCTTCCGCTTGATGCAGCGCAACCAACGTCTCCAGGGGATGACGCTCGTGGAGATGGGGCTCCTTACCCCGCAGGAACTCTCCAAGTACCTCAAACTCCAGGCTCGCGACAAGCTCTTCGAGATCTTCGGCTGGGAGGAGGGGACCTACCGCTTCACGATCGACCCGGAGGTCACCGGAGACATCACCTCCTTCGAGCTGAGCCCCGCCACCCTGATCTTCGAGGGGATCAAGAAACGCTTCTCCCTCGAACGGCTCCGTCGGGAACTCGATTCCCAGCACATGAAGTTCGTCGTCAAGGGGAAAAACCTCTACTACCGCTTCCAGGACATCGAACTCTCCCCCGAGGAGCAGAAGATCAAGGAACTGATCGAAGGACACCGCACCGTGGGCGAGGTCCTGGCCCTCTCCGAGATGGACCTCATCAAGACCTATCAGCTCCTCTACACCCTGATGACGATCGAGATGATCGAACTCTCCGACACGCCCGGCGGCGAAGAGGAGGAAGAGGAAGCCACCGTCGAGCAGATCGTCGAGGAGGCCGCAGGGCGAAAAGCCGCTCCCGCCGCTGCAGCGCACGCTGCCCAGGAGGCAGCGAGCCAGGAGGACGCAGAACTCCGCAGGATGATCGTGGAGAAATACCGCGATCTCGAGTCGAAGAACTACTTCGAAGTCCTCGGCCTCACCCAGGAGGCCACCGAAGCGGAGATCAAGAGCGCTTACCACCGCCTGGCCAAGGAGTTCCACCCCGACCGTTTCTTCGGCAAGGTCTCCGGTGACATCAAGGCCAAGGTCGAGGAGATCTTCCGCAAGATCTCCGACGCCTACAACGTGCTCAGCGACCCCAACGGGCGGGAGGACTATCTCGCCTCCCTCGGGGAGAAGGCCAAGAAGAAACGCGTGGACAAGGTCGCCGAGGAGGTCAAGACGATCCTGAAAGCGGAACAGAGCTTCCAGCGCGGCCTCGAATTCCTCAGCATGCGCAACTTCCCCAAGGCGGTCGAACAGTTCAAGATCGCCTACAAGTGCCGTCCCCAGGAGGCCGACTACCTCGCCCACCTCGGATGGGCGACCTTCAACCTCCCGATGCGCGAACACGACGGCACGAAACGCGACAAGGAACTCGCCGAGGAAGAGTGGGAGGACAACCGCTTCCGCGGCCGGGAAATGGTCGATCGGGCCGTCAAGATGAACCCCAGAAACGACAAGGCCTACGTCTTCCTCGGCCACATCTACAAACAGATCGGTCAGCGGGAGTATGCCTTCCGGCAGTACGAGAAAGCCCTCATCGTCAACCCCAACTGTGTCGATGCCCTCCGGGAACTGCGCCTCATGAAGATGAAAGCACGTGCCCGCCAGCAGAAGAAGGGATTCTTCCAGAAGATCATGGACAAGCTGAACCAGCCGATCGGAGGGAGCAACAAATAGAAGAGGAGAAACGTCATGGTCCAAAAAACGGCGAAGATCTGGATGGATGGAGAGATGATCCCCTGGGAAGATGCCCAGGTTCACGTGCTCACCCACTCCCTCCACTATGGGCTGGCGGTCTTCGAGGGGATCCGGTGTTACAAGGGAGCAGGGGGGAGCGCCGTTTTTCGCCTGAAGGACCATCTGCGTCGCCTCTTCCACTCCGCCCACATCGCGAACATGAAGATCCCCTTCCCCTTCGAGACGATCTTCGAGGCTTGCCGGGAGATCATGCGCGTCAATCGTCTCGCGGAGGGATACATCCGCCCCCTCGTCTTCATCGGGGACGGAGGAATGGGGCTCTATGCGGTCGATAACCCGATACGGGTCATCGTGGCGGCCTGGCCGTGGGGGACCTATCTCGGGGAAGAGGGACTCCGAAACGGGATCCGGCTCAAGACTTCCTCCTACACGCGGCACCATGTCAACAGCATGTTCGTGCGGGCCAAGATCTCGGGGAACTACGTCAACTCGATCATGGCCAAACGCGAGGCGCTCGCCGGAGGTTACGAGGAGGCGCTCATCCTCGACGACCGGGGGTTCGTCTCCGAGGCCAGTGGCGAGAACATCTTCGCCTATCGCAACGGGGAACTCGTCTCCCCGCCCCTCCATTCGGTTCTCAACGGCATCACGCGGGATGCGGTCATCCATCTCGCCCGGGACTTCGGGATCCCCTTCCGCGAATGCTCGCTGACCCGGGACGATCTCTACATCGCCGAGGAGGTCTTCCTGACCGGCACCGCCGCGGAGGTGACCCCGATTCGTGAAATCGACGACCGGACGATCGGCCAGGGACGCAGAGGTCCGGTCACGGAACGGCTCCAGAGCGCTTTCTTCGCGCTCGTGCGTGGTGAGAACCGGAAGTATGCGGAGTGGCTCACCCCGATCGCCTGACCGGGGGGAGGAATGCCCCGCAACCTCTCCCTGATCGCATTCCTCCGGAAGAGGGGAGCATCATGCCGCAACTCCGCAGGGATCCCACCTCGAAGCGTTGGGTGATCGTGGCGCCGGAGCGGCGCAACCGTCCGCGGGAGGAAGGGAGGGCGCAGTGTCCCTTCTGCCCGGGCAATGAAGCGCTCACCCCCCCAGCGATCCCCCTGCGAAGCGAGGGGGGAGAAACGGAGGGGACATGGCGCCTGCGGGTCTTCCCGAACCGCTACCCTGCGGTCCGGGAGACGACGCTGCCGCGCCTGGCTGAGGGGCTCCTCCGGCAGATCGAGGGCTACGGTTTCCACGAGGTTCTCGTCGAGAGCCCGGAGCATTCCGCAACGCTGGCCACGCTTCCGCTCGAACGGATCGAGGCGATCTGCCGCGCCCTCCAGGAGCGGGTCGCGGCCCTGGCGCGCCAGCCTGGCATCCGGTACGTGCAGGTCTTCAAGAATCACGGACGGGCAGCCGGGGCATCCCTCCTGCATCCCCATTCCCAGATCGTGGCCCTCCCCCTCCTGCCGCTCGAACTCCTCCAGAAACTCGAGGTCTACCGTGAGCATCGCAGGGAGCAGGGGGGGTGCCTCTACTGTGAGCTGATCGCGAGGGAAAGGGCGGGGGAGCGCATCGTCTTCGAGAACCGTTCGGTCCTCGTCCTCTCCTCCTATGCCGCCCGCATCCCCTATGAAACGGTGATTCTTCCCAAGGGGCACTTCCGATCGTTTCCTCTCTTTCCGTTCGTGGACGGCCTGGCGGAGGGAATCGCGCGCCTCTTCCGGATGTACGACCGCCGTCTCGGAGCGGTTCCCTACAACCTCTGGTTCGTGGATGGGCCGGCCGAACCGGAGGAAGACTTCCACTGGCACATCGAGGTATCGCCGTTGACCTCCCCGATCGGGGGGTTCGAGCGGTCCACCGGTTTCTCGATCAACACCTGCACGCCCGAGGAGGCGGCCCGCGAACTCCGGGGGGACCATGCGGCGTGATCGACTGGGCCGGGTGGCCTTCACGCTCCTCGTCTTTCCGATCGGGGTCCTCCATACCATGATCGCGGCCTCCCTCATTGCGCTCTGTGGGATGGTGCCGCCTCTTCAGCCCCTCGCCTTCCGGATCGTGTGGGTCTGGGCGCGGCTCCTCTTGCGGCTCTGCCGGATCGAGGTCTGCGCAAGCGGGTTCGATCGGATCCGTCCCCCCTCGATTCTCGTGCCGCTTCACCAGGGGTTCGGGGATGCGATCGCGCTGGTTCAGAGCGTTCCGGTCCCGGTCCGTTTCGTGGCCAAACGGGAACTGCGGCGGATCCCCTTCGTGGGGAGCGGGCTGGTGGGGCTGCGCACGATCATCATCGACCGGAGCCGGGGGCAGGAGGCGCTGGAGAAGATCGTGTCGCAGGCCAAGGCACGTCCCGACCTTCCGGTCGTGATCTTCCCGGAGGGCCACCGTTCTCCACCGGGGCGGATCGGTTTCTTCCACCGGGGGGCCTTCGAACTCTCGATGAAGACGGGGTGGCCCGTGGTACCGATCGTGGCGGTGGGGGGGTGGCGTCTCTATCCTTCCCGTGCGCGCCTCCGGGATGGAACGATCCTGACACCGGGACGGATCGAACTCCACGTCCTCGAACCCATCTTTCCTCCGAAAGAGGCGGTCTCCTGGCGGGCGTTCGCCGGGGAGGTGCGGGAACGCCTCCGGGCGCGCTACCAGGAGATCACAGGGGAAGCCCTCGAAGAGATCGCGTCTCCTCCCCCAAAGGTCGTGCAACGATGACGAAGCGCCATACCCTTGCCGAGGAGATCGCCCGGGCGGTCAATCTCCGGGAGGGTGCCGAGGGGGTCGAACGCCTCCTCCACCACCTCGCGGGAGCGGAACGGGGGATCTCCACGAAGGCGCTCGCCCGGCGTATCCGCCTCCCCCTTCCGGTCGTCGCGGCGATCCGCAGGGAACTCGAAAAGCGGGGGATCGTGGAACGCCGTCCCTCGGGGATGGCCCTCTCCCCCGAAGGGATGGCGCTCTCTTCTCCCCTCTCCCCCCCTTCGGACCTCCGCTGTCCTCGGTGTGACGGAGGGGGAATCGTGATCCCCGAGCGGCTCGCCCCCCTTTCCGCGGCGATCGAGGCCGCCTTTGCGCGCCGCCCTCCCCCCCGTGTCGAACTCGATCAGAGCAAATGCCTGCCGGAGACGGCGCTCCGGCGGGTTCTCTACCTCCATGCGGAGACCGATCCAGGGCGGGTCCTCGTGCTCGGGGACGACGATTTCTTCTCCGTGGCGCTCGGGCTTTATGCCGCGTTCCTGGGAGGTTCCAGAAACCTCGAGATCGTCGTCGTGGAGGTCGATCCCCGGATCGCCTCGGAAATTTCGTCGATTGCGGCCGAAGAGGGACTTCCGATCCGTGTCGTGGAACACGATCTGCGGATCCCTTTGCCTTCGGCGTTGCGCAACCGCTTCGAGGTCGTCGAAACCGATCCCCCCTATACGATCGCGGGGCTCGATCTCTTCCTCCAGCGGGGGGTGGAGGGGTTGAGCGCGGGCGGGGGGCGCACACTCCTCCTCTCCTTCGCCCACGAGAGTCCCGAGGAGACGCTTGCGATGCATGAGCGCTTCCTGCGCCACCGTCTGGCGCTCCGGGCGATCCTTCCCGGCTTCAACCGCTACGAGGGGGCGGAGATCCTCGGCAATAGCGGCCAGTTGATCCATCTTCAGACGACGCGGGAGACGCTCCCTCCCTCCTCCCGAGCCTACGAGGGGCCTCTTTATACCCACGAGGTTCGTCCCCACAGAGGGCAATATCGCTGTGCCGCCTGTGGCGCACGCGTGGAGACGGCGCGCGGACGACCGATCTCGACGTGGAAGCAACGGGGATGCCCCGCGTGTGGCGCACGCACCTTTCGGCGTGAGAAACGGCGGAGGTGAAGGACCACCGAGGGGCGTTCACGCTGCTGCGAACGCCCCTCGGCTTGCGGTCGGCTGGGGGGAAAGAAAATCAGGCCGCCGGCGCGAGTCCTTGTGCTTCGAGATAGGAGCGCAGCTTCTTCTTCGTGGCCTGCTCGATCTGGCGGGCCCGTTCGCGTGTGATCTGGAAACGGTTGCCGATCTCCTGAAGCGTCATCGGCGTCTCGCTCAGCAGCCGGTTTTCGAGGATGTAGCGTTCCTTCTCGTTGAGGGCGGCCGTCGCCTCACGTACCCCCTTCTGGACGAGCGATTCCTTTTCGAGATCGATGATGAGGTCTTCCGGGTTGGGGGTGTCGTCCGCCAGGTGATCGAGGGGGAGGATCCCTTCGCCATCCGCTTCCTCCCGGCGATAATCGAGGGAGAAATCGCGGAAGGCCAGGCGCATCTTCATCATCTCGACGTCGGCTTCCGAGACGTCGAGTTCCTTGGCGATCCGTTCGACTGGAATCTCTGCTTCATCCTCTTCGCGAAGCTGAAGGGCGCGTTCGGTGCTCGCCAGTTTGTAGAAGAGCTTTCGCTGCGCCTGGGTGGTTCCGATCTTGACCATGCTCCAGGTGCGGAGGATGAAGCTCTGGATCTGGGCCTTGATCCACCAGACCGCGTAGGAGATGAGGCGATATCCCTTCTCCGGATCGAATTTCCGGACCGCCTTCATCAGCCCGATGTTCCCCTCCTGGATGAGGTCCTGGAGTTTGCACTGGAAATGCCGGTATTCGTAAGCGATCTTCACGACGAAGCGGAGATTGGAGGTCACGAGTTTGTGGACGGCGTCGATATCGCCGTATTTCCGCCATCGCCGCGCGAGTTCCCGCTCCTCTTCCGCGGAGAGGATCGGGAATTTACGGATTTCCATCAGGTAGAGATCGAGGCTGTTCGTGACTGCCGGTACCATCGCCATCTTCCTCGCCTCCTTCCTGAAGTTCTCATCTCTTCTCTTCGGTGCGTTCAACCCTCTTCTTCGACCCTTTCCGATTGTGATCTTTCCGATCGTGATCCGAGACGATGCCGCGGTCTTTCGTGCCGCGGTCGGGTTTGTGGTGCGAATCCAAGGCTGGAGAGACTCCAGACCAGTATGAAAGATAAGCACGGATTTCGACGTTGTCAAGAGTTAGACGCTGCTTGAAGGCAAAAGGTTGCAAGGGGAGATTTGGATCTCAGACGTAGGGGCAGGCGACGAGGCGTCCCCCCGGTTTTTCGAGAAGTGGGGGGACTTCGTGGGCACACTCCGGCTTTGCGACGGGACAGCGGGTGCGGAAACCGCAGCCGGAGGGTTTGTTGATCGGGGTGGGCACATCGCCGGTGAGGACGATCCGTTCCTCCCGGGCCCGCCGGGGATCGGGTCTGGGCACCGCGGAGATGAGCGCCTTGCTGTAGGGGTGCATCGGCGCGAAATAGATCTCGTCGCTCGTTCCGACCTCCACGATGTTGCCGAGATACATCACCGCGATCCGGTGGCTGATGTGTTCGACCACCGAGAGATCGTGCGCGATGAAGAGGTAGGCCATCCCGAACTCTTCCTGGAGATCCTGCATGAGGTTGATCACCTGCGCCTGGATCGAAACATCGAGGGCGGAAACCGGCTCGTCGCAGATGATGAGGTCGGGTTCCGTGGCCAGGGCACGCGCGATCCCGATGCGCTGGCGTTGTCCTCCGGAGAACTCGTGGGGGTAGCGGATCGCCTGATCGGGCTGGAGGCCCACCCGGTCCATCAACCACGCCACCCGCTCCCGAAGCTGGGCCTTGGAGAGCTTCGTATGGATCTGGAGGGGCTCCATGATGATCTGCTCGACCGTCATCCGCGGGTTGAGGGAGGAGAAGGGATCCTGGAAGATCATCTGGACCTTGGAGCGCCAGGGGCGCATCCTCCGCTGGGAGAAACGGGTGATATCGACGTCCTTTCCTCCGAAGCGATAGCGGATGTGGCCGGAGATCTCGACGTCGGGGGAGATGTGGCGGATCACGTTGATCATCGCCCGCCCCACCGTCGTCTTGCCGCACCCCGACTCGCCCACGAGACCGAGCGTCTCCCCCTTGCGTACGAAGAGCGAGACGCCATCGACCGCCTTGACGCGCCCCACCTTGTGCTGCAGGATGCCACCGTAGATCGGAAAGTGGACTTTTAGATCCTCGACTTCGACGAGCGTGGCGTTTCCATTGGCTGTCACGGCCACATCCTCCCCTCTTGCGTAACGCGATGGCAACGAACGAAATGGCCGGGGGAGATCTCTTGGAGCGGGGGTTCCTCCGTTTCACATTCGTCGAGCCTGACCGCGCAGCGGGTGCAGAACTTGCAGCCTTCGGGCATCTCGAAGATGCTGGGCACCATCCCCTCGATTGCGGTGAGGCGTCCCCCCTTCTTCCGGTCGGGGCGGGGGATCGACTCGAGGAGACCGACGGTGTAGGGGTGCATCGGCGAATCGAAGAGTTCGATCACCGGGGCGACCTCCTGGATCTTGCCCCCGTACATCACGATCACCCGCTCACACGTCTCCGCGACCACGGCCAGGTCGTGGGTGATGAGCAGGATCGCCGCCTCCTTTCGTCGATCCTTGAGGGCGAGCATCAGCTCGAGGATCTGGGCCTGCACCGTGACATCGAGCGCGGTCGTCGGCTCGTCGGCGATGAGGAGGGAGGGGTTGCAGGCCAGCGCAATCGCGATCATCACCCGCTGGCGCATCCCACCCGAGAACTGATGGGGATACTCGCCGAGGCGTTTCTCCGGATCGGGGATGCCGACCTGCCGGAGCATCTCGATGCAGCGTTCCCGTAGTTCCGCCTTCGTGACCTGCTCGTGGAAGCGGATGATCTCGCCGAGCTGCATCCCGATCTTGAAGACGGGGTTGAGGGCGGTCATCGGCTCCTGGAAGATCATGGCGATCTCAGCCCCCCGGATCTTGTAGAGTTCTTCGTAGCTCAGGGTGAGGAGGTCCTCCCCCTTGAAGCGGATCTCTCCATCCACGATCCTGCCGGGAGGGTTCGGGATGAGGCGCATGATCGACAGGGAGGTCACCGATTTTCCCGACCCCGATTCTCCGACGATCCCGAGGACTTCTCCTGGATAGACGTCGAAGCTGACGTCATCGACCGCCTTGGCGACCCGTCCATCGGTCCAGAAGTAGGTGCGCAGCCCCTTGACCTCGAGGAGTTTCTCTGCGGGGGCGCTTTTTGCCTTCGCAGATGTCCCCCCCGGTTGTGGGGCGGCCTCGACCTCGAGACGTTTCTCCACCGGGGCTTCGGAAGGGGAGGGGGGGGCCTTTGCCGCTTCGTTCTTCCGGCGTTTCGCGCCGGCTGGTTTCTTCTTCTTCTTCGCTTTCTTTGCCATCTACGCTTCCGCTTCTGGAGGATTTCGAGCCTGCTTACGCCTGGGGGAAAGCTTTCATCGCAGCCTGGAGAAGACTTTCGGGTCGAAGGCTTCCCGCACGGCCTCCCCGATGAAGACGACGATGAGGAGCGTCACGAAGAGGGCGCCCAGGGGGACGCACACCATCCACCACTTCGAGATGTTCGAAAGCCCCACCGAGACCATCTGCCCCCAACTCGGGGTGGGGGGGCGCAAGCCGAACCCGAGGAAATCGAGCGCCACGAGCGTGCTGATCCCACCCACCATGCTGAAGGGGAAGAAGGTGATGATCGGGGTGAGCGCGTTCGGAAAGATGTGCTTGAAGATGATCTTCGGCGTCGAGACCCCGATCGAAATCGCCGCGGCCACGTAATCCTTCGCCTTCTCCCGGTAGAACTCCGCTCGCATGTAGTAGGTCATGCTGATCCAACTGAAGAGGTTGAGGATCAACACGAGGAGGAGGAAACTGGGCGTAACGAGCGAGGAGATGATGATCACCACGAAGAGGAAGGGGACGGTTCCCCAGATCTCGATGAAACGCTGGAAATAGAGGTCGAAGCGCCCGCCGAAGTAGCCCATGCACGCCCCGATCGTCGAACCGATCGCGAAACTGATCACCGTAAGGAGGAGGGCGAAGGAGATCGAGACGTTGAAGCCGTAGGCCATCCGGGCGAAGACATCACGGCCACGGTCGTCCGTGCCGAACCAGTGCGTCCGGGAGGGGGGGGAGAACATCTTGTTCCCCGCCACCGTCACATCCTCGTAGGGTCCGTAGGGATAGGGGGGCATGAGGACCCAGTTCCCGCTTCCCGCCTCCTTGAACTTCTTCTGAAGCTCCCGGTAGACCGGCTCGGAACGGTTCCCCGCCTCTCCGAAGGTCGTCGCCGGGATGAACCCGGTGAAGATCGGAAAGTAATACTTCCCCTCGTAGCGCACGACGAGCGCGCGGCTGTTGATGAAGAGCGGCAGAAAGAAGGAGAAGACGTAGAGGGAAACGAGGACGAGGAAGGAATAATACCCCCGCTTGATCGACTTGAACTTCCGGAAGCGTCGCTGCAGCAGCGATTCGGACTTTTTTCGTTCGTTCTTCATCGTCTCACTTGAACCGGATTCTCGGATCCACGATCGCAAGCGCGATATCCGAGAGGATGTTGCCCAGCAGCGTGAGGAAGACGCTGATCACCAGGATCCCCATGATCATCACGTAGTCCCGCTCCAGCACCGAGGTGAAACCGAGCAGACCGAAGCCATCGATGTTGAAGGTCTTCTCGATGAGATAGGAGCCCGCGAGAAAGACGCTGATCAGGTGCCCGATGCCGACACAGATCGGGATGAGCGAGTTGCGGAAGACGTGGACCCAGATCACCCGCCGTTCGGGGAGCCCCTTGGCGAATGCGGTCCGCACGTAGTCGGCGCTCAGGTTCTCGAGCAGCGAGTTCTTCATGAGGACCGTCAGGATCGCAAAGCCCTGGATCGTCCAGGCGATCATCGGAAGGACCGCGTGGTGGAGCTGATCCTTCACCTTGGCCCAGAAGTCGAGGGTTTCCCAGTTCGGCGAGCGGAATCCCCCAAGGGGGAAGACGTCCCAGAAGCTCCCCCCGCCCAGGAGGACGAGGAGGATCGCGCCGAGCGCCCATCCGGGGATCGAATACCCCATGAAGACGACGAAGCTCGTCGAAAGATCGAAGAGGGAGCCGTGCTTGAGCGCCTTGAAGATCCCGAGGGGGATGCAGATCCCGTAGGCGAGCAGCATCCCGCTCAGCCCGAAGAAGAGCGAGATCTTGAAGCGGGGGCGAATCACGTCCCAGACCGGTTCCGCATAGACGTAGGATTCTCCCAGATCGCCGGTGAGGATCCCCGAACGGTAGAGCTTGGCGAACTCGACCCGCTTTTCCCCTCCGTTCTTCTCCTCATAGCCCTTCCATTCGTCGTTCCAATCGCGAACGATCGTAAACTCGGTGCAGGGGCGCCAGGCGGTCACCTTTTCGACACGCGGGAGAATGGGGATTTCGTCGTTCACCCAGTAGCCGGCGCCCTGCTCCTTGCTTTCGAGGAGGCGTGCCTTTCCTCCTTCCTCGACGGCCTTGACCCACTTCCAGAGCCGGACCCGTTCGCCATCGGCCATGATCTCGCCGGTGGGGACCCGCACCGCCTTTCCGAGTTTTACGATGTGGCTCTCCTTCTCGCGGGGCCAGAGGCCGAGCCAGCGCAGATAGCGGATGTGGATCGGTTTGTCGAAGCCGAAGTATTTCCGGATCTGTTCCACCGCCTCCTGGGGGAGGGAGGCGGTGCCTGCGATATCGCCACTTCCGGCACCGGCGACTTCTCCCTGGCCCAGCGAGGCCATCTTCAGACGCATGATCACCTGCTCGACGGGTCCTCCGGGGGCCATCTGGATGATGACGAAGACGACGAGCGTTGCACCGAAAAAGGTAGGGATCATCAGGAGGAATCGCCGGATGAAGTATTTGACCATCATCGTTTCATCCCCATCCGTTCGTTCGGAAAGCGGCTTGCGGTATCCATGGCGGAGTCTTGGGAACGGAGCGGGTCCCCCGCAGAAGGCCGCTCATGGCGTGCGGGTCCTTCCGCCGGGTGGCGCGCCTTGGCTCACTCGGAAATGGGGGATGCGGGTTTGCGGGAGGCGGCTTCCTTGGCAGCCTCCCTCGCTTTTCGTTTCGCCTCCATCCGTGCATTGTACTCGGGCCAGTAGCGGACTTCGACCTCGCCGACGGGGAGGGATTTTCCGGTTCTCATCGCTTCCTCGAGTGCCGCGGCCTTGTCGGGGTCGTACCACCAGTAGGCGAGCACCGCGGTATCGTAGTCGGAGGTGCGGGGGAAGTAGTAGTCGGGATGCCCGAACTTGTTCCAGTAGAGGATCCGGCGAAACGGCGCGTACCACCAGAGGATCATCGGTTTCGTCTCCTGGATGATCTTGTCGATCTCCCGGATGATCCGCACCCGCTCCTCATGGTCGAAGGCCTTGTCGTACTCCTCCAGGAGGCGATCGACGCGGGGATCCTTGAAGCCGGAGAGGTTGTTGTTGTTGTTCTGGTCCGCGAGGCGGGAGTGGTAGGAGGTCTCCGGGTTCGGGAAGATCAGCCCGCTCCAGTTCGCGTGGAAGAGGAGGAAGTTGCGCTCCATCGCCATCTTGAAGAGCGTGTTGCCATCCTGGAACTTGAGCCGCAAATCGATGCCGACCTTCTTGAGTTCCTGCTGGAAGGGCGTATAGATCCGTTCCAGGACCTGGGGAATCCCGAACTCCACGACGAAGGGCTTGCCATCCTTGACGAGCCACCCCTCGGCGTTTCGTTCCTTCCATCCCGCCTCGGCAAGGAGTTGCACGGCCCGCTCCGGATCGTAGAAATACTTCGGATTGTCCGGGTTCTCGTACTCCGAGCCGGCATAATTCGAATGCTGGAGGAGATATTCGTTGAAGAACATCTTCTTGATCATGATCTCGCGTGGGAAGAGGTGGGCAAACGCCTTACGGACCCGGATGTCGTCGAAGGGGGGTTTGCGCATGTTGAAGACGACACCGCTGGTGCCGGCGGGAAGATCGTTGTAGATCTTTCGTTTCTGCACCCATCCCTTCTTCACGCTCTCGAAATCGGTCTCTTCGACCCACCACTGTGCCCGGGTGACGACGTAGAGATCCTGCTCCCCCTTCTTGAACTTCTCGAAGGCAAGCCGCTCGTTCTCCTTGACGACGTCGAAGCGGATCTTGTCGAAGTTGAAGAGATAGCGGTTCTGCGGCAAGTCCTTGCCCCAGTAGTCGGGCCGGCGGGTCAGGGCGTACGACTGTTGCTTCTTGATGTCCTTCTCATAGAGCGCATAGGGACCGCTGCCGGGGGGGAGCGAGAACTGATAGGTCTTGAGGAACTCCGAGCCGGTGAGGTTGCCGATGTGGCGCGCCGGCAGGATGAGCATCCCCGAGAAGTAGAGGAAATTCCGCCAGTTGAGCGTCTTGGCCCGCACCCGCACGAGGTACTTGCTCAGCACCTCGGGCTCCTCGAACTTCTCGTAGACGAGGATGTTCGCCGGTTCGAGGATCCCTTCGTCGATGTTCAGCCGGAAGGTCGCCAGCACGTCATGGGCGGTCACCGGCCTGCCGTCGGCCCACCGCGCCCGCGGATCGATCCGGTAGGTGAAGGTCATCTTGTCCTCGGAGATCTTCCAGTGGGTGGCCAGCGCCGGAACCCACTCGAGCGTCACCGGGTGGAGGGAGAGGAGCGATTCGAAGACGAGCCCTCCGATCAGGCTGTTTTCCGTATAGTTCGAGTGCTGCCCGATCGGCCGGAAGGTATTGGGGAACCGGGAGACGATATGGGTGAAGGTCCCCCCCTTCTTCGCGCGGGGATCCCCCAGGAAGCGGGCACTCTCGCTGTTGAAGTCGTAGGTCTCGAAACCGAGTTGTGCCGCGATCTTCTCGAAACCGGGTCCTCCGAGTTCCGGGGGAACCTCCTTGGCTTCCACCCGCCCTGCCAGGGCCAGGACGACGATCACGCTCCACGATCCGATATATCGCAACGATCTTCGCATGCTGCCTCCAACGTTGGTTTCCGGCGTTCGCCGGCCGATCCGGGGAAGGAGTCTAGCAGAGGGAATCCGCTGCGTCAAGCGAGGTCGAAACGGCCGGCGCAGTTCCCAGCGTGAGGCGATCGCATCCTTACGAAGATCATCCGATCAGGGATCGCAGCCGGCCTCATTCATCGAGAACGACCGGGGCGCGGTTGGCCATCACGGCGGCCATCTGCTCCTGCATCCGCTCCGAGGGGGTGAAGTCTGGGTCGGTATAGACGCTCGCCTCCGAGGCGTTCTTCGGATCGAAGGCCGCCTTGATGCGCTGGGTGAAGGTGTCGTAGTTCATGCAGACGGGGGAGAAGAGGGCATGGGCCGGGGGACCCACGGCATTGAGGCTGTCGCCGCAGTGGTGTTCGATGCAGGCGAGATTCGTTTCGATGACGTATTCCCCGATCCGCTCGTGAGAGGCCGGATCGGTCTGGTCGTACATCGCGAGTTCCTCGAGATGGGCGTAGAGCCCCCCCTCGTAGAGCCCGCCCCAGGCGTTGTCACCGCCATCATCGACGATGGCGCCCTCACGGATGTATTTCTCCTTGACCTGGGCGCCCACCTTGGCCCCGCGGATGGCGTTGTCCCAGGTGACGAGGGAACCCATGGCGGTCCAGAAGGTCCCGGCAAACCGGAACACCCCACGCATGTTCATCCCGGCCCGCACGACGCTCTGGTAGATGAGGGCGGGGAGGGCCTCGGGGGTTCGGTGCCAGCCGTAGCGCCGCCCTTCGCGCAGGAGGAGGCGGACAAAACCTGGAAGAGAGGCGAGAAACCGCCTTGCACCGACCTGCCGGAGGATCGTTCGCATGAACCGGAGGGTGGCGACGATCCCGGCCGGGGAGAGGTCGTTGGAAAGCCACCCACCGCCGCACGACTTCACGATCTCGCGCATCACCCGCCTCTTGTAGCGGGCCTCCTCGGCGTGCTTCGCCGTCATGACCGTGATGAGGGCATAGTAGAGTTCATGGATCATCGGGATCGTATAGAGATCGGCCGCCTCGTTGTTGTCGGTGGAGAGCGCGGCGGCGAGAAGGGAAGGGGCGTTGCGGGTGAGGTGACTTGCGATCTCGGCCTCCCCGACGGCATAGCCGAGTTCGGCCATGCCCTCCCAGTCGTTCACGAGGAGGACCGCGGCGGTATGATGCTCGGGAATCGGCATGAAGTAGTTGGGAGAGGCCCCTTCGCACTCGAGGTGCTCCGGCCCGTCCCACGGGTAGAGTTTGACCGCGCAACGCGTGAAGACGCCAAGTCCGCCGAATGCCCCGGCGAACCCCCGGATGATCCCCCGGATCGAAAAACCGGGACCATCGCCGATGAAGTCGTCCCCCGCAGCGTCGAAAGCGCCGACCTCCACGATCTCCCCCGTCGGGGTCACCCATTCGAAACCGAGGAGGTTACGGTTGGAGAAGCCCATCGAGATCCCGTCCATCCCCTGTCCCATGACGGAGGTGGCCGAGGCCAGCACGGAGCATTGGGCCCCGCAGCCGGCGATGTGGGTGTTGAGGCCGACCTTCATCGCCTCGCTCTGAAGCTGGTTGCCCGTGACGTAGGGCTCGATCACCGCGAACATGTTCCGGGCATCGATCGAGACGATCCGGTCGAGACGGCGCAGATCGATCTGGACGATCGCATCCTCCTGCGAGGCGGCGTTCCACATCCCGAAGCCGGTGCTGAGCGCCTTGAACTGGACCCCGGCATCGTTGCAGGCCCGCACGACGGCAGCGACCTCCTCCGTGTTCGCAGGGAGCACGACGGCCAGGGGGCGCGGCATGTAGTGGGTGCCCTGAACGGCTTCGGCAAGGTATTGCCAGGCGTAGGTGTCGAGGATGGCGGGATCGATCGAAACCCACCGTTCCCCCACGATCTCGCGGAGGGTATCGGCGATGCGCCGGCGTTGCTCCTCGATCCCCCCGGCCCGTGGTCTCCCCTCCTTCGGGGTTTGAACGACGAAGGTCATCTTCGGTCCTCCTTCTTGGAATCGTCATGGTATGGTTGCGATGCGCTTCTCACACGAAGATCCGCTCCGCGAGGAGATCGGTGAGGGAGCGCACCGATACGGGGGATGCCGTCTGGCTCCTGCCCACTGCTTCGAGGAGGGCGATGCTCTGGGGGCACTCGGTGACGATCGTCTCCACCCCGATCGAGCGTGCCTCGGCGATCCGGCGTTGGGCGGTGTTGCGCGCGAACTCCGGGAAACGGTGGAGCGCCTGCCCCCCTTCGCCGCTGTCGAAGGCGTATTCCCGCTTCCGGAGGAACTCCCGCATCTCGATGCCGGGCAGGGCCCGAAGGACGGCACGGGGGGCGTCGTAGCAACCGCCACTTCCCCGGTTGACGGGACGGTTCGGCTCGTAGACCACCATCTGACCGTGAACCTTGCGCATCCTTCCCTTCCAGGGGCGGTACGGTTCGGAGAGTCTTCCCAGGAGGGAAGGATCGTGCCAGGCCACCCGCCGGGGGGGACCGGCGGCGGGACGCAACTTCCCCGCCGCGATTCGTTCCGCGTAGAGTTCCGTGATATGCACGATCGGTGTTCCGATCGGCGCGAAGCGGGGAATTGCGCTGCGCAGGGTCGCATAGTCCTCGGCGGAGAGACACACGACGCGCTCTGCACCACTCGCTCGAATCGCCGCGGCGCTGCGGCGCGCGCATTCGGCGAAGA
The DNA here is from genome assembly GCA_964616915.1 of uncultured bacterium. Taxonomy (GTDB): domain Bacteria; phylum Myxococcota_A; class CAZTSL01; order CAZTSL01; family CAZTSL01; genus CAZTSL01. The sequence goes on from CAZTSL010000012.1 coordinate 47,892, forward strand.
GGGCACGATCCCCGATCTCGAGGGCGGCGCGCCCCGTGTAGGGCTCCTGCGCGCCGAGAACGAAGAAGTCCACGCCGGCCCGATCGAGAAGCGCAAGGGCGTTTTCGAGGGTGGTGCGTCGTGCCCTCCAGAGGGCGTAGTGGGGTCCGATCCAGAGGAGCGTCGGTGCCTTCCGACGAGGAACGCGCATGCCGATCTCCTCGATCCACGCCCCCTTCGATTCCGTGATGCCGGGGAGGGGATGATCGTCGCTGCGGATCTTTTCGAGAATCTCCCGGTGCTCCGGATCGGCGCCCGCCTCCTCGAAGATCTTCGCGCGCAGCTGAAGGATCACCTCCTGCACCTCGATGTCGGTGCTGAACTTGCAGACGACGTCGCAGCCACCGCAGGCCGTGCAGCCGTACGCGGCACGTCTCACCGCCTCGGTGATACGACTTCGCCCGTCGAGGAGGCTCATGGCCAGGACGATCAGGCCTCCGCCGGAGTTCGCGTGAAACTTGAATTCCTCGTAAGCGGGACAGATCGCGCTCTGCTCCTTTCCCCGTACGACGGCAAGGGGGGGAAACTTGCAGAGGGAACAGCGGGGACATTTGCTTGCGAGTTGTCGCAGCTCTTCGAGACGCTGGGGGTTGTTCGTCAGCATTCCGGCCTCCTTCCCTCGTCCTCCGCCGGCAGGGTGAGGCACCCGGGCGACAAGAGTCCATCGGGGTCGAAGAGTTTCTTGATCTTGGGGACGAGCCAGGCGCTCGATGCCCCCTCGAAGGCGATTTCGGAGAGGCGGTGGTAGGGGCGACTGAAGAATGCCCCTGCGCGTTTGAGATCGCGGGCGAGCGCCCAGAGCATTGCGTCGAGCCGCCGCCATTCCTCCCGGTCGTCGAGGGAGAAGGGGAAGTCGAACTCGACGTGGCACATCCGCCCCCCCACGAGGGGCTGGAGGTAGGTGAGGACCCCCTCCGGGGGAATCCCCGCTTCCCCGGCGGCGCGCGCCACGATCGGCAGGAAGCGCTCCACACGGTCGAGGGTGGAGACGAAGAAGAGTTCCCGCACACCGTCCTTTCCGGCGTAACGCCAGTAGGGATCGTCCCGGTCGGGTTGCGTGAGCCGGGCCAGAAGGGCCGGGTTCCCCGCGGCCTCGTCGATGCAGAGGCCATTGGCATCGAGGAGTTCCGCGATCTCCCGCTTCACGTAGCGCATCTTCTCCTCGGGGAAGTAGCGCGGCTCACTCACGCTGAAGAGGAGATGCCAGCGCGCGCCTGCGCCGGCGCGCCCGAGGAAATCGCACCGATCCTTCCCTTCGAGCGCGGCCAGGGCATTGCGATCGAGGAAGAGGAGGATATCCGCGTGACTCCTGCGCAGCAGCCCATAGGCGACCTCCACGAGGGGGGTGAGGTGTTCGCCCGAGACGTGGAAGAGATGCTCCCGTTCGGGAATCGGGACACAGCGCGCCGAACACCACGTCACGATCCCGATCGTCCCTTGGGCGCCCTGCACGACCCGCATCAGATCGGACTGCCCCGGACCCATCGGGTTCGTCTGTGCGTCGCCCGCGGCCCAGAGTTCCTCGAGCGTGCCTGGCCCCGCAGCGGAACCGGTGCGGAAGTGTTCCCCCGTCCCGAAAAAGACCTCCGTGCAGAGGAGGGGGTCACTGGCATCCCACTGGAATCGAGGATAGATCGTCGGTTCCCGTTCGAGATAGGCCGCAAGCGCCGATTTGCCCCGCCGCACACCGAGGGGAAGGAGGGGACGAAGCCCTTCCCGGGCGAGTTCACGGGTGAGGCTTTCAAAAGTCACCCCCGCCTCGAAGAGCGCCACCCGGTTGCGACGGTCGATCCGGACGACCCGGTCGAAATGGCGCATATCGACGACGAGGCTCCCATCCACGCAGAGGGTGTCCCCCCGGTGGTGGGGCGCCCTGGAACCGACCGGCACGAGGGGGAGCCCAATCTTCCGCGCACTCCGCAAGAGTTGCTCCACTTCCTGGGCATTCCTCGGAGCGACGACCGCGCCGCAGGGCGCGCCCTCGAAGCCCGATGCGTCCCGCCGCCATGCCTCCCTCGTCTCTCGCCCCACATCGATTTCGAGGTGGGGAAGCTCTTTTCGCAAACGTTCGATCGAATCATGCATCGCTCATTCCTCCTCTCCCCGGAAAGGGGAGGATTGCGTCTCCTCTTTCCCCCCTCCAGGAAAGACGATCCGCGCGATCAATGCCACGGTGTTCGCCGACAACCGCCCGATATCGACAGGCCCGTCGCAGTCGAGCACGTAGTGCTGGGCCGTCTTGAGAATCGCGCCGAAGATGAAGTTCGCTACGAAGACGGGATCCTCGATCCCGATGACCCCCGCCTCGGCAGCCATCTCGAGTTCCGTTTCGATCAGACCTCGCAGATCCTCCTCGAAGACACGGACGAAGGGATCCGCCTCCGTATGCCTGGCCACCGCCTCTTGCAGGAGGAGACGGAAGACCGCGCGATCCTGGGCCACCGCCTCGAAGATGCGCCGAAGCCTCGCCTCGAGCAGGAGACGAATCCCCGCCCGGTTCCTCGGAAGGGGAATCCCCTGGAGGGGGAAGGGTTTCATGTAGCTTCGGAACTTCTGCACGAAACGATCGAGCAGGGCATGGAAGAGGTCCTGTTTGTTCTCGAAATACTGGTAGAGCGTCCCCCGTGCGATCCCCGCTGCCTCGCAGATCATTCCGATGCTCGTGCGCTCGTAGCCGTGACGGGCGAAGATCTCGACCGCGATGTCGAGGATCTGCTCGCGCCGTCTCTCCCCCTTCTTCCCCCGCCGCCGCTCTGTCCTCCGCTTGGCACCCTCCTTCCTTTCGCTCTCCGATCCTGCCATCTTCCACCGACCTCCTTTCTCCTCTCCGTTCGTGCCACGACGATCCGTTCGTGTCATCCCGAGGCTGGAATGAAAACTGACATGTCAGTTCTCTACAAAGGAAGTATAACCACATTTCGTGGAATGTCAAGAAAAAAATCTGTTCCCTGGAAAAAAAGGTTGCAACAGTTTCATCCTCGTGGTAGTCTGGCACCACCTCGGGGCGTAGCGCAGTCTGGTCAGCGCATCTGCCTTGGGCGCAGAGGGTCGGAG
>CAZTSL010000012.1:51084-52791 GCA_964616915.1 uncultured bacterium
TCGGGGCGTAGCGCAGTCTGGTCAGCGCATCTGCCTTGGGCGCAGAGGGTCGGAGGTTCGAATCCTCTCGCCCCGACTCCGGAAGGTGCCCCTTCCGTGCGCCTGTGGCTCAACAGGATAGAGCATCGGACTTCTAATCCGGCGGTTGCAGGTTCGAGTCCTGCCAGGCGCGTTGCCCGAAAACCGTATGCCGAGTGTAGCTCAGTGGTCAGAGCACCTGACTGTGGATCAGGAAGTCGGGGGTTCAAGTCCCCTCACTCGGCCTTGGAGAAGCCGGAATTCCGGTATTTTCCGTTTCGTGCGCCTGTAGCTCAGCTGGATAGAGCGTCGGACTTCGAATCCGCAGGTCGCAGGTTCGAATCCTGCCAGGCGCGTTCTTCGGCGACCGGGAGGAGTTCCCCCACGAGGTAGAGGGAGCCGGTCACGCAGATGAGATCCTCGGGGCCCGCCATCTGAAACGCCCGGTCGAGCGCCCGCCCGCTCTCCTCCTCGAAGATCCACTTTCCGTTCTTTGGAGCGATCCGCTCGCGGAGCATCTCGATCGGGGCGGCCTTCTCGACGCGTGTAGTCGTCAGGATCACCCGGTGTGCGATCTCGGCGATACGCGGGAGCATCGTTTCGATCGCCTTCCCTTTCGTAAAGGCGGCGACCAGCCAGAGATGGCGGAAGCGCTCCCCTTCGAGGAGATGACTTCGAAGCGCCTCGATGCCGGCGGGGTTGTGGGCCCCGTCGAGGAGGAGGGGGGGGCGGGTGGCAAAGCGCTGACAACGCCCCGGCCATCGGAGCGTCGCAAGCCCTTCACGGATCGCGGCGCTCGGAATGGAGAAACCGAGTCTTTCGAGGCGTTCGATCGCGGCGAGAGCCACCGCCATATTGTCGAGCTGATGCCTCCCCTGAAGGGGCACCGAGAGGTGATCGAGATCCCGCTCCTTGCCCCGAAAGCCGAAGTTCGTCGTATCCTCCCCCACCATGCGGAAATCCCGATCGATCACCTCGAGTTCGGCTCCCCGCGCTTCGCAGATCTCCACGATCGCTTCGAGCGCCTCTGCCGCTCGCACGCCCGCGATCACGGGTACGCCCGGTTTGACGATCCCCCCCTTCTCCCGGGCGATCTGGCGCAACGTATTCCCGAGATAGTCCATATGGTCGAAGGCGATCGTCGTGATCGCGCAGAGGAGCGGATCGACGATATTCGTGGCATCGAGCCGACCCCCCAGTCCTGTTTCGACCACGGCGCAATCACACCCTTCCTCAGCGAAGTAGAGGAAGGCGGCCATGGTCGCGACCTCGAAGTAGGTTGGCGTCCGGAGCGTCGCGACCGTCGGGGGTGGGGTGCCGGCGAGCGCCGCGACGGCATGAGGCTCCCCCTCCTCGGCCAGCGCCCGGCAGATTTTCGTGAGGATCCGACCGAGCGCTTCCTCCGCGATCTCCACGCCATCGATACAGATCCGCTCCTGGAAACGGAGGAGGTGCGGGGAGGTGAAGCGCCCCACGCGGTACCCGGCGGTTTTTAGGATCGCAGCGATCGCCGCCGCTGTCGAACCCTTGCCGTTCGTCCCGGCGATGTGAACCACCCGGACGCTCCGTTCGGGATTCCCCACGATCCGGGCGAGATCGCGCACGCGCTCGAGGCCGATCTTGATCCGCGAATACCCCAGCCCTTCGAGGAAACGGATCGCCTGCTCGAAATCCATCGAAGATACCCTC
>CAZTSL010000013.1:0-22412 GCA_964616915.1 uncultured bacterium
ACCGCAACCTGCGGAGGTCCTTCCCAGACCATCGAGGTGATCTGCCAGTAATCCCTCCGCACACTCCCCCACACGATTCGAACCGAGAGGTTCGTCGTATCGATCGCTTCTACCCGCGACTCAGCTGCGGGTCAGGTTGAAGATCCGTGCGAAGGTCTGGAGCAACGCCACGTTGTTCGTCTTGACGGCGCCGCTCAGGAACTCCGGAGGGGAAGGGACGTACGATTCGCGGACGATCCGGGACATCATCGCGGGATTCGTCTTGAGGACGCAGTCGGCCACCCCCCCCTCCGGTTTCCCGGGGTGGATCTCACAGTGGGCGCGATCGACGACGACGGTCCACTTCTCCCGTTCCTTCTCCCCGAGCGAGAAGTAGAACCGGACCGGCTTCTCCACACTGCCGGGAACGAACCGCGTCTTGAGGTCGTGGAAGAGATCCGCGAGGGGATCGTCCGCTTCCGACCGGGAGAGGTCGGCCACCGAAAAGGTTTCGAGATCGAAGATCTTCCCGTCGCGCAACGCGGCCACCGCTGCGCGCGCGATCGCTGCGATCGTACGCGCGGCCGCCTCCCGAGGCATCCCTCGAACCTTCTCCACGAGACGCGTGGCCGCAAGGGGAGGACCGATACGGACCTCGAGGTCCCGCTTCGTGGGGAATACCCCCCCCTTGGGGAGACTCTCGAAGGTCCCGGAGAGGTGGATCGGCAGGAGATCGACCCCCGTATCGAGCACGAGGTAGCCGCACCCGGGACGGAAGGGCTGCATCTCCCCCGTGACGCTGCGCGTCCCCTCCGGGAAGATCAGGAGCGTTTCCCCCCGCTCCACGATCCGTCGGGCCGTCTCGAGGCCCTCCTTTCCCCCCCCGTACCGATCGACCGGCACGACGTTCGTGAAATTGCGGAAATAGTGCCCCCGCCAGTCCTCGAAGAAGTAGTCCTTCGCTCCCAGGGTGACGAGATCCTTGCCGTAGGGACCCAGCGCATACTTGATGAGCCCGAGATCGAGATGGCTGCAATGGTTCGAGACGACGATCGTATTGCGGTTCTGGGGGATGTTCCCGCGGCCATGGACCTTCGTGCGCATGAAGCGGTCGTAGAACCCGAGTTGGATGCCACGCATCCACCCCTTTGCCCGCTCCCGAACCGGTTCGGGGAGGAGGAAGGGGGCCGCCTTCCCCCCTGCGGAAGCGGGGGGGGAAGGCGCCTCCCCCAATTCCCCCACGGCCGCCTCGACATCCGCCACGGTCTCGCACTGCATGATCCGTTCCGCATCGACCGGAGGCAGATGCGCGCGCGCTGCGATGCCGTCGAGGGCGGAGACGAGTTCGACGAAGGTGAGGGACTCGAAGCCGAGATCGGCAAGGAGGCGCGTGTGGGGATGGATCTCCTCGATCGGTCTGCCGGCCACAGCGGCCACGGCCCGCTTCACCTCGGTCACGAGGACCGGACCTTCATCGGAAGTTCGGGCTTCCTCGCTTGCCGCGACGAGCCGCTCCAGGATCCTTCGCGCTTCCGTGCGCTTCACCTTCCGGGTCGCGGTGCGCGGAAGGGGGGCGTCGTAGAAGTGGACGATGGCCGGACGGGCATGGCGGGGGAGTTTCCGGATCGCCACGCGCAGGCTCTCCCGGGCCCGTGCGATCCGCTCGGCATGATCCTCCTCGTTGCCCGGCTCCGGGACGGCGAGACAGGCCACGCGCTCCCCGCCTCTCCCATCGGGAAAACCGAGGATCGTGTACTCGGTGACATGGGGGAGTTTGCCCATCATCGCCTCCACGTCGTCGGGGTAGACGTTCTCGCCGTTGGCGGCGACGATCACCTCCTTGGCTCGTCCCATGATCTGGAGTCTCCCCTCCCGGTCGATCCTCCCCAGGTCGCCGGTGCGCAGCCAGCCATCCTCGGTGAAGACCTTCCGGTTGGCCGCTTCGTCGTTGGCGTACCCCTTCATGACGTTGGGACCGCGGGCCACGATCTCCCCCACGCCCTTTTCATCCGGAGCCTCGATGCGGACCTCGACGCCGGGAACCGGTTTCCCCACCTGTCCCGGCTTCGCTTTCGGGGAAGCCTCGGCCACGGTGAGGACGGGCGCGGCTTCGGTGAGGCCATAGCCCTCGGTGAGATGGAGGCCAAGCCCCGCGAAGAAGGCGTGGGTCTCTTCCGGCAGGGCAGCCCCCCCACTGACGAGGTAGCGGAGCCGGCCGCCGAGCGCGCGGTGGAGCGGGCCGAAGAGGATCCGCCCGGCGTCGATCCCCGTCTTCTCCCCCAGACGGCGGTTGAGCGCAAGGAGCGTATCGAAGAGGAACTTCGCGGCCGTCCCCTTCTCCGAGACCTGGGCAGCGATCCGTCGCTCGATCAGTTGCCACAAGGCGGGCACCCCCACCATCGCGGTCACCTGCCCCACCTTCATCGCCGCGGCCAGCCGTTCCCCGCTCACCTCGTCGAGATAGACGATCCGCGCGCCAGAGGCGAGGGGGAGGAGGAGGCCGCAGGTGAACTCGAAGGTGTGGTGGAGCGGAAGGACGCTGAGCGCGCAGTCCCCCCCCCCCAGCGGGAAGATCGGCGCCAGCGCCGCGATCATCCCACAGAAGTTCTCGTGGGTGAGCATCACCCCCTTGGGGGTCCCCGTCGTTCCGCTCGTGAAGATCAGACTCGCCACCCCCTCCGGCGAGATCTCGACCGGTGGAGCCATCCGGGGATCTCCCCCACGGGCCGCTTCGTGGAGGTCGATCGTGCGCAGGCTTCCGTTACAGTTGTGGAGATCCGCCGCGCAGCCTGCCCTTGCGTCCCGCACCACGATCCGCGCGCCGCAGGCACGAAGCACGTTGTGGAAGGCTTCCGGCGGGAGATCGGGATCGACGGGGACGACCGTCCCCCCCGCCCGGAGGATCCCGAAATAGACCGTCACCCAGTCGGGGTGGTTGCGCCCCGTGAGGACGACGCGATCCCCCGGCCGCACGCCCCCCTCCCCGGCCAGGAGCGCGGCCACACCGCAGGCCCGGTCACGAAGCTCGAGAAAGGATCGCCGCCAGAGCCGTTCCCCCTCACAGTAGAGGAGGGCCGGCGCATGACCATGCCGGAGCGCGAGGTCCTCCACCATCGCCCAGAGGTGCGCATGGCGCCGGAGTGGCTTCCGCTTCGGCGCGAGCTTTTCCGCCACCTCCGGCTCGACCCACTTCTCGATCGCGGGGACGTGGATGTCGAGGAACCACTGTCGCCAATCGATCTTCTCCGGATACCAGGGGAGTCTGGCCCGATCCTCCTTCCCCATGCGGTCGAAGAGGCGCCGCGTGTTGTCACAGCGAAAGAGATAGGCCCCATCGTGCATGAAGGGGATGAAGAGGTCGATGATCTCCCCCGTCTTCGTGGCCACTTCCCCGTAGCGCTCCACGGCCCGGGCAAGCGAGCGCAAGGGCCCCCCGATGGGAGCGGGCGCCCCCTTCTCGAGCATCCTGGCCACCCCCCGCGCCATCCGGCCGAGTGTGGCCGCTCCCTGCCGGGCATAGGTCGCCTTCGAGACCCCCACCGGTTCGATGTTGCGCTGGAGGAAGTTCACGATCGGGTTGCCGGGCGCCGAGGCGTAACGCCGCCGTTTCGCCAGACCGGTGAGTTCGATCGCCCGTTCCATCGAGAGGGGGTTGACGTCGCCGCAGGCGTACTGGCAGACGACATCGTGCGTTCCTTCGAGGAGGGCGGCAAGATGGGCGATCATCGCCGCAGCCACGAAATCGACGGGGATGAGATCGAGGAGCACACCAGGCCGGGTGGGAAATTGGACATGCCCCTTCAAGACCATCAGGATGAGCGGCGCCGAAGTGTTCACCCCCTCATTCCACCCCGGAAAGGGATACGCGATGCTGCTCTCGATGATCGCGGGCCGACCGATCGCCACGGTGAGCCCGGCGTCGAGCAGGATCTGCTCCCCGATGCTCTTCGTGTAGGTATAGGTGTTCGGCCACCCCCAGAAACGCGCCCGCTCAAGCCCTGCGGCCGCGAGCTGGTCGCTGATGAACTTACGCTTCACCCGCCGCAGTTCGTCCTCGAGTGCGGGTCCCTGCGTCGGCTCGTTTCGCGCTCGAAGGTTGCGCTTCGCCCTGTCGAGGAAAGCACTCTGCCGGAAGGCGTCCTCGCAGCGGCGCCGTGCCGCGGTCACCATATCGACGCATTCGGTGATCTCCCGCCGGGGGTCCCAGTCCTTGGGGTCGAGTTCATCGGCCCGCGGAAAGGGAAAGGTTCGCGGATCGATCTCCGGCACGACGCCGTCACGGTTCCCCGCCACGTAGCAGGTGCTCGTATGGAAGAGGGGCGGGGAGCCGATCCGCTTCGTGAAGGCCACGAGATGCTGGATGCCGAAGGCGTTCGTGGCGATCGCCTCGTCGAGGGGGGGGTTGAAATCGACGAGCCCGGAGGCGTTGACGACCGCATCGATGCGGCCCCGCATCGATTCGAGCGTTTCCGGGGAGAGGCCGAGATCGGGGGTGGCGATATCCGCAGCCACCGGCGTCACCTTCTCCCCGAGGAAGGCCCGGAAGGCATCGCCGGGATAACGCCTGCGAAGGGGGTCGAAGACCGGGGAAGGCGCGATCTCCCCCCAGAAACGCGCCTCGGGATCGAGCCCCGGCTTCGGGCGCACCACGAGATCGATATGCCCGATCTCCGGGTATTCGTGCAGAAGCATACTCAGCCACACCTTCCCAAGGAAACCGGTCCCTCCGATCACGAAGAGACGTTTGTTCCGGAAGATGCGAGCAGGTTCGAGCGGAAGATCTCGGCTCATCGTTCTACCTCCGGCATCGGAGCACGACACGACCGTGCGCACTTTTCACCCAACCGCCCCCTCCCGTGCGCCATTCCTTCCGATCCTCATCCCTCCCCCCCCACGTCGCACAGGAGGATCGGGGGGTGATGCAGCAGGGTGATCCGGGGGTCGGGCGGGGCGCTCGAACGGGCCATCCGCAACGCCTCGTCCATCGTACGGGCGGTCTCCCACCCCAGGATCGAGGGGACGTACTCGTTGTCCGCGCCGACCACGATCGTGCGCCCAAGGTGCTGACGCCCCGCTTCCCCCCAGTACCACATGTAGAAGGGGTGGGCGGGATGATAGGCATGTCCGCGGCGGTACATCTCGATGTAGGCGGGGTTTCTGGCGAACTGTGCCTCGAAGTTCTCGTGGAGTTCGACCGCGTCCCGCGTGCGGGGGAGCAGCTTGTGGAAGAATTCGATGTAGGGTGCGTGTTGCTCGGCATCGAAACGGTCGGTGCAGGGATGGGTCACGATGAGCGTTCCCCCCCGTTTGACGAGGGGACGGCCCCGATACATGTTGAAGAAGTATCCCTGGGCGAGCACCTGCACGAGGAGGGGATTGAGGAAGGCCCCCACGTTGTACGGACTGATGTAGGGGATGCCGCTGATCAGGATGTCCGCCTGCCCCTCGATCGGTACGAGGTACTGCGCATAGCAGCGCTCGATCGTATGGGCATGGGCCGCCTCGGTATTCCCCGCGAAGACACCGGTCACTCCGTAGGGGGAGGGGACCTGCTGGAAGATCTTCTCCCGGGCCTTCTGGGGAAGGTGATCGAGCAGGCGCAGGAGATTCCTCGCCTTCATCCGGTCCGCTGCCGTATGATCGTCCTCGTTTCGGGCGAGAAAGTCGAGCGTGCGGTCGAACATCCGGTTGTTGATCGTCGTCTCGATCGTGAAGACCTCGAGACGCTCCTGGATGAAACGCCCCATCCGCTCGACATGGCGGTGGAGTTGGCTCACCGCCGGGTTCGGGTCCATGTAGCTGTGGCATCGGCGCATCACATGGGGATTGTGGTGGGAACGGAGGCTCCGGTAACCGCAGAGTCCCACCGCCACCGACTTGTGCCCCCCATCCATCGGGACGAGGTTGAGGTTGACGTAGATCAGGAGATCGCTCTCGACCGCGGCGCGGTTGAGTTCGATCTCGTCCCCCTCGTCCGTCGTTCCGAGGTACACCATCCCGTCGGGGTCTTCGGCGTCGTGGTTGTAGAGACGTTTGGGCCAGAACGCCTCGAAGATCCTTCGGCCGACCATCCGGCGTACCTCCGCGGCGGTCATCCGGCGGTGGAGCGAGTTGGCGATCACCATCGTGATGTCGTCCACGCCGTGGTCGGCCAGGAGTTCGAGGACGATGGTGAGCACCTGTTCCCGGATATCGGGGCGTCGCATCGGCGGGAGGGGGAGGGAGATGTCGTCGATCGCGATACAGACCTTCATCCCCGGCCGAAGACGCGCGTAGAGCGGCTCACTCTCGAAGGGGTGATGGATCGCGTAGCGGATCGCGGCCTCCACGTCCTTGAGGGGGGAGAGGGGGGGCTGCGGATAGACCACCCGCGTGCCGGACGGAAGATCGACCTCGATCAACCGGTCCCCCGAAAAGAGGATCCGCGGGGCGCTTCGGTGGTGGATCGTGACGACGCAAGGATGATTCATCCCCCCCCCTCCTTCAGATCGAGGATCGGCCAGTGATAGGCCCGTGCAAGGAGCGCAAGCCGCCGATCCGGGTTCACCGCGGCCGGGTTCCCCACCACGGAGAGCATCGGAACATCGGAGTAACTGTCGGAATAGGCGAAGCACGCATCGAGCGCATGACCGTGCGCCCTGGCATGCTCGGCGATCAGACGCGCCTTCGTCGGTCCCGCCACGACCGGACGCAGAAGTTTGCCGGTGGCGCGCCCCTCGTGGATCTCGAGACGGTTGGCGATCCAGCCGTCCACCCCGCCGAGGTCGCCGGCGAGATGTTCGAGGAGGATGTCGAGCGCGCCCGAGACGAGCACGATCTCATGGCCGGCCCGCCGGCTCTGTTCGATCAGTTCCCGCGCTCCCGGGTAGATCCGCGGCCGCATCACCCGCCGGTACGCCTCGGAGGCGAGTTCGACCAACCGGTCCTCCGTGATCCCCTCGTACGCCGAGAAGAGGACCTCGTTGAACATGCGGCGGTCCCGCATCTCGGCCCACGCCATCACCGGCGCCTTGAGCAGGGCGCGGCCGAGCTTCTCGAGACTGTGCAGCGGCGTCTGGAGGTGAAGCATGTAGTAGAGCGTAGGGTGGACGAGGTTCGTCCCCACGAGGGTCCCATCCACGTCGAAGTAACTGGCCGGCATCGTCGGCGATCCCCCTTCCAAATCGATATGGAAACGCGCTCATTCTTTCCCGACGATCGCAGCCCCGCAAGGAAAAATCCCTCAACGGTCGATCACCGCCCCTCAACGGAAGGATCATCGACCCGATGGTCATCGATGAGGAAGCGGAGGGAGCGTTCCTCCTTCCGGAGGTATCTCGGATCCACCGACCTGGAACGTCGAGGAACTCTCGAACTCGAGGCCCCAGGAAGGAGGAGGAAGCGGTCGAGAACCGTTCGAGCCTGCGATTCGACCATTCAGGGATTTTGCATTGCGCGAAAAGAAACACTTCCCTACAATCCTCAGGGATCGTGATCCTCGATTTCGACGATGGATCGCCAATCGACCGGAAGGAACGAGGAGAAGAATCGATGAGGAACGAACTCGAAGGAATGCAGACGCACGAGGGAATCGACAGAGAGGAGACCCATCCCCTCTCCGAGGCGGAGATCGAAGCGATCCTGGCACGGGAGCGGGCCCGCCTCGAGGCGGAGGCCGGCATCCTGCCCGAACGGGTCGCGCACTTCCACCGTCCGGTGGAGCGCCCATTCCTCCGGACAGAGCGGGAGAAGACGACGATCCTCATCGGAGGGCTCACCTGGAAGCATGAGTTCCTGGTGCACGGGGCCTTCGAAGGGCTCGGCTACAACGTCGAGATCATCCCGACACCCGACGTCTCTGCGTTCCAGACCGGAAAGGAGTTCGGGAACAACGGACAGTGCAACCCGACCTACTTCACGGTGGGCAACCTCGTGCAGTACCTCCAGCGGCTCGAGGCGCAGGGGCTCTCCCGGCAGGAGATCATCGATCGCTACGTCTTCCTGACTGCGGGCGCGTGTGGGCCTTGCCGCTTCGGGATGTACGAGGCAGAGTACCGTCTCGCGCTGCGCAACGCGGGCTTCGACGGCTTCCGGGTCCAGCTCTTCCAGCAGAAGGGGGGGCTCAACCAGGCGGAGATGGAAGCGGGTCTCACGATGAACCTCGACTTCTTCCTCGGGCTGGTCAATGCGCTCAACATCGGCGATCTCGTCAACGACGTCGCCTACCAGATCCGCCCCTACGAGGTGAATCCCGGAGAGACCGACCGGGTGCTGGCGGAGTGCATGGACGAACTCCACGAGGTGATGAAGCGGCACAAACCCTTCGAGATCGAGGGACGCCTCGCCCGCCTCCTCGAACGCTCCCCCCGGCTGCGGGAGCGGGGGGAGACGCTGGGCAAGTTCTTCACCCAACTCTATGGCGAGGAGTACACCGCAGCGCTCACCCGGGTGGGGGAGCGCTTCGACGCCATTCCGATCGACCGCACGCGGGCCAAGCCGATCGTCAAGGTCACGGGGGAGTTCTGGGCCCAGACCACGGAGGGGGACGGCAACTTCAACATGTTCACCTTCCTCGAAGGGGAAGGGGCGCAGGTCCTCGTCGAACCGATCGGCACCTGGCTCATGTACATGCTCCACCAGGCCAAGTCGCGGATCAAGGATCGCAAGGGGCTCGACCGCGAACCGACGCGCAACCCCCTGCGCAGGATCGCGGGATGGCTCGGCGCCAACCTCGAAGCGGGACAGAAACTCATGAAACTCTCGATCGCCGAGGAGATCTTCCGCCGGGAGTGGGACCGGCTGCGGCGCGCCCTGGGAAACCTCCCCCACCCCTTGACCGACCAGCTCGAACTCCAGCGGATGGGGCACCCCTACTACGATTCGAGATCGCAGGGGGGGGAGGGCCATCTCGAGGTCGCCAAGAACATCTACTACCACAACAAGGATCTCTGCCACATGGTCCTCTCCCTCAAACCGTTCGGCTGCATGCCGAGCACCCAGAGCGACGGCGCCCAGGCTGCCGTGATGGGACATTTCCGCGACATGATCTACCTGCCGATCGAGACCTCGGGGGAAGGGGAGATCAACGCGCACAGCCGGGTTCAGATGGCCCTGGGGGAGGCCAAGGCCAAGACGAAGGAGGAGTTCTCCCGGGCGCTCCAAGAGACGGGTTTCTCCCTCGAGGAAATCCGCGCCTACGTCGATCGGCATCCCGAACTGAAACGGCCTTTCTACCCCGTGCCGCACCGCAAGGGGGTCGTCGGCGTGGCCGCCAACTTCGTCCTCCACGTCGGCGAACGGATGGCCCGGGAAGGCCTCGGAAACGCCCGGAGCGCAGGAGGTGCCCGCTGATGGATCCTCGACGCATGATCGGCTTGGATGTCGGCTCCACCACGGTCAAGGCCGTGGTCATCGACGCGGAGGACCGGATCGTCTGGCAGGACTACCAGCGCCACGAGACGAAACAGCCCGAGAAGGTCCTCGAACTCCTCGAACGCATCGAAAAGGACCTCGGAGGAACCCCGGAGGACTTCCGGATCTTCATCACGGGCAGCGGCGGCGCGGCCCTGGCCGACCACATCGGCGCAAAATTCGTCCAGGAGGTCAACGCGGTCTCCCTCGCCGTCGAGAAACTCTACCCCGAGGCGGGAAGCGTCGTCGAACTCGGCGGCCAGGACGCCAAGATCATCATCTTCAAGGAGGATCCGGAAAGCGGGCGCAAGAAGAAGATCCCGAGCATGAACGACAAGTGCGCCGGGGGAACGGGTGCCGTCATCGACAAGATCAACGCGAAGCTGCGCATCCCCCCCGAGGAACTCTGCAACATGGGCTACCTCGGGATCAAGCTCCACCCCGTGGCGGGCAAATGCGGCGTCTTCGCGGAGACCGACATCAACAGCCTCCAGAAGCTCGGCACCCCCCCCGACCAGCTCATGGCCTCCCTCTTCGAGGCGATCGTGGGGCAGAACCTGGCGGTCCTCACCCGCGGCAACACGCTGCGCCCCCACGTCCTCCTCCTTGGCGGCCCGAACACCTATATCCGGGGGATGCAGGAGGCGTGGAAGTTCCACATCCCCAGGATCTGGGCGGAGCGCAAGACCCCACTGCCGGAGGGGATCCCCCCCGAGGAACTGATCCGCGTCCCGGACAACGCCCAGTACTTCGCGGCGATCGGCGCCGTCGAGTTCGGCAGGGCCGAGGCACCGCACGTCGGCCGCTACAAAGGGACCGCCGGGCTCCACCACTACCTGACCGTGGGGCGGGAGGAGGCGAAACGGCGCCGCGGAGGGAGCCGGGGCTTGAGCCGCTCCCCCGAGGAACTCGATGCCTTCCTCAAGAAGTACCGCCCCTACCGTTTCACCCCCAGAACCTTCACCCGCGGCGAACGGGTCCGCGGCTTCATCGGTCTCGATGGCGGCTCCACCTCCACGAAGGCCGTTCTCCTCGATGAATCGGGCGAAGTCCTCGTCAAGGCCTACCAGCTCTCCAAGGGGAACCCGATCGAAGACACGAAGGAGATGTTCCGCAAACTCCGCGCCCAGGTCGAAGGCGCGGGCGCCACCCTCGAGGTCCTCGGCGTGGGTACCACCGGATACGCCAAGGACATCCTCAAGGACATCCTCGACGCCGATGTCGCGATCGTCGAGACGGTCGCCCATACGGAATCGGCGCTCCACTTCTACGACGACGTCGATGTGATCTGTGATGTCGGAGGTCAGGACATCAAGATCATGATTCTCAAGAACGGACAGGTCAAGGATTTCAAGCTGAACACGCAGTGTTCCGCCGGAAATGGTTACTTCCTCCAGAGCACGGCCGAAGGCTTCGGGGTTCCGGTCACGGAGTACGCCGACCGGGCCTTTGCCGCGGAGAGCATGCCCACCTTCGGATATGGCTGCGCGGTCTTCATGCAGTCCGACATCGTCGATTTCCAGCGCCAGGGGTGGAAGCCGGAGGAGATCATGGCCGGCCTTGCCGCGGTCCTCCCCAAGAACATCTGGCTCTACGTCTCCCAGATCCCCAACCTCGCAGCCCTCGGCACCCGCTTCATCCTCCAGGGGGGAACGCAGCACAACCTGGCCGCCGTCAAGGCTCAGGTCGATTTCATCACCTCCCGATTCAAGGGAAAGGGGGTCGAGCCGGAGGTGATCGTGCACAAGCACTGCGGAGAGTCGGGCGCCATCGGCGCCGCGATCGAGGCGATCCGTCGTTGGCGGCTCGGTCGCGAAACCTCCTTCATCGGCCTCGACGCCGTGGAGGCGATCTCCTACGTCACCCACCGCAACGAAGATACCCGTTGCTACTTCTGCAAGAACAAGTGCCTGCGCACCTTCATCGATGTGAAGGCGGCCGTGGCCACGGAGATGCACGAGATCCGGCCGCGCAAGTCGAAGATCCCCCTCTCCCCCGGTGCCCGCCGCCTCATCGTCGGGAACTCCTGCGAGAAGGGTCTGGTGGAGAATGTCGAAGAGATGCGGATCATCAAGCAGGGGCTCGACGAGATCATGAAGGAGAACCCCAACCTGGCCACCATGGCGTCCAAGGGCGTCTGGCGCTCCTACCTCGCCGAGGACGTGGCCGACCCGATCCCTCGTATCGCCGTCACCCGGGGGCAAAGGGCGCGCGTGGAACGGATGAAGCGACGCGCCGAACTGCGTATCGGCATCCCGCGTGTCCTCAACATGTACTCCCTCAACCCCCTCTTTGCCACCTACTTCGAGAGCCTGGGCGTTGCGCCGAACAACATCGTCTATTCCGACTTCACGAGCGAGGAACTCTACAAGGCGGGGGCGAAACGGGGCTCGATCGACCCCTGTTTCCCGAGCAAGGTCGCGATCCCCCACATCCACGATCTCCTCTACGTGAAGCATCGCAAACGCCCCCTCGACCTCATCTTCTTCCCGATGATCGACTGTCTTCCCTCTCCGCTCTCGAAGACCCTGGCCAGCCGTGCCTGCCCCACGGTCACCACGACGCCGGAATCGGTCAAGGCCGCCTTCACGAAGGAGGGGGATCTCTTCGCCGAGATGGGGGTGCGTTTCCTCGACACCTTCCTCAACATCAGCGAGAAACGCCTCTTCGAGAAGCAGATGTTCGAGCAGTTCAAGGATATCCTGGGGCTCTCCGA
This sequence comes from uncultured bacterium, assembly GCA_964616915.1. Classification (GTDB taxonomy): domain Bacteria; phylum Myxococcota_A; class CAZTSL01; order CAZTSL01; family CAZTSL01; genus CAZTSL01. The sequence goes on from CAZTSL010000013.1 coordinate 12,086, forward strand.
AGCGGAGAACCGCCGCGCCGTGGCTGCCGGATACCGCGCCCTCGCCCACTTCGACCGCGACGTCATGCGCGCCGCCGGGCGCCGGGTCATCGAGATGCTCGAACGGGAGGATCGGATCGGGATCGTGCTCCTTGGCCGCCCCTACCACAACGATCCCGGAATCAACCATGAGATCCTCGAGGAACTCCAGAAGTGCGGCTACCCGATCCTCGCGCAGGACGCCCTCCCGCTCGACCCCGATCTTCTGGAGCGTCTCTTCGGCGAGGAGGTCCGCAGAGGGATCATCGCCGATCCGATGGATATCTCGGACGCCTGGAAGAACGCCTACAGCGAGAATACGAACCGCAAGGTCTGGGCCGCGAAGTTCGTGGCCCGCCATCCCAACCTCGTGGCCCTCGAACTCTCGAGCTTCAAGTGCGGCCACGACGCCCCGATCTACACCGTCGTGGAAGAGATCGTCGAGAAATCGGGCACCCCGTATTTCTGCTTCAAGGACATCGACGAGAACAAGCCCACCGGATCGATCAAGATCCGGATCGAGACGATCCACTACTTCCTGCAACGCTACCGCGAATCGCTGATCGAGCGCAAGCGCAAGGCGGCCCGGATCGAAGCGGAACTCGCGCGCCTGGCCGATCGGCTCCGCAGCGGCGCGCCCCTGCGTTCCCCTGCTGCTCCGGAGAAGGCGCCGGTCTACGCGAAACCTGTTTCGATCGATACCGCGGGCACCCGCTGAGTTCGTGTCCCCTCGTTTCCAGCCATCCAGTCTTCCGCCCTTCCCACTCAGTGCTCATTCCTCAGAGGTAGAGGCGCTCCGCGGCTCCCTTCCCCTCGTCCCGCACGATCCCTTCCGGAAGGAGCATCCGGTGCCTTGACATTTTTGCTCTGCTTCGTATCCTTCTTCCACGTATCCAGGCCGACGATGTGGGGACAGGGCTCCTTTCGGCGGCCGATCGACGTGAAGATTCGGGAGAGACGAACGATGAAGAGATTCGATGCGATGCTCTGGTGTCTCGTGGCTGGAACGATCTTTTTCCTTTCGGGTCCTTCGAGTTGTACTGGCGGGGGGGAAGTGACCTACAGCAAGACGATCCAGCCGATCTTCAACCGGAACTGCGCCTTCGGGGGGTGTCACGATTCCTTCACGCAGGCGGCGGGGCTCAGTCTCGAGGCGGGGGAATCGTACGACGAGATCGTCAACGTGCCGAGTACGGAGACCGCGCTCAACCGGATCGAGCCGAACTTCCCGGAGGAGAGTTACCTCTATCTCAAAGTGACGGGTGACTACGTCAACGTGCCTGGGGGAGAGGGGACGGCCCAGATGCCCCTCAATGGGCAAGCGCTGTCGGAAGAGGATATCATGAACATCGAGACGTGGATCCTCGATGGTGCACCGAACAACTGACCTGCCGTGACACAGCCTTCTCTTCGTTCCGCTTCGATCTTCGAGGGGAAAGACCCCGAGGCCATCTTCGAGAAGGCCGTGACTCATCCTTCTTTTCGTTCCGCTTCGATCCGGGCTTCGATCTTGTGGGCGAGGCGTGCGTGGTATCCGAGGAAGACGGCGCGGATCGTGCCGTCGGGGCCGATGAGGACGGTCTGGGGGAGGCCGGCGACGCGGTACGCCTGGGCAACGGAGTGATCCGCGTCGAGTCCCACGGGAAAGGTGAGTCCCTTTTCCCGGACGAAGTCGCGGACCTGTTCACGGGCTTCTCCCGCATTGATTCCGAGGAGTGCGATCTCGCTGTGGCCACTCTCAGCGAGTTTCCGGTGGAAGGCCTCGAGGGCGGGCAACTCCCGCCGGCAGGGGCCGCACCAGCTCGCCCAGAAGGAGAGGACGACGTATTTCCCCTGGAAATCGGCAAGGGAGAGTTTTCCTCCCGAAAGTGCGGGGATCGAGAAATCGGCGGCCTTTTCTCCTTCGATATCGGGCTTCTGCGGGCCTGAGAACCTCGTCTGCCAGAGTACGATCGCGATGAACGCCACGAGGATGAGCGTCGAGAGGTCGCTGCGTCTTTTCCCTTCTTCCTTCAAGATTTTCCCCTCTTTTCGCGTGTTGGCTGGCTTTTGTCCCAACGATCGTACTCGAATCACGTCAGGAAGGCAACTGGCCAAATGCGTTCCTTTCGTGTAGACTGGGATCGAGGAAGCGAAGGGGAGCGGCCGAGGGGTTGCCACAGGAGGCCGTGATGAGAGAGAACGGGAAGGATCGGAAGGAAATCTACGGCGAGACGATGCGGCTCCTCGGCCGTCTGGAGGAGATGTGCGGAATCCACGCCTTTGCGGGGCCGATCTCCCATGTGATCGAGGCCTTCTATCCCAAAGAGATCTCCGAGGGTGTCGCTGCACTGGGCGGAAACGACCCGGAGCGCTTTCTGGGCTTCTTCGATGCCTTCTTGCGCTTTCTTCGGCTCGATCGGCGGTCGCTCGTTCCGGTCCTCAGCGGGGGGAGTGGGAGGGGAGTATCCCGGCTGGCGGTCCGGCATTTCTTGGAACGGCGCTTTCTCGTCCAGCCGGGGAGGAGTTTCCGGGAGATCGGCGAAGCGTTGCTCACCTTCGGTGTGGGGTGGGTGTTGCACGAGACGGAAATCCTCTCCTTCAAGGCGCTGCCCCCGAAAGCGACGGTGGCCGTGCAGGGGACCGTTTCGCCGAAGGTGATCTTCAACTTCGTCCCCCTGGACGTGGTCTTCAACGGCAGTCGGGTCTCTTGCGTGGCACCGGGGTCGGTGGCGGGCGAGGGGGGATTCTTTGGGGTGCCCCGCACCGCTGCGCTCAAGGTTCCGGTGACGAAAGCGTCGCATGAGGACCCGTGCGTGGCCCTCCTCCACTGCGACCGGCTGCAGGAGAAGATGCCGACGCTCTACGAGGCGTTTCGTCTCGAAGTCTTCATCGCCTTCCTGGAGAAGTTGCAGCAGGCCAACCAGCGGCGCCAGCTCGAGACGCTCGAGTGGAAGCGGCGGGGAATCACTCCCGAACCTCCGAAGTTGCTCCGTTCCACGACGCAGGTCTCCTTCGACCCCGTGGAGACATTGTGGAACAGTCCGATCTTCTCGGTCCTCTCCGATCCCGAGGAAATCGAACGATGCCGCCGGGCGATCGAAGGGATCACGGTCGTGGAGCGGTACCGCCGCGGGGAGACGCTCATCCCGATCCATGTGGATCCGGAGAAGATCTTCGTCGTCCATGCGGGGGAGGTGAGCGTGCGGGGGGAGCGGGGGGAGTGCTTCGTGCGTCTGGGACCGGGGCATGTGATCGGCGAATCGATCATCACGGGGACGCCCACGATCGCTGCGGTCGTCGCGGAATCGGAGGAGGTCACGATCTGTGCGATCTACGAGAAGGATCTCCTCGCCTCCCCGGTGCGCTCGCTCTTCTTCACGAACTGTTTCCGGATCCTTCAGGAGAAGCTCATTGCCAGCGATATCGACATCGTGGAGTTCCGGGAGAAGATGGAGGTGCAATGGCAGCGCTCCCAGACCCAGATACGCAAGGGACATTCCGCCCCCCCCGCCCCCTCTGCCGACTCCCCTTTTGCGATCGATACGGGTCATCTCTTCTCCGGAGACGAGAAAAGGGTGTCCCCTCCTCTTCGGAAGAAGCCGGAGAGGGTGGAGAGAGCCGCTCCCGAGGGGGAAGGGGTCTCCTTCCGGCGGTTTACTTCACGGATTTCCAAGAGTCTCGAGAAGTGGCTCGGGGAGGACATGACCAGGAAGCAGAACCGTGAGATTGCCGAGATTCTCGATGAATTCCAGGAGAAACTCGAGCATGGCGACATCCGGGTGCATAGGAAGAAGTACTGATGGTGGTTCGGATTGCGCTCATCCAGATGAACTCGGGCCGGGATGTCGCCGAAAACCTGGCCAAGGCGGAAGAGAGGATGGAGGCGGGGGTGCAAAGGGGCGCGACGTGGCTCGCGCTTCCGGAGAACTTCTCCTTTCTCGGGGAAGAGACGGAGGCCTGGGGGATTGCCGCGCCCTACCCCGAGGGTGCCGGGGTGGCGTTCCTCCAGGGGTTTGCGCGGCGTCATCGGGTCCACATCGTGGGGGGCTCCCTCCCCTTCCGGAGCGACCGGCCGGGGAAGGTCACGAACACGAGCCTCCTCATCGGCCCCGATGGGGGGATCCTTGCGCGCTACGACAAGATCCATCTCTTCGACGTGGCGATCGGCGATCGGGTACATTACGAGGAGTCGGCGGGGGTCGAGCCGGGGGGGGAGCCGGTCTGCGTTGCGACGCCGATCGGTCCTGTGGGGCTCTCGATCTGCTACGATCTGCGTTTCCCCGAACTCTACCGGGAACTCGTTCGGCGGGGCGCTCGGGTCTTCTTCGTGCCGGCCGCCTTCATGATGGAGACGGGGAAGGATCACTGGGAGGTGTTGCTGCGCGCGCGTGCGATCGAGAATCAGGCCTACGTGGTGGCGCCTGCGCAGTTCGGCCGGCATGGGCGCAAGCGGATCTCCTATGGCCGAAGCATGGTCGTCGATCCGTGGGGAACCGTGATCGCGTGCGCTCCGGACCGGGAGACCACGCTCTGCGTGGAGATCGACTTCGACGACCTCGAACGGGTGCGAAGGGAGCTTCCTGCGCTCTCGCACCGGCGGTTGCCGTGACCCCATCCCTACGAAGCGGGGGTGGCCGAGGCGTGGATCGCCATGCATCGGAGCCGATTCGCCGAGGGGCGGGAGGTCACGCTGGCGATCTGTCTGCGACAGGGGGACGTGATCGGGGCGATCAGCCTCGTGATGGACGAGGGGCGATCCGATGTGGGGAAACTGGGCTATTGGATCGGCAGACCCTTCTGGAACCGGGGGTATGCTACCGAGGCTGCGGCCGCGATCGTGCGCTATGCCTTTGCGACGCAGGGACTCCTTCGCGTCGAAGCCTGCCATTTCCTCTGGAATCGGGCATCGGGGCGGGTGATGGAGAAGATCGGGATGCGCCGGGAGGGAGAATGCCGGCGTTTCGTGCCGAAATGGTCGAGGGAGGAGGTGTGCGTCTTCTATGCCATCGATCGGGCGGAATGGGTGAGGGGCGCTTCTCCTTCCGCCTCGCCGTCGCCGGATGGGGGAGAGGCGCTCGATCCTTCCTCTGCAGGGGATCGGGAGGGGGCGAGATCAGGATCGACGAAGAAGACGCACCCCTCATAGAAGCCGAAGGAGAGGGGGGTGCACGCTCCCCACGCGGCGGAGAGGGTCTCCCGGATCACCCTTGCCCGTTCGGCGTAGCGCTTCGCCTCGCTTTCCGTCGTGCCGTAGAGGGCCCGGAAGAGATCGGCGTGGAGCACGATGAGGCCGATTCCCCGTCGTGCGAGACGTTCCCGCTCTCTGGAGAGATCGAGCGTGGCGAGACGCGCGCGGAGTCGGTTCGCATCGATGCGGGGGTCGGTCAGGAGGGTGAAGAGGGGGATCGAGCGGAAGTGACGGAGGTTCGTGCGGGGGGTTCGGACGTAATCGGCAAAGAGGATCGGTTTCCCGTGCACGGTCTGGTAGAACATGGCAAACCGACGTGTGTGGTGGGTGTCGAAGGGGAGATCGAGGATCGCATAGCGCCGCGAGTCCCTCCCGATCTTCTCGTAGAGGGGGGGGATCTTCGGTTCGAATCGTTCGGCCCTGAGGAGGGGATAGCGTTCGAGCCGGTCGAGGAGGAGGAGGGTGACGAGAACCCCGAAGAGGAGCGAAACAGGGGCGATCCTCCGGGATAGCGCGCCTTTCCGGGGGAGGCGCTCGATGTGATCGAGGAGGTATGCGCCCCCTATTCCCCCGAGAAGGGAGAGGGCCAGTTCGGCGAAGAGGAAGAAACGCGCCGGGGTGCGCGTCACCCGAAGGGGGGGGAAGATCGCCGAAAGGGGGAGGTAGGGGAGGGGGATTCCGGTTACACGCTCTCCGATCTTCAGCCACGGCCCCATCGCCAGGAGGGTGAAGCAGATCGCCATCCCCCAGAGCATCCGGCTGGCGGGAATGGGACGCCGGGGGGAGAGGGCCAGGAGGAGGGCGAACGGAAGGCCGAGAAAGAAGCTGAACCCTCCTTCGAGAAAGTTCACCGGCCGAAGATGGGGGAGGAATCCGAGGAGGAGATCGTTCTCGTTCGGCCAGAAGGGGGCCAGGAGATCGAGACTGTAGGGGGCGAGTTCGGCCGCGGTGTAGACGCCTCGTCCTCCCGCTGCGTCCTGGGCCGCCTGGAGGGGGGGGAGGAGGGGGAGGATGGCGAGAACACCGATCACTCCTGCCACGAAGAGCCGCCAGGGCCATCCATCCTTCCTTCCCACCGCCAGTTGAGGGACGAAACAGAGGATCGCCAGCAGGAGCCCCGTGGCATGGGTGGGACTGTTATAGACGAGGAGTGCCCCCACGAGCGGCGTGATCACGCTCCACGTCCACGATCCCTTCCGGAAAATTCCGTGGAGACCGAGGAGGACGAAGGGGATCGCCTCGGTGGAGAGGATATTGAGCCGGGGGAGGTTCGTCATCCGGGTGGCACAGAAGGCGAACAGCACCCCCGAAAGGAAGGCGCCCCGATCCGGAATCCCGAGCGCACGGGCAAGAAGAAAGGTTCCGAGCGCGGTGAGGACGAAGGAGGTGAGGAAGAAGAGGTGAAAGGCGATACAGAGCCCCCGAACCCCCGGGAAGCACCGTTCGATCGGCACGGAGAGGAGGGCGTAGACCCACGTGGGGGTGTAGAGGGCGAGGGATTTCTCTTCCGGATAGAAGAGGGCATCCGTCACGAAGGGGGAGCGTCCCGTATCGATCGCCCGCCGCATCGCATCGAAGTTCCAGAGGTAGATGAGCTTGTCGAAGGGGGAACTCGAAGGGAACGCGAGGTTGAGGCGATCGAGGCGCGCGGCCACCGGCCAGGTCGCCAGCAGCGTGAGGAACAGGTAACCCGTTGCCGCGATGATCGTATGGCGGGACCTGGTTTTCCGCGGGGAGATGAGCCTTCGTGTGATCCTCACCGAAGCCATGATTCGACCTCTCGTGCGGACGACCTCAGCGGATCGTCATGGTTGCACGCCGTTGCGATCGGAGACCTCGATGGGGACCTCGATCGTTTCCTTCCCAATGGGCCCTCCCAATGGGGTAGCATGGCCGCCCCTCCTTGGTTCGGGGACCGAGGTTCGGCTGACGCAGGCCTGGCTCTTCTCGTAGATCGAGGCACACTGTTCGGAGATCACCATGGGTCCTTCTCCCCCCCCCCGCGGGGTTTCCCGATGGCGTTGCCGATGACCGCACGATCAGCCTCGATCCTTCCCCCAAACGAGGATTCCCTGGTTCTGCCCCGGCGCATCTTCTTTCGGAATCCCTGACCAGATCGAGACGCTTGTGCTTCACTCATAGGATTGTAATTGGAATCTTGGTTGTCCTTCAACGATCGGGTCGTGGCGTCTCGGATCTGGTCCCTGACACAGGGAAGGGCGGAGTCGGGCGAGTTGCGCATCGTCGAACATGTACGTTTCTTCTCCCAGTCGGGAGCCGAAGTTCAATCTTACCCAGGAGGGCACGTCCTCGTAGGTATTGTATCGGTTCGCCTCTGCCTTCTCACCGGTCGAGAGATAGAAGGAGATCAGAGCCTTGCGCGCCCCTGCGTGGAGGGGTTTGATCCGAAGAACCTGCTGCCAGTCGGTGACGGCTTTGTCGAAGGCATTCCTCCTTGCGAATTCGTCTCCTCGTTCGCAGAAGATCTTGGCGTCCCGCGGAGTGAGTTCGAACAATTTCGTGGAGTGCGCATCGAAGGTCTCGAGGTCGTGGACGAAGTATCGTCGTTGAAAGGCATAGAGACGATGGACGATCTTTTCGTAGTACTCGATTTTTTTCCTCCGTCTTTCTTGCAGGAAGGCGTCGATTTTTCCGTAGGTGCCGGTGTAGATCCTGCGGGGGCCCAATCCCGTCTCCTCCGAATAGACCATCGCACAGACGTAGTTTGGGCTCCTGTCCGCCTCCCTTCTCTCGTACCATACATAGGCCCGTAGAGAGACCTCGCTCACGAGGAGAAGGAGAAGAACACAGGGGAGGAAGCGTGGAAGTCTTCTGGACCACTTCTCGTTGAGGTGCAGGAGCGAGGATGGCAGCCCATCTCGTTGCCACGACCGGATCAGACGGTCGAAGAGGTGGAGGAGCACCAGGAGGAGTGTGGTGGTCAGAAGGACGTTTCCATGATCGAAGGGGGAGGGGAGGAAACGCTCGACGAGGTCCGCCGGCAGATGCGCGAGCCGTTCCCGAAAGGTCTCGAGGAAGTCGGCGTAACCGACGAAAACGATTTCGCTCATGCCGGCGTGCCCCCAGTCGAAGCAATGGATGAAACCGATCAGGGAAAGAAGACCGGTGAGGAACGTTCCCTTGCGCCAGCCCAAGCGGTAGAGGAACTCAGCGATCCAGATCATGTAGAGGGGTGCTCCGTTGAGGAGGAAACGCTCCCCCTCCCACCACAAGAGGCTGAAGGGCAGAAAGAGGAGTTCGAGGAAGAGGGGCAGGAGCAAAAGGAAGCCGACCCGACGGAGGCGCACCAGCAGGAGGAATCCCCCTACGAGCGCGAGGAGAACGATCGGGGCGGAGAGGAAGACCCCGTGGGGGCCAAGAAACGCGTCCCACACTACGGGATGACTCTGGAAGAGAGCGAGTTCTCCTGGATGGAACCACTGGCCGGAGAGGATGCGGAACGTGATCGCCTGTGGAAGGAAACCGAAGAAGAGGCCGCTGCCATAGGTGAAGAAGTTCCGTCGCTTCTCCCTCCAGGAGAGCCTGGCGAAAAGCCCCATATCGAACAGGGGCACGAGCGCAAAGAGGAGGTCTCGCGTCTGCACCATCCCTACGATTCCGCCGAGCCACCCAAGGAAGAACCATCGGCTCCTTGTAGCCTCCGAGCCACGAATACGGAGCCAGAAGACGATGAAGAGGGAGAGGACGAAGAGATCGACCGCCTGCGGGAACGCCCCTCGTTCCGCGATGTAATGGGGAAGCCGGGTGCCCAGAAGCACCCCCCATACCGCAATCGTGGCGATCCTCTTCCCATACTCCCCACGCAGAAAGTTCCACATGATCAGCAAACCGGTGATCCCGTAGAAGAGGGAGGCCAAGGGGAGCATGAGCCACGCATTCAGCGGCAGGAAGGAGGTCAGGTGTTTTCCTGCGAGATACCAGGGAAGCCAAAAGAGGGGTACCCCGATCGAGTAGGGCATTCCGGCGATCTCTCGCCAGTTTTCGAGGAGAGAGGTGGCTGGTTCGAGGTCCTCCAGGCCACTTCTCCATCCACCACTGCTGAAGGAAAGGATGAGGAAGAGGGAGAGGAGGAGGGGGGAGCCGTACTCCTCGAGGAAGGAACGTAGCGTCCCCTGTGATGCCGATACACACGCATCCCTACCGGGAAAGGGTTTCATCCCTGCGCTCTTCATCGTTCAGCTCCTTGTCGCGGCTTCGTGCAGGATGACCGGGGCCGCCTCTCGAAGGAGCCGTGCGCGCCTGGGGGCAAGCGGATCTGGCGTCCATGGCTTCAGCGAGACTCGAGCGGGCAAGGGTCTCCTGCGCTGGTTTTGCAAGGGAGCGATGCATCGCGTCGATCTTCCGGAATCACGTTCTTCGAAGACGCAGGGAAGGGGTTCATTTCAAAAAATCCCGACCACGATCTGGCTTGTCGATCCTTGGGCCACCAGGAACTTTTTCGCACTTCACCGGATTGCGCCGGCGCGGCAGGGAGGTGGGGCGGAGGGAGGGAGGGGAGAGGCGAGGCGTGAGGTGTGAGGCGTGAGAGGAGAGGAGGGAGAAGGCGCTTTCACTGCAAGACGCACGATCCGTATGTACGGTCATCGCTTCCGAGTTTTCCGGACTTCTCCCGCCTGTTCGTAGATCGCCATCAGACGGGGATACAACCGGTCGGGATGGTACTCCTCGATCAGTTTCATCCGGGCATTCCTTCCCATCTCCACGACCGCAGCGTCGTCGAGGGATCCGAGCGTGAGGATTTTTTGCCGCAGATCGTCGCGGTCTCCAGCCCGGAAGATCAGACCGGTGCTTCCCGGATCGACCATCTCGGGCATGCCGCCCCGGTCGGAGACGAGGATCGGCTTTCCGGCGAGGTAGGTCTCGTAGGTCACGAGGGGAAAGTTCTCATACCATTCGGAGGGATAGACGACGAAACGGCATCCCTCTACGACCCTTTCGAGTTCCTTTCCCGTGAGGTGACCGAGGCATTCGATCTGCGTGATCCCCGCCCGGGCGATCCATTCCCGGAGCCCTGCTTCCATCGGCCCCGTCCCTGCGATCTTGAGGGGGATCGGGAAGGTGGCCGGGAGTCCCTTCCAGGCCTCGATCAAGGTCTCGATTCCCTTGGAGGCAACGAGT
>CAZTSL010000013.1:22512-24050 GCA_964616915.1 uncultured bacterium
CGGGAGTCCCTTCCAGGCCTCGATCAAGGTCTCGATTCCCTTGGAGGCAACGAGTCTGCCGAAATAGAGGGCATACGCTCCCGCGACGGGCTCCGGCAACGCCTCCTCCGGCGGCAGCGCGAAGAGGTAGGGGAGGTGGACGATGCGCCGGGCATCGAAACCGTGCTCCACCAGTTTGTCCCGCATGAACCGACTCGGTGCCACGAAGATATCGACCGCCCGCTCGAAGATCCTGCTCCACTTCCACGTATAGGACACGAACGCACGCAGCGTGCTCACGAGATAGGAGTCCCGCACGCAGCGGTTCGAGATCGCATGATGGAACCGTCCTCCGGCACATCGCTCGCACGGCTCCCCATGCATGAAGAGGATATGTCGCGGACAGAGGAGATGGTAATCATGGACGGTCATCACCACGGGGGTCTCCCCCCCCACGATCTCATGGAGGACCGAAGCGGTCAGGCGGTCGTAGAGGATATGGAGTTGGATCAGATCGGGCTCGGTGGCGCGCAGAAGCGCTCCGAACTTCCGGCGTGCCTCCCGGTTGTAGACGATCCGTGCGGACGCCCGAAGCTTCTCGAAGGGGGAGAAGTCCTCCTCACCCTCACGGGGGTCGGTGACGAAAAACTCTGGGTAGGGGGAAGGATCGTTGTCGGGGTGTGCGAGGGCGAAGGGGATCACCTCGTGCCCCGCCGCCCGCAGGATCTTCTGGAGTTCGAGGGAGGCGCGCTCCGCGCCGCCGACCATCCGCTGGTGATTGTGCACGTTGAGGATCCGCATGCCGTGGGAGCCCTGCTTCGTTTGAGGGGGAGTGCGTTCGGAGTCATGCCGGCGCCTTCGCCTGCCGAGTGCCTCCTTCCTCATGCCGGGTGTCGAGGTAACGGTCCAGGTACGTCTCGAGGGGACGGTATGCCGCCGATGGGACGAGATGCGCTGCCACGAAGGCGTGTGCCCGCGCTTCGAGTTCCATCCGTTTCTCGGGAGAAGCGAGGATCGCTGAGACCCCTTCGGCGAAGGGGGCGGGGGTGTCGGCGCACAAGACCACCTCACCGGCCAGTTCCTCGAACCCTTGGAGACCGATGCTCGTGGAGACGCAGGCGCGACCATGGGCCAGCGCTTCCCCCAGTTTGATCTTGAGGCCGCTTCCCGCCAGGAGGGGGATGACGCAGACCTCGGCCTCTGCGTACTCCCGATCGAGATCCTCGACGAGACCACGCAGAACGATCCCCTCCCCCCCCTCTTCGATCTCCCGGCAGACGGAACCACAGACGTGAAGCGTGCTCGCAGGGTGACGCCGTCGGATCGTGGGCCATACCTCAGAGATGAACCATCGAATCCCATAGATGTTGTGGTTCGTCGCGGAGCCCACGAAGAGGCAGCGCCCTGGGGTTGGAGGTTCCGGATGATGGTACAGTGGAAAGGCGACGGGCGCCTCGATGACGTCGCTCATGGGAGAGAGCCGCTCGAACGCCGCTGCGTCTTCCTTCTGGATCGCAATGAGGAGCCTCGCCTTGCGCAGGAGTGCCCCCTCCCCTTCC
>CAZTSL010000013.1:24150-26147 GCA_964616915.1 uncultured bacterium
TTTCATCCGCTCGGTGACGCCCCGGCGAATCGCAACGGTACGGTTGCGCACGAAACGCCTGACCCGGTCGGGGAGGGCAAGGTAGAGAAGGCGCAGGGGCAGCAGGAGCCACTCCCGAAACGCATGGGCATTGAAGTAGAAATTGCCGATCCGTCGATGGTCCCGGATCACCACCGTGGCAAGCCGGGAAACGTCGGGGTGAACGAAACGCCAGGGAAGCCCCCGCTCGAAGTAGGGGTCGATGACGAGCAGATCGATCCGACAGCCGATCCGCTCCATGGCCTCCAGGATCCCAAGGATATACCGGTGGGTCCCACTCCCCTGATCGGGCAGGGGGAGCGAGCGGGTGAGAAAGAGGAGCCGGGGCTGTTGGGCAATCGATGTCACGGCCATTTCTTCGAGAGACACTGTGGGTTCGACGATACCTCGAATGCCTCCGTTATCGAGGACTCGCTTTCAGCACGCCGCATGGCGTGGAAACCAGCGGAGAGCGGTGGCGGTGAAACGGAGCGGGAGAAATGCTAGCACCCCCTCGCCGGAAAGTCAAAGCGCCCTCGAACGCGGGCCCACGTCCTCGGCGTGAGGGTTCGGAAGCCGTATCGTGGCAAAGTAGAAGCGGGTTTGAAACCGGCTCCTCCAGAGAAGAAAAGGACTTTGCTCGCACGCTCTGTATACCGAGATGTCGCGCACCACACCGTCGTTCTTGGGGTTGAGTCGGGTCGCTCGACCGATCATGGATCGATTTGGCCCGAGGGCTGAGAAGCGAGGATCGTGGGATGCGTCCAGCGGGTTCAGGGGGGGAAAGCCGGAGCCGGCTCAGCTTTCTTTTCCCTCCAGTTGGTCGAGAATTTCGTGGAGTTCCCGGTCTTGTTTTTCTTCGACGGAGCGGCCGAGCCAGTGGGAGAGGGACTCGGAGATGGCATCCCGGAAGCGCCGGAAGGTGGGGAAAGCGCTTTCTGTTCCTTCGGAGCGGGCGAGGCGGGCATCGCGGAATTGCGTGCCGACAGGTGGAGATGGAATGGGCGCGGGCTGAGGGGGGGCACTCCGATCGGCCTCTCGTGGCTGGGAGGAAGGCGTGGTCGAGGTTTTCGAAGGCGAGGGATCTGTCGGTCTGGAGGGCGTTCGCTCGGGGGAGAGGCCGTAGAGCCGTTTCTCGTTTTGAATGATGAAGCGGTCGTTCGCTTTGATCTTTTCCTGAAGGATCCGGAAACAGTTCCGGAAGAAGAGGGTCTTTACCGGTGAGTCGAGGAGGTCTCGTTTGTAGATGGAGCAGATGACGAGATCGTCGGAATCGCTGACCCAGGCCGTTTGGGAGGGGGTGCCGGCGATGAACTCCTCCCCGGAGATCTCTCCGGCCACGATCTCGTCGAGGTGTTCTCCAGCGGGTCCAACCAGGCGTACCGCTCCTTTGTGGACGGCAAAGATCCGATCGGGGACGGCATGGGCCGGAAGGATTTCCTCCCCCTTCCGGAAGGTCTCCACACGCGCGATCTTCTGGACGATTTTCCAGAGGCGGTCGAGGATCTCCCGGGAGACCACACCGGAGAAGAGCGGGCTGTGCCAGAGCGTATCGAGTGGATCCGTACCCACCCTGCGCGGCCCCTTCGAAGGTTTCCTGCTCTGGAGGTCTTCTCGTTCCTGGAGGGCTTCAAGGATCTGCCACTTCCGGGCGTTGGACTTGTGGAGTTTTTCCAGGAAGGCGATGAAGATCTCGATCCGGAAGATCTCGTAGAGCCTTGGCATGAAGTCCTTGAGTTGTTGCGTGTTCAACGTTGCGATCGAAGGAAGGTCACCGAGGATTTCATCCCTGGGGATCCTCAGTTCGGCGGAACGTGGCATCCCGAAGATGCCACTCTCCCCTACGATCGAGAAGGGAGGGACCGTGGCCACATGGTTCCGGTTGACGAAGACATCGAGCGGGACGAAGTTGAAGAGCACCAGCGAAGAGGTCGATCCCTGCGGCGCCACCACGGTCCCAGGCTCGTGATGAAAGAAAC
>CAZTSL010000013.1:26247-52201 GCA_964616915.1 uncultured bacterium
GAAGAGGTCGATCCCTGCGGCGCCACCACGGTCCCAGGCTCGTGATGAAAGAAACTCAGGACGTTGCGTTCCGTCAGAAGCCACGCGATGCCGAAGGTCAAGAGCCGCTCGGTCGTCTCCTCCAGATCGGCCTCCAGTGGAGACCCGAGAAGGACTTCCCGCTCCAGGGCGTGATGGAACGCCAACCAGCGAACCGCGCGTTCCGGCCGCTTCGATCGTTCGATGGTAAGCGCCTCGAGGTCACAACGCAGGTAGGATTGGAAACGACTCAGAAAGGAGAGGATCCCCTTCCCCTTTGCGGAGACCATCTCCTGGCGCCCCTGTAAAACCTCCGGAGGATAGAAGATCTCGAAAGCCTCCCGGACCGGCGAGGCAAACGCTCCGATCCCACACAGATCCGAGATCCGATCGAGTTTCCGTGCCGTCTCGTGATACGACTCCCGATCGGTCTCCAATCCCGTGTCGAGATTTCCTTCGGCCTGATTCTGCGACATCACGCTCCCCCTTTCCTTTCCATCCCTCGCACGATTCCATCCACTTGCAGCGGGATGGGAAAGATCCTCGAAGCACACCCATCGAGACGACGGATATGGACAAACCGAGTAACAGGTTAACCGATCTCGAGGGAAATGACAAGGAAAAAAATGAGGCGCAAGCCGGTGAAGTGCGAAAAAGTTGCTGACGGTTTTCATGGATCGATCCTGAGCGCGCGGGAAACCGACTAGCATTTCCATGGCGAATCTGGTAAGATGAGTCGGCTTCTTGGCCGTGTGACATCTTACGGGTGGCCCTGTCCCTGTGGGGAAGAGAGGGAGAGGGCCGGTAATCGAACGGAGGATGACGATGCGATATTGGAAGAATTTCGTGCTGGTGCTCGCCCTCGTGCTGGTCCCGGTCTTCCTGGGGGCGCCGGCGTGCAACCCGGTGGCGCCGGTGATCACGATCGTCGCACCGGAGGAGGGGAGTGTGATCGGGTCGTGTCCCGCCGCATTCGAGGCGACGCTCGAGAACGTGACCGAGGAACTCTTCCTCACCCTTTCCGTCACGATCGACGATGTGGCGATCTCTTCCGACGGAACGGTGGATCTCGGGGAGCAATCGGTGACGATCTCCAACTTTTCCGCGACTTCTGAGGGGGTCTCCTTCACGGCGTGCAACCTTCCGGCCGGAGACCACGTCTTCACCGTCTCCGTGGGGACGAGCGAGGAGGATCTGACCGAAGGGACCGCCAATTTCGGCGTCGAGATCCGCAATCGGGCCTGCAAGGACCTTCTGGCCAACGAGGGGATGACGTTCGACGACGGCAACTACCTCATCGATCCGGATGGACCCGACGGGGAGATCGCGCCCTTCGAGGCCTTCTGCGACATGACGACCGACGGCGGGGGGTGGACGCAGATCACCCTCGCGATCGCGCGGCTCACGCTGGGCGCGGAGATGGTGGCGGTCGATTCCGCGAGCACCGCGGGGATCGATGACAATCATCGTCCCTACACGCGGGACACCTCGGATAACCACACCTACCACTACACGATCCCCTTCCCCGCCGGTTTCGATGCCTTCTACCTCTCGGGCTACAAGGCGAAGGCCAACGCCGCCGGAGGGGGGAACACCTCCGACATCTACCCCGACACCTTCCAGCAGACGCTCTGGTCGAAGGCCTATCTCGAAGGGGGCGTGGGGGACATCTCCTTCGGCGCGGCAGAGGCCGAGGGCCCTGTGGCCTCCTTTGCCCGCGAGCTGACGAGCCGCTTCGACAACGCCTCTGCCGAACTCCCCTGGCCCGCCGATGGAGAGATCTTCGAAGTCACCGGGACGAGTTCCGCCTTCCGGATCGGCTGGGGCGAGGCAGGACCGCAGTACGAGGGATGGTATCCCTGGTGGGCCGGCACGATCTTCGTCCGGTAGTACGGTAAGGAAACGAGGCGATGGCGAAGTTCATCCGGAAATATCCACTCCTGGCGGCGCTCGCATTCCTCCTCCTCTGGATCGGGGTGGTGAGATACTGCAAGCCCCCCCCCTTGGAGCCGGAGAAGCTCCTCCTCGAGCGCCCCTGGTTCGACCGGAGGCCCTCCGGTCCCAACGAGAAATTTCATCTGTGGGTCTGGACGGCGAAACGGGCCGGTGTATACCAGCACCGTACCTTGTTCACGGGGGAATTCGAGACCTTCTTCTTCCTCCATGACAAGGAGCGGATCCGTTTCCTCTTCCCCGCCTCGAAGAAGCGGATGGAGACGGCCTACACGATCGAGGAGGCGTGCGATGCACCGAAGCCCTTCGATCTTTGCCTGACGATGGAATCCCCTCCCTACGGTCCGAAGCGCTACTTCAGCATTCGCCACCATGAGGAGATGGAGCGGTTCGTCGAAACTCTCCGCACCGATGCCCTCCCTTCGGGAATCGAACCGAAACTCGAGGGTGAGGGGATCGCACTTCCCGATTCGTTTCCCTTCGGTCTCCTGCCCCTCCCCTGAGTCCTCTCGTCTTTTCCCTCTTCGACAGGGAGGAAGCCTGTCGTGTGCTTCAAGGTCGCCTCATTGCGTGGCGTTTGGCGTTTCCCGGGAAATGTGTTAGAATTTTTGCAGGTTTGGGTTCCCTTGCGTCGGGTCTCGGCGGGTGACGGGAAGCCGGGATCGGAGCGGGGCATCTCAGGTGGGAGGATCTCGATGGATCGTCGCCGGCTTCTTCCGCTCCTCTTGGGGACGTTGCTCCTGATCGTGGGCTCGGCGTGCCGCCCCCCTCTCGCGGCGACGGCCGTCGAAGGGGAGGAGACGGGGAGTTCGGAGACGACGCAGCCTTCCTTTCAGGATACACTCGACATTTCGGTGTTCACCCCACCGGTGGATGAAACCGGGGTCGTCCTCACCGAAGCGGTCTCCCTCAAGGTCTCCGGGAGCGTGACCGATCTCGAACTGGGCGTTCCGGTTCCGGGCGCCGACGTCTTCATCCGGATCGGGAGCGACCTTCGGGCAACCACGCAGACGGATGCGCAGGGGATCTTCTGCACGGATGTGGCGATCGAGCCGTTGAAGACGGTCAACCTCGTCATCAAGGCATCGAAGGGGAACCTCTTTGGGGAGACGGATCTACCCGTTCACCAGGCCTCCGTCAACCTGGCCAACATCCGGACGAACACGGACCCGACCCCCGAGGTGGCCTCGGACACGATCCACCGGACTTGTGCGAACGGCAACCCCCTCGTCTGCGTCCAGAATGCCGTCGATGGCCTCGACCAGACCGAGTTCCGCGCCGCGAACGTGGTGAACACCCAGATCCCCGGTTGTCCGACCCCACCGGGTGGGGAGCGCTGGTACCGGATCAATTTCGGCCGCCTCGTCGAACTCCATGCGGTGCATATCGCGTGGGGAGAGCCCTGCTTCGGGACGAACTACGCCGTGTTGACGACGACCGAGGAGACCCCTCCCTGCCCGGCGCGGGAGGATCCATCCTGGGAGACCGTCGCCTCGGTCCCGGACGACGCCATCCCCAATACCGGGGATGGAGGACTCGATGCGATCTCCCTCGTCACCGATGGGGAAGGGAAAGAGGCCCGTTGGCTCTCCCTCATCTTCGTCTCTCCCGGAGATTCCGGGGAGGGGGAGGGGTGCACCGAAACGGGACCACAGTTCGTCATCCAGGAACTCAAGGTATACGGCACCCGGGATCTCTCCACCGATTCATGCCGCTAGTTCCGGCGCGGAGAGAGGCCCGAGAGCATGGCGGAAACGATGGGCCGGTTCGTGGCACGCTTCACCTTCGACAACTTCGTCGTCGGCAAGACGAATGAACTCGCCTGGGCCCGCGTATCGAGCCTTTGCCATCACCCCGAACGGGAGGGTTCCTTCATCTATCTCTACAGCGATCATGGCCTGGGGAAGACCCATCTGCTCCATGCGGCCGGCAATGCGTTGATCGCCCGGGGGATCGAGGAGACGCGCCTCCTTCTGCTCTGCAGCGCCACGGCGCAGGCTCCCTCTTTGCCGGAAGGGGCCTATCTCTTCATCGATGATCTCGATGCGGGGAATGCCACGGTCCAGGAGCGGCTGGGTATCCTGGCGGCCGAAGTGCTCTCCCGCGGGGGCAACGTCGTGGCCACGGGACACCGTCCGGCCGAGGATCCCCACTTCTCTGCACCGGCGCTCAAAACGTGCCTGGCCCATGCGGAGCAGGCCGACATCCTCCCCCCTGAGGAGGAACTCCTCCTTGCGATCCTCCAGCGGGCGATGGAGGCGGAAGGGATCACCCTTCCCGAGGAAGCCGTCTCCTTCCTCGTAACGAACTTTTCCCACGACGTCGGCAAGCTGCTCGGCGCACTCCAGCGCGTCAAGGCGTTCTCCCTCCTCAACCATGGGGAGATCACCTTCCTCTCCACGCTGCGCGCGCTTCACGAATTCGTTTGGCCGGTGGAGAAAGACCGCACGTAGCGGGGAGACGGCCGAACGGCAAATCGAGGAGAACGAACGTGTATTCTCAGGGTTATCGTTCCGGCGGCCTGATGGATTCCCTGCCGCCGATGCTCAAGAATCTCCTGATCGCCCATACGGCGGTCTTCCTCTTTCAGACTTTCGGCCGGATCTTCCTCCCCTTTCCCTTGATCCGCTACTTCGCTCTGATTCCGGCGGAGACGGTCTTCCACCTTCAGTTGTGGCGTCCGGTCACCTACCTCTTCCTGCACGGGGATCCCCTTCACTTCCTCTTCAACATGTTGATGCTCTACTGGTTTGGTCGTCCGCTCGAGGTGGCATGGGGGGGGAAGCGGTTTCTGCGCTTCTACCTCGTCTGCGGGGTCGGCGCTGGGCTTTGCACGACGCTCGTGTCGCTCTTCCTGCCGCATTTGAACCTGATGGGAATCGGGATCGGAAATGCCACGATCGGCGCCTCCGGTGCGATCTGCGGACTCATCATGGCGATGGCGCTCCTCTTCCCGTACCAGCAGATCCTCCTCTACTTCCTCTTTCCGATCAGCATGCGGCATGCCTGTTACATCTTCATCGGTCTCGACGTCCTCTTCGCGCTCTGGAGTCCGGCCAACCAGGTGAGCGTGATCACGCATCTCGGTGGTTTCTTCGTGGGGTGGCTCTACCTGACACAGGGGAGGGGCCGTCCCTGGCGCAGGCTGTGGTGGCGCGTCCAGAGCGCCTGGGAGCGGACGAGGGATCGCCGGAAGATGCGGAACTTCCGGGTCATCAGGGACGACGAGGACGAGGGGCGCGGTCCCACCCTCCACTGAAGGGAAGGGGGGGGAAGAACTTCAACGCCCCCGGGCCGAAGGGAAATACCTGCTCCGCCTGGGATCGGTCTTCGCAGACCGGCTGCGGATTCGTCTCGTGGAAGCGGCAGTTCGCCTCGATGTCGCACCGCCCGGAGGGACAACAGACCATCGGGAGGAAGTCCTCGTCGATCTGAAGACAGTCGGCGTCCTCCCGGCAGGGCGTGCGGCCGAAACAGCCGTTGTAGGGGAGACAGAGCCACTCGTTGAGGATCGGGATCTTGCAGCAGCACTCGTCGAGGGTGGGGCACATCCCGTCGTTGCGGCAGACGACTGCGCCATCGAACGCCTCCTCGCAAGTCCCCTTGGCCACGCAGGTATATTTCGGACTGGCGCCCTCCTGGGTCACGCAGCACTCCTCGTTCTCGGCACATGTCTGGCCGTTACAATCGACGCGCTCCGTTCCGATCGTCTCTCCGGTCTCTCCAACGGTGCTCGTCCCTTGGGGAGATCTCTGCGTCGTCGCCTCCGTCTGGCTCGTGCGCCCCGTCTCTCCCCCCTGCACCTCCGTCGTGGCAGTGGCAGACCCCCCTCCGCTCGTCGCGCTCTGGATGCTCTTCGTTTCATCGCCGCCGCCGCACCCGAATGGGAGAAGGAGAAGGAGGCAAAGGGCATGGGGGCGGAGAAGGGATCGGTTTCCATTCATCGTGACGCACCTCGACGTAACGGATCGAGAAGATTCGAACGGTCCCCCCCTCCCGATACCGCCAGGAGACGTCGGGAATCGGAAAGGGGAAGGGATTTCGGCGGGATCCTTCAGATCTCGTCGAAGGGGACGAAGGTACCGGTTCCGTCCTCTCCGACGTCACAGATGTAATACCCCGTTCCGACGTAGTAGTGGAGGAAGACGACGCACATCTCCCCCGGCCAGGTGAGGGGGAATTCGCCCTGCTCGTTGTTCCACTCGCACGACCATCGGATCTTCTCCCCCGCCCCGATCACGAGGGGAGCATCGACGGGGTAGATCCGCTGCTGGTTCGGATCGATCCCTACGGCTCGCGTCTCGAAGATCGGTGTCGCCTCCCCCTGGGCATCCACCTTCCAGATCTTCGTGACGACACCGGCGGAGTGCATGTGGCCGGTCAGGGAGACGATCGAGATCTCCTGCTGGAGAGCGCATTCCGAAGTGATGCCCCCCGATTCCCCCGGTTCGATCCGGAAGTGCGTGTTGAGCCCCGCCATCGAATCGATCAGCGTAATCCCTCCATCGGCGGGACGGGCGTAGTAGAGGTCGATCAAGTCGCGGGAGTCGATCGTCTCCTGCGTCGTATTGATGTAGTGGAAGTTGAAGGCGAGCGTGGCGTTGGCCGGAATCTTGAAGCCGTAGCCGTCGGGGAAGAGGTCCGCCTTGTCGAAGACGGAGCCGGCCACGATCTGCCAGTTCGGCATGACGAGGGCGTCGGGGCCGACGCGGCTGTTGTCGTCGAAGGCGCACTCGAGCGTCTCTCCCGTTTCGTAGTGGCGGTCCGCGATGAAGAGCGTGGCGTGATGTCCCCCGACGGTCTGCCAGGGGAGGAAGCCGCGGATGTAGATGTCCTCGCTGTTGCCGAGATTGACGAAGGTGCAGTAGCTGACGTCCTGGCCGGGGAGGATCTCCACGGAGGTGGCGGTCAGGCGCATTCCCTCTTCCGCAGAGGGCGCTTCCGGAGGATTGGGGGGATACCCCTCGCCCTCATACGCCTGGCTCTCCGCGGTGGTTTCGGCGGTCTCCTGCCCTGCGAGGGAGTTCGTGTCACTGCTGCACCCCACGCTTCCGGCAAGAAGGAGGATGGCAAGGAGGATGAAGATCGAGCAGCGGAATGGACGCATGGCAGTCTCCTTGGTCAATCGTTCTGGGCGCCCGATTCGATCCATGAGCGGATCGACTCGAGGCGATCGGCATCGAGAGGGCCGCCCGTCAAGGGCATGAGGGCCCCCGTGATCGCAGGGTCATCGATGAGCTTGAGGTAGAGGTAACTCTCCTGAGGCGAACCGGGCTCGATGCGGTTGAGGTCCGGAACCTCGGTGCTCGGGACACCGACGATTTCGGCATAGACATCCCCCTCGGCTGGATCGAGGTTGAGCCCCCCCTGACGGCTTCCCTGGCCGTGACATTGGGAAAAGGCACAACTCGGGACGAAGATCTTCGATTGAACCTCGGAGAAGGTTGCGGGAAGTGCCGAGGAACTCCCCCCCCCACCCTCCGTCCCCCCCGTGGAAAGGGTGGATGTCTCGCCCCCTCCGCATCCGTTGAACGCAAGGAGGAGAAAGAGGGATGAAACGAACGAAAGGATCGGTTTCACGACAGAGAGCCTCCATGAAACGTGGGTTGCGACCCGTGCGGCCGAATGCCCGAATCTACCACGAGCCTGCGCACGAGGTCAAGGACGAATCGGGAGGTGAGCTGGAAGACGTCGTTTCAAGAGGGCAAGCGCTCGGGCACGGTGACTCACCCGGTTCTTCACCCCCGCGGGCAATTCGGCGAACGATCGGGAAAAGCCTTCGGGCACGAAGATCGGATCGTAACCGAAGCCTCCGCTCCCTGAAGGGGCGAAGGGGATGACCCCGCGGCATCGTCCCTCCACGATGAGGGGTTCCCGCTCGGGAAAGACGAGGGCCATCACGCACACGAAGGTCGCCCCCCGTTCCTCGAGCGGAAGGGGATCGAGTTCGGCCAGGAGCTTCGCGATCCGCATCTCGTCGGAAGCATCGGGGCCGCCGTAGCGCGCGGAATGCACCCCAGGCGCTCCATGGAGGGCATCGACGCAGAGGCCGGAATCGTCGGCCAGTGCGGGGAGACCCGTATGGGAGGAGACGGCGCGGGCCTTGAGGAGCGCATTCCCCTCGAAGGTCGAGGCACTCTCCTCCACGGGGGGAAGATCTGGAAACTCGCGAAGAGAACGAAGACGCAGGGGGAAACCGGCAACGATCTCCTCGATTTCCTGAATTTTTCCTCGATTGCGGGTCGCCACCACGATTTCGAGCATCGCCCTCTCCTGTTCCTTCCGTTTCATCGGCTTACTCCCTGTCGAGGTTTTCCCTTCCCCTTGCCGTGGGGAAGGGTCTTCCCGGATCGCGTCGTCATTCTATCTTCTCCTTGGCGGGAACACAATCTCGATTTCCCTTCTCCGCAGAATTCTGGTATCCTGAGCGTATATGGGAGCGTCTTTGCGCCCGCACGATCCAATTCCCAGGTCGATTCCACACGGGTTTCCTGCCTTCAGGAGGGGGGGAAGGCCCGCGAAAAACCGAAACGTTTTTGCTCGATCCCGAACGAAGGGAAGATGGGCCCGCAAAGCGAGGGGAAGCCACCCAGCGCGTCCCCGCACCTCTTCCCGATCTCTTCACCGCCACCGATGCGACATCTTCGGAGAACGCCCCTCTCCCTCGGGCCCTCCCGACCTTGCGAAGAGAAACGAGGCTTGCGCGCAGGATCGGGAGCGCGTAGGCTCGATCCATCATGACAAGGAGCTTCACCGATGAAGGTACTGCTCATCAATCCTCCCCGCTTCCACGAGTTGATTGGAAAGAATCCAGCCATCGTCGAGAAACACCGGGGGTTCAATCCGCCACTCGGGATCCTCTCCCTGGCCGGCTACCTCGAAAAGCACAGCGATCATGAGTTGACCGTCGTCGATGCCCAGCCGGAAGGGTGGAGCTACGAGGAATTCGAGGAGGTCCTGCGCCGCAAGATGGGAGACGTGGTCGGTATCACGGCGATGACCTTCACGCTCATCGATGTGATGAAGACGGTCCAACTCGTCAAGCGGATCCACCCCGAGGCGATCGTGGTCCTTGGCGGTCCGCATGTCCATATCTTCCCCGAAGAGACGATCGACCAACCGGGCGTCGATTTTCTCTGTCAGGGGGAGGGGGAGATCACCTTCCTCAAACTTCTCGAAAACTTGACGAACTACGACGAACTCGAACGGATCCCCGGTCTCGTCTTCAAGCGCAACGGCAAGATCGTCAACACCGGCATCTCTCCCAGCACACAGAATCTCGATCTCCTCGGTTTTCCGGCCAGACACCTCGTCGATTACAGGAAATACACCTCCCTGCTCGGGAAGAACGACGTGATCACGACGATGTTCACGAGTCGCGGCTGTCCCTACCGGTGTACCTTCTGCGACCGTCCCTATTCACCCGTGATCTCCGGCTTCCGCTACCGCTCTGCCAAGCATGTCGCCGACGAGATGGAGGAGTGCATCAATCTGGGGATCGGAGAGGCCTTCATCTACGACGACACCTTCACCGTCCGGCGCGACCGCGTCTTTCAGCTCTGCGAGGAGATCCAGCGTCGCAAGATCAAGTTCCGTTGGGATGTCCGTGCCCACGTCAACACGATCACCCCCGAACTCCTCAAGGCGATGCGGGAAGCCGGCTGCGACCGGATCCATTACGGCGTCGAGTCGGGAACCGACCGGATGCTCAAGGTGATCCAGAAGAACGCCACGGTCGAACGGGTCGAGAATGCAGTTCGGTGGTCCAAAGAGGTCGGCATGGAGGTCCTCGCCTACTTCATCATCGGACAACAGACCGAAACGATCGAGGATATCGAAGCCTCGATCGAGCTGGCCAAGCGGCTCGATCCCAACTACGTCCACTTTACGATCTTCTGCCCCTACCCCGCGACCGCGATCTATGAGCAGGGGCTCAAGATGGGGATCATCAAGGAGGACGTATGGCGCAACTTCGCCAGGAATCCGGAAGAGGGCTTCGAACTCCCCTACTGGGAGGAGAACTTCACGCGCCATGAACTGCGGGAACTCCTCGTGCAGTGCTACAAATCGTTCTATCTGCGTCCCCGCTACATCCTGAAGAACATCGCCCGGATCCGCTCCTTCGGGGAGTTCAAACGCAAGATCCGTGCCGGGATGTCGGTGATCACGATGAAACCGGGGAAGAAGGACGACTGGGCCATCCAGGGGAAGGTCCGCGATATCGTCCCCTCCGCTCCGGTCGAGATCCACACCTCCTCCCGGTAAGGGAGACGCCCTTCCCTGCGCCTTCCCCGGAACTCTCCCGCCACGAACCATCCGTGATCGTTCGAGATCCTTTCAACGCTTACTGCCTGGTCCTCGAGGGGTGAGGAAGAGGGAGGACGGAAGAAGGAGGACGGAAGAAGGAGGCGTCCTGCCGGGAACGCCATGTCGATCGCAGCACCGGCGTTCACATCGAGGGGCGGGAGATCTTCGGCGGCTCCTAGAACTGCATGTTGATCGCAAAACCGACGTTCACGACATTGCCGCCGAGCTGAAAGACGGGGTACCCCGGATTCGTCGTCTCGAAGACGCCGGAAAACGCGCTTTCGTCCACGTCGGGGGTGTTCGGATCGTCTTGATCGCACTCATGGGTGGTGTACTCGTCGCGGATCATCCCCTGAAGGAGATAGGACTGGAAGAGGAGCGAGGTCACGTTGTCGTTCGGAAGGGCCTTGATCCGGCAGGTCAACTCCTGGGACTGAAAGAACGACGCCGATTTCGCCACGAGCTTCTTCGGAAGGTAGAAATACTGCCCATAGAAGTCGATGCTGACCTTGTCCGGAACGAAGGGGAGACGCTTCCAGAGGGAGAAGGTCGTACCGATCCCCCCGGAGAAGACGTGGGTGTTGGCATCGAGGATGTTCGTGGAGAAGGTCTGCTCCGGTGCGGGGGTGGGCTGATAGGCGTAACCGGCGCGGAGCGCGAAATCCTTGCGGGGGTGGAACTCGATTCCCACACGGGGGTTGAAGGTGTTCCGGAAGTGGAGGATCGGAATCGGCTGGTTGACCGGAATGTCGAGGAGCTTCTCCACGATCGGATCCTTGTTCTTCGAGGGGAGAAGCGTCACCCGGGGGTAGGGGGGCTTGTATTCCTTCCACTGCTCCCATTCGAGGTCGAAGGAGAGGGTCAGCAGCGAGACCGGATCCCAGGCGAAGCCCCCCGTCACCTGGCGAGGCGTGAAGAGCGCATTCGCCTCGATGATCGAGGGGATCCCGATCTCCGCGATCCCCAGGATCGTCGCGCCGAACTCGTTGCTCGTCTGGAACGCCACGGAGGTCTCCTCGAAGTAGTTGAACGCGATCGAGAGATCCTCTCCCGGTGTAAGAAGGAGGCCGAAGTTGAACTTCGGCCGGGTATCGACCTTGACGTTCGTGATGACGTTGAGGGAGAGGTTCGGGTCGTCGAGCGGGAAGAAACCGGTCGTCTCCCCGGAGGTCGATTGGAGGAGGGAGATGCTCATCCCAAGCGAAGCCCACGGCAACTGGGGGAGCCGAAGCCCGAAGGCGGGAAGGATCACCCCCCGCTGCGCCCGGTTGTCGAAGTCGAGGTAGTAGGGATCCGTCACGAGGATCAGTTTCTGACGCGCGGCCTGCTGCAAGGGGGAGTTGAAGAGGAGGCCGAAGCTCAGATACTCGTTGATCTGCGAGGCGATCGCCAGCGTATACCCCTCGATCGCCTGGGGATTGGCCGCCGCCTCGTTCGCCGCGTTGATCCGTTCGATCGAAGGGGTGCTGTTGAGATCCTCGGGGAGTTGACCAGCGTTGATCGGATTCTCGAGATCGTTGAGGATCTCCTCTTGCGCCTGAAAGCGCTCGATGATCTTCTGCCCCTCCTCCTGGCCGAAGGTCTCGAGAATCGCCCCCTCGTCGAGGCACTGAGCCTGGGGATCGTCGGGACAGGAGACCGCCGGGAGCCCCGAGGAGAGGGTCGGTGAGGAGAAGTAGAAGAAGAGGTCGAACTCGGTGTTGCGGATCCGCGTGAGCGCCGCGGGGTTGTAATAGACCGCGGCGGGATCGTCCACGAGCGCGGTATACGCGCCACCGAGCGCGATCGCCCGGGGATTGACGCCGAGCACGTCGAAGGCAGATCCCCAGGCCGGCAGGGGAACCGAGGCAACCCAGAGCAGGAGCACAACGATACCGATCTTTTTCACGATGCTTCACTCCTTGACGAAAATACGCAAAACGACATCCGGTTCAGGGATCGGGTTCGCACCCCCGTGCGTGCCCGTCATCGTGCCACAGATCGAACGGAGATTCAAGCCGCGATCTGGTTGGGATCCCACCCCTCAATCGATTTCGATCGTCTCCACCCGATCGAGGGCCGCCAGGAGGAGCGCCTCCACGTCGAGGGACGCCTCGGCCCGCTCGACCCCCTCCCGTGATGCGTGGGTCTGGGGATGGGAAGGGACGAAAAGCGCGCAACAGTCCGAATAGGGGAGGATCGAGGTCTCGTAGGTGCCGATCCGCCGGGCAAGTTCGATCGTTTCGGCCTTGTCGAAGGTGATGAGGGGCCGCAGGATCGGCATCGAGACGACTTCGTCGAGGCGGCAGAGATTCTCCAGCGTCTGGCTGGCGACCTGTCCAAGATTCTCGCCGGTCACGAGCGCCCTGGCTCCCTTGCGTTCCGCCAGTCGCTCGGCGATGCGATGCATCATCCGGCGCTGGAGGACGACGCCGAGATCGGTGGGACATGAGCGCTGGATCGCCTCCAGGATCGGCGTGAAGTGGACCACGGTGAGGGAGAGGGGAGCCGGATGGAAGCCGTGAAGGTGACGGCAGAGCGTGGCGACCTTCTCCTGGACCTGTCCCCCCGTGTAGGGGGGCGTATGGAAGTAGACGCACTCGAGGGTGCAGCCCCGCTTCATCGCCAGCCATCCGGCCACCGGGGAATCGATGCCCCCGGAGATGAGCAGCATCACACGTCCCCCCACCCCTACGGGAAGCCCGCCGGGACCGGGCCACCGGTCGAGGGGAAAGGCGGCCGCTCGTTCCCCGATCTCGATCTCGACGGCAAGATCGGGATCTTCGAGATCGACCGACATCTCCGGGGCACGGGCCAGGACCGCGGCGCCCGCCTCCCGTGCGATCTCCATCGAGGTCGCGGGAAAGCGTTTGTTCGCCCGCCGAACCCGGACCGCAAAGCTTCTGGCGGAGGGTTTCGTGGCACGCAGCCGTTCGAAGAGGGCGACTGCACCTTCCAAGATGGCCTCCCGTTCGAGCGGGGCCTCCTCGATCCGGCTGAAGGAGTGGATCCCGAAGACCCGTTGCAGCTTCCCCCGTACGGTCGCAAAGGGGGCCTCGATCCCCTCGAGGAAGATCCGTCCCCGCAGGCGGCGGACATGACCGGGCCCAAGGGAGAGGGTCCGTTCGATGTTGCGCACGAGCATCTTCTCGAAAAACCCTCGGTTCTTCCCCTTGAGCCCGATTTCGCCATACCGGATGAGTATCGTCTCCTTCATCGTCTCACAACCCTTTCCCCTCCGTCGTTCCTCCCACGATCGGGCCCCCCAACCCCGGCGGACAGCCCGAAACGCCCTCCGATTCGGAGCCATCAGGTTAGCATCATCGGGACGGACGATCAAGGGAAACGTATGTATCCGGATCGTGCCGGGGCCCTGGGGGATGCCGTTCCTATGCTTGCCTCGACATCGGGGAACTGCTATCCTTGGGAGGAAAGCGCCTACGTGCGCTCGTTTCGGGAAAAATCTCACAGGAGGAGCGAAGCGTGAGAAGCGTCCCCTTCCTTTGCCTCTGTGTCCTCCTCGGGTATCCCCTACCCGCAGGGGCCGGATTCATCGATCACTTCGCCGAGACGACGGATATCGGCCGCAACAAGATCCCGCATATGGGCACGAGCCGGATCCTCGTGCTCGAGGTCGAGTTTCCGATGAACGATCCTCCCGACTGGAGCCGGCTCGAAGCCTTCTTCGCTCCGGAGGGGGGGCGAGGAACCTTCCGGGACTACTGGGAGACGAATTCGCTCGGTCGCTACCACCCGATTCCGCAGATGGTGGGACCGATCGTCTACGACGAGTGCCCCTTCCCCCACGACGTCAACGACCACCGCTGTACGATCGTGACGGTCAATCCGCGCACCCTCGACGACGGTGTACGGTGGATCCAGGACGTGCTCCGGCGGGCGCACGAGGAGTTCGGCGTCCAGTACCGTGACTTCGACAACAACGGTCTCGAGGAGGGGGTGGCCGACGGTTGGGTCGATGGGGTGATCCTCCTGGCCAATCTGCCGACCCTGCGGAGTATCACGGTTCCGATCGCCCAGATCACCCGGGATCCCTCCCTCATCACTTTCGACGGGGAGACGAAGGTGGGGGCCGTGGCGGTCACGAACGCCTACGACTGGATCAACGTGGCCCCGCACGAGTTCGGTCATCTCCTCGGTTTCGTCGATCTCTACGACTACGACGGTTCTTCGTGGGGGACGCTCTTTGCCCTGATGGGGGTGACGTTCGGGGAGGACGAGGAAGCGCCGGAGCGCAACGGCATTACGCTCCTCGATGCGCTCAGCCGGGTGCGGATCGGTTGGGCGGACCTGCGGGAGGTGCATGGGACCGAGACGGTGCGTATTCCCCCGGCGATCTCGAGCGGGGTGGTGTACAAGCTGGCTTCCGATCCCGCATCGCCGGAGTATTTTCTCCTCGAGAACCGGCGCCCCTCCCCTCCCTACGATACGGATATCCCCGGCGAGGGGGGGCTTCTGGTCTATCATGTCAACGAGGCGCAGGCGCCCCGTCCCGGCGAACTATCCTGGGTGGAGAGCATCACGTTCGACCCGAACGGCCAGGAATTCCTCCCCTTCATCATGAACGAGCAGCCCGACGGCGCTTTCGGGCTTCAATTCCACGAACCCGATCCCCGATCCGACAGGGGGAACATCTTCGAGACGGGGGATCTCTTCCTCCCCTCCTCCCCCGACTCGGGGAGGCTCTGGTCGGAGAACCTCTACTTCAGCTCGAATGCCTACGATGGATCGCCGACGGGGATCTCGATCTTTGCGGTGGATACCGAATCCGCGGCCCCCGACGTCCTCGTCTCCGTCGATGTGCCGGAGATGGGGGGGGGATGCGCTGCGCGCGCCACGCTCCTTCCCGCTGCCGGATCGCTTCCCGGGGAACTCCTCCTCGTCCTTCTCATGCTGGGAACGCCCAACTTCTTACGCCGCCGGGAGAGGAACGGAGGATGAAGCCGTTGGAGATCACCGATCCGAAGCCGAGGGATTTCGGATGGGTCCTCAAGCCGGTGGCATCCGCCAGGCACACGATTCAGCGCTGTGATCGCGGTCACTACGAGATCACCATCCGCCATTCGATCCTTCGGGGGATCGATCTCGCCATGCTCCAGTGGTGGTTTTCGTCCTTCTTCGGGCTTTCGATCACGATGGGAGGGGAGCGCTATCCCGCCTACCAGGTCTGGCATCCTCTCGATCACGTGGCGGCCGTCAAAATCGGAGGCTCGAAGGGCTCCCTCGTCCGGGAGGGGGATACGATCCGGATTCACGAGTACTTCCAGCGCAGACGTGCCTTCGAGGTGAATACCGAAGCCTACGTCTTCTATGGCCGCGAGGATGGCTTCGGCATCCTGGTGCGCCGGGGGCGTCTTCCGGTCATGCGTCTTTTCCATCGCTTCGAGGCGGTCGAAGGGGGTGTGGCCTGCCACACGAAGATGATCGTGGGGCTCGAAGGGGGGATCCTTCGTCATCCGGTGAACCGGTGGCTGCTGCCTCGGGAATTCGGGGAAGAGAAGATGCGGGCGTGGTGCAGACACAACGTCGAGGAGGTCGGTTGCCTGGAGAATTTCCTGGCCCTGGCCTACGCCCGTCGCCATCAGGGCACCGGCATCACCCTTTCCCTCCCCCCTCCCCCTGCCTCGGAGTAGGGGAAACGAGGAGCGAAGAGCGGCGCGATGTCCCACTTCGAGGCGTCAGGAACGGCACACGGAGGGGAGGGAAAGGATCCTCTGGAGGATGCCGTCCATCTCTGGTTCGTCCACCCCGAGGGGTGGAAGGGGGATGAGGCGCAGGCCCGCCTCCTTTCCCTCCTCTCCCCGGCGGAGCGGGAGCGGTGGGAGGCGTTCCGTTTCTCCCGAGACCGGTTGCTCTATCTCACGGCCCACGGGATGCTCCGGTGCGTGCTCTCCCGCTATGGAGGCCTCTCCCCGCGGCAGTGGCGCTTCGTGACGAACCGCTACGGTCGTCCGGAGATCGTTGCCGCGCAGAACCGGCGGAGTCTCCGATTCAACCTCTCCCACACCGCTGGTCTTGCGGTCTGTCTCGTCAACCGCGTCTTCGACGCGGGGGTCGATGTCGAACGAAACGACCGCCTCGACGATCCGCTCTCGATCGCGGACCGCTACTTCTCCCCCTTGGAGGTGCGCGATCTTCGCAGGCGACCTCGCGAGGAGCATCGGGAGCGTTTCTTCACCCTCTGGACGCTCAAGGAGGCGTACATCAAGGCGCGGGGGATGGGGCTTTCGATTCCGCTGCACCACTTTTCCTTCGAGATCGGCGATCGGATCGGGATCTCCTTCGATCCGGCCCTTCGGGACGACCCGTCCCGCTGGCACTTCGAGGTCTTTCATCCAACCCCTCACCATACGCTCGCCTGTGCCCTTGGGCGGGGGCCTCTGCCTGTGCCGCGGATCGAACGTTTCCTCTTCACGCCCGCGGAGGTCGCAAAAGTGGGGGGGGAAATTTTTTAACCTTTTCCCTCCTCGTGTATCGAATCGACGAAGTGGAACGAAACGGAGGTTCGTATCCTCCCCGATGGCGGGACACTTCGGAAGCTCCGTGCCAGGGGCCGTCCGGGGGGAGGGCATGGAACCCCGATCCATCCTTGCCGGCGCCGAAACGACGCGAAAGCCGGTGACGAAGCGAGATGGTCGACGAAATCACGATGGAAGGAGACATACGATGAAGCGAATCGCCATGATCACGATGGGCCTTCTTCTGGCCACCGCCGTTTCGGCGGCTGCCGGGGCTCCCGTTTCCGACGAAGTTCGCGACTTGAGGAAGGAGGTTCGTTACCTCAAGCTCATCCAGACGTTGGAACTCACCCCCGAACAGATCGAGCAACTCCTGCCGATCGTCCACGAAGCCGTGGCGCTGCGCAAACGATTCGAGGAGGAGGCCAAAGGGAAGGAGAGCGAGGAGATCGCCTTCCTTCAGGAGATGAAGGGGGCGTTGATCGCAGGGAAGGATCCCTCGGAGGAACTGGAGAAGCGGCGCAGCGAGATGCGGGAGGCCCGCAAGGCGATGCATGCGCAGCTCGCCGAGGTGATCGCGCCGGTGGAGACGATCCTCACCGATGCGCAGAAGGCCGCGCTTGCCCGGCGTCGTCCCCGGGGGCATCACAGGGGTGCCTTCGGCCCCGGTCCCGAGGGACACCCGATGCGGGGGAGGAAGCAAGGGATCTTCCGAGCGATCGCTTTCGTGCGGAAGGCGCCGCAAGAGGCGGTGGAAGCTCGCATCGATGCCATCGTGCAGGCCGCGGCCGCGCAAGGGGGGGACGCCGAAGCGCTCCGTGCCGAACTGAACGATGCCGTTGCCTCGATCCGGCAGGCCGAGCGGAAGGATGTCCGTGCCGTGGCGCGCCGGACGCTCGAATCGCTCTCCCCAGAGGCGCGTGAGGCCCTCGGGAAACTCCAGACGAGGGGGATGAGGCGTCTGGCCCGGATCCTCTCCGATCCCCTCTTCGAGAAAGCGCTCGAGGAACGGCGTTCCACCCCGGTGTCGCCGACCCGCTGATCGCCGTGTCTCTCCTTCTTTCTCCCTCACTCCCTTCTCCCTCCCTCCCCTCCCCGCCTGCTCCGGAATCCTCGATGCCGTGATGTCCGCTTGCGCCTTCGACCTCGGTATGTTACACTTTCTCCTGCTGACGGACGGATTCCGCCTTGCACACCACCCCGACATTTGCAACCGGCTCGTTTCCGCGAGACGATTGTAGATGGAAGATGGACGATCGACACACTGCATTGCTGCCCCCATTGTCAGACTCCACGATTCATCGCCGAGCCCCGTTCCATCCCTGGAGAGGGATCGATCCGGTCCTCTTCCCCGCTCAGGAGGCACGCCATTGAAACGCAAAGGGAATGAAGGCAACAACTTGAGCTGCTCGTTCTGTGGCAAGAGCCAGCGCGAGGTCAAGAAACTGATCGCCGGCCCCACGGTCTACATCTGTGACGAGTGCATCGAGCTTTGCAACGACATCATCGCCGAGGAGTATGACCGGGACGATTCGATGCAGCCGAATCGTTCACTCCCCAAGCCTGCCGAGATCAAGAAGGTTTTCGACGAGTACGTCATCGGGCAGGAACGGGCGAAGAAGATCCTCTCGGTGGCGGTCTACAACCATTACAAGCGGCTCGAGTGCAAGGGCGTGATCGACGATGTGGAACTCACCAAGAGCAACATCCTCCTCCTGGGCCCCACCGGGTCGGGGAAGACGCTCCTTGCCCAGACGCTGGCCAAGTTTCTCCAGGTTCCCTTCACGATCGTGGATGCCACCACGCTCACCGAGGCGGGCTACGTTGGGGAGGATGTCGAAAACATCATCCTGAGCCTGCTGCAGAACGCGGACTACGACATCGAAAAGGCGAAGAAGGGGATCATCTACATCGACGAGATCGACAAGATCGCGCGTAAGGGGGACTCCCCATCGATCACGCGGGACGTCTCCGGGGAGGGGGTGCAGCAGGCCCTCCTCAAGATCCTCGAGGGAACGCTCGCCTCCGTCCCTCCCAAGGGGGGGCGAAAGCACCCGCAGCAAGATTTCCTCCAGATCGATACCACGGAGATCCTCTTCATCTGCGGTGGTGCCTTCGTCGGCCTCGAAAACATCATCGAACGCAGGATCGGGGTCAAGGGTCTGGGCTTTGGTGCCGATGTAAAGGGAAAGAACGAACGCACGTTGGGGGAAACGCTTGCCGCCGTGCAGCCCGAGGATCTTCTCAAGTTCGGAATGATCCCCGAATTCATCGGCCGGCTGCCGATCATCGCGACCCTCCACGAACTCGACGAGAGCGCGCTCGTCCAGATTCTCACCGGCCCCAAGAATGCGCTCGTCAAGCAATACCAGAAACTCTTCGCGATGGAGAACATCAAGTTGAAGTTTACCGAGGGGGCGTTGCGA
The DNA here is from genome assembly GCA_964616915.1 of uncultured bacterium. Taxonomy (GTDB): domain Bacteria; phylum Myxococcota_A; class CAZTSL01; order CAZTSL01; family CAZTSL01; genus CAZTSL01. The sequence continues at coordinate 45,407 of CAZTSL010000013.1, forward strand.
GGGGTGGCCCGCCAGGCACTCGAACGGAAGTCGGGCGCCCGAGGCCTTCGCGCCATCCTCGAAAACATCATGCTCGACATCATGTACGACATCCCCTCCCTGGGCAACATCCGGGAGTGTGTCGTCAACGAGGATGTGATCGAGGACGGCGCCGATCCGATCCTCGTCTATGAGAAGCAGATGGAATCCGCATAGGGGTCGAGGAAGGGGAGCAGGAATCCCCAGAGCGGCTGCCTCCCCCTCTCTGAGGGAACAAGGACGCCGAAGGCCCACATCATCAATCGGTACGCAATCTGGATCTGCAAACCGAACCCCCCTGAGAGAGAGTGGACGATGTTTTTCAAAAACGATCGAGACAAGATGGATGAAGGCACGGGAAACCTGAGGCTCGTTCCGCTGCTTCCGCTGCGGGACATCATCGTCTTCCCGCACATGGTCGTTCCCCTCTTCGTCGGACGTCAGAAGTCGATCCGGGCGCTCGAAGAGACGATGAACCACGACAAGGACATCCTCCTTGCCGCCCAGAAGAAGGCCAAGACGGACAACCCCACCGAGGACGACATCTACCGCGTGGGGACGCTGGGGACGATCATCCAGCTCCTCAAGCTCCCCGACGGGACCGTCAAGGTCCTCGTCGAGGGGAAGAAACGGGTGGAGATCGAACGCTTCATCCCCAACGACGAATTCTTCCTCGCCGAAGTGCGGGAGATCGAGGAGAACAACGAGGTCACCGTGGAGACCGAGGCGCTGATGCGCAGCGTCAACTCCACCTTCGAGACCTACGTGAAGCTCAACAAACGCATCCCCCCCGAGATGCTCATGTCCGTCGTCACGATCGAAGGCCCCTCCCGCCTGGCCGATACGATCGTCGCCCACCTCAACCTCAAGCTCAAGGACAAGCAGAAGATCCTCGAGACGCGTGACCCGCGGGAGCGTCTCGAAAAACTCTACGAACTGATGCAGTCCGAGATCGAGATCCTCCAGGTCGAGAAGAAGATCCGCTCCCGCGTCAAGAAACAGATGGAGAAGACGCAGAAGGAGTACTACCTCAACGAGCAGATGCGGGCGATCCAGAAGGAGCTGGGGGAGCGTGACGAGTTCAAATCCGACATCCAGGAACTCAAGGAACGGATCGCCAAGAAGAAGATGTCGAAAGAGGCGACCCAGAAGGTGGAGAAGGAACTCAAGAAGCTCAAGATGATGTCGCCGATGTCCGCGGAAGCGACCGTGGTGCGCAACTACATCGACACGATCCTCTCTCTCCCCTGGTCGGAGAAGACCGACGACAAGCTCGATATCAAGGAAGCCCAACAGGTTCTCGACGAGGATCACTACGGCCTCACGAAGGTCAAGGAGCGGATCCTCGAATACCTGGCGGTCCAGTGCCTGGTGCGCAAGATGAAGGGTCCGATCCTCTGTCTCGTGGGGCCTCCTGGGGTGGGGAAGACCTCGCTCGGCAAATCGATCGCCCGGGCCACGGGGAGGAAGTTCGTCCGGATCTCCCTCGGGGGGGTTCGCGACGAAGCGGAGATCCGAGGGCATCGGCGCACCTACATCGGCGCCATGCCCGGCAAGATCATCCAGTCCCTCAAGAAGGCCGGCTCCAACAATCCCGTCTTCATGCTCGACGAGGTCGACAAGATGTCGATGGACTTCCGCGGCGACCCCTCGGCCGCCCTCCTCGAGGTGCTCGACCCGGAGCAGAACTCCGCCTTCAACGACCACTACCTCGATTGCGACTACGATCTCTCGGAGATCATGTTCATCTGCACGGCCAACACGCTCCACACGATCCCTCCCCCCCTCCAGGACCGGATGGAGATCATCCGGGTTCCCGGCTACACGGAGGACGAGAAGCTCGAGATCGCCAAGAAATACCTCGTGCCCAAGCAGCGGGAGGCCAACGGGTTGCTCGAACACAACATCACCTTCACCGACGAGAGCATCCTCTTCATCATCCGGCGCTATACCCGGGAATCCGGCGTCCGGAACCTGGAGCGGGAGATCTCGAGCATCTGTCGGAAGGTGGCCAAGGACGTCGTGGCCAACGGCCGGGAACACCACGTGGAGATCACGGATGAGGTCGTCTCGAAACTCCTGGGCGTCCCCCGCTTCCGCTACGGACTCGCCGAAGAGCACGATCAGGTCGGTCTCACCACCGGCCTGGCCTGGACCGAGGTGGGGGGGGAACTCCTTCAGATCGAGGTCGCCGTCGTGCCGGGGAAGGGGAAACTCACGATCACCGGAAAACTGGGAGACGTGATGCAGGAGTCCGCCCACGCGGCGATGAGCTACGTCCGCTCCCGGGCACACCGGCTCGGTCTGCCCACCGATTTCTACCAGAAGATCGATCTCCACATCCACGTGCCCGAGGGAGCGATCCCGAAGGACGGGCCATCGGCCGGAATCACGATGGCCACCTCGATCACCTCCGCCCTCCTGCGCATCCCCGTGCGCAAGGACGTCGCCATGACCGGCGAGATCACGCTGCGGGGGCGGGTGCTGCCGATCGGAGGGCTCAAGGAGAAGATCATCGCCGCCCATCGCGGCCGGATTCCCACCTGCATCATCCCCAAGGAGAACGAGAAGGATATCAAAGAGATCCCTCAGAAGATCCTCGACGACATCGAGCTGATCCTCGTCGAGTCGATGGACGAGGTGCTGAAGAACGCCCTTCGTCTCTCCGATCCCGACACGCTCTTCCAGTATTCGGAGGAAACCTTCCCCGAAGTCTTCCCCGCTCCCCAGGAACCGGAGAAGGAAGTCGATCTCTCCGGCGACGTCACCCAGCATTAGGCAGGGGTTCCCCCCCTCCACCGCCTCCCCTTCGACTTCTCGAGGTCGCGGGGGGGGGAGGTGGGAACGCCGCCTGCTACCGTTCCCGTTCCCGCGCCGGCGGGCGTCTCTTCTTCCCCTCGACGTGGTAGACGACGGTCCGGAAACGCTGCTTGCGGAACTTGTAGACGATCCAGCCGGGATGGTGCATCTTGTAGCGGGGGTGGGTCATGATGTCGGGAAGGAGCGGCACGAGTTCCGAGCGGTCCTCGAAGACCTTCCGGAGCCGGTAGCGCTTTTGCAGGCGTTTCTCTCGCCTCCTCAGGTTGGCGGTGTAGAAGTCGTTGAAGACCACGTAGTCCCCCCTCCGGAGACGGTCCGTCCGGTTCTTCCGGATCCGGCGGCCGCTCCAGTAGGAGAGCTTCGTCGTCTCGTCGGAGAGGATCCGGGCCTTTCTGGGTACCTCCTCCCGGAGGAAATACGCCGCCCGCTTGATCCCCCCGAAACTGTCCCGCTGATAGTAGAGGACGAGGCCGGAGAGGAGTGCGCTCGACAGGAAGCAGATCGCAAGAAGCACCCGCTCCATCCGGAGGAAGCGGACGACGAGTCGCTCGAATGCGCCAAAGAGGATCAAACCACAGCGCTCCATCCCTCCCCGGAAGGGACCGTAACGCTTGAAACGGCGAAGATCGAGTGAGCAGGCCCATCCGCTCGTGCATCGGATCCCATGGGCCGCCAGGATGAGAAAGAGGGGGAAGAGGGGATAGAAATAGCGGATCTGAAACGCCTTGAAGGCCGAATGCGCCACGAGCCAGGCGAGGAAGAGCAAGGCCATCACCAGCATCGCCGCACGCCGGCGCCGCGACCCGCGGACCGCATCGAGGGCCCCGACCGCGCAAAAGATCGCAACCGGCGCGGTCAACGCCCATGGCAATGCGATCAGGAACGCCTCCGCCATGATGAAGTAACTCTGGATCGCCCCCATGAAGTCATGCCCCGCCCGCTTCGAGTACTGGGCGAAATGACCAAAGCCTCGCGTGCTCAACCACCAGAGGAGCACCCCCCAGGGCACGAGCCCGAGGAGACTCCAGCCAATGCCCCGGAGGAGATCGACGGGGCGCCGGAACCCGTCGAAGAGGAGCGCCGCGGCCACGGCAAGGAAGGGGAGGAAGACGAATCCCTCGTAGCGCGTCAGCGTCGCCAGACCAGCCACTGCCAGGAAGAGACCGAAACGCGCCGCACTCCGTCGCTCGAGGAAACGTGCCAGCAGCCACCAACCCGTCACGAAGAGGGCGGTGAAGCTCGAATCCGTCATCACCTTCGTGTCCCAGCGGAGCGAGACCGCGCAAACCATCCCCAGGATCACGGCAAAGAGACCCGTTTTGGGGCTGAAGATCCGCCGGGCCAGGAGAAAGGTCGGCAGGAGCGCCAGTGAACCGAAGAATGCCGAGACGAGCCGCCCGGCCCGCTCCGGGGCAAGCCCCGTCATCTCCACGAGCCGCACGAGTGCGGCGTAGAGGGGGGGCCAGAAGCTCTTGTGGCTTACGAAGAGGCGCAACTGGTCGATGCCGTCGGTATATTCCGCGGTCTGGACGTCGAGGAGGGCGAGACGCAGCAGGAACGCCCCCACGATCACGAGGATCGCCCAAAAGAAGGAGCGGCGCAATCCCGCCTCGGATGCCGGCGGGTGCAATCCCCGGGTGGTGTCGTTCATCGCGAGAACTCCTCCCCGAGCAGGGGGGTCACGTCGCCACGCTGGAGCAAGGGGTCCGCTGCGACCCACACCGGTGGAGCACTCCCCCAGTCGAAGTCGATCCGCGCGTCGATATGGACGAAGCGGGGATGCTCGAACGCCTTCCCTTCGGCGTAGATGGCGCGTAGTCCTCCCCGCCGGAAATAGATCTTTCCGTCGCGGCCGCGGTAGGGATAGAAGAGCCGCTCCGGCGGGATCGGGGTGGTCCGTCCATCCGGAGGGCGCCAGCGGAGGCGGATCTTCCCCTCCTTGGCCAGGTTGCGGTAGTCGATCACGAGGGTGTGTCTTCCTCGTCCGAGCCGCTGGGTGGCCACGATGGGGTCGCTGAGCCGCTCCCCCTTGCGGCGGGGTTTGCTCCAACGGTCGATGATCCGTTTCCCATCGAGCGAGATCCGCACCCGGTCGTCCGCCTCCACGAGGAAGGTATAGCGACCGGGCGTATCGATCTCGAGTTGCCCTTCCCAGCGGACGGAGAAGGGGATGCGGCGCAGCATCTCCAGGGGGGGGACATCGTAGATGAGCCAGGTGTACCCCACGAAATCGATCGGCTCGAAGTTGTTCTTGAGCCAGTAGAAACGTTCTCCGCGGCGCCCCTGGATCCCCTGGAGCGTGTTCACCTGGATCGCGATCCGGCCGGAACGGGGACGCATCCCCCGCCTCCGATCGACCTTGTAGACCGGAATCGGTCGCACCTTCTCGATATAGGCATCGATCGCTTCCCGATCCTGGTCCCAGTCGAGGTTGGAATCGATGAGGATCTTCCAGCCCTTCTCGGGCCCCCCCGCCAGCTGGTTGAAGAAGGCGAGATAGTGCGGATGGATCGCCGCACTCCCCGCGCCGTAGGCAAGAAGGAGTACGGAAACGACCGCACCGAAGGGGGTCGGCAGCGGGCGATAGGAGACGACGCGCGAAACGAAGAGGAAGAGGAAGGGAAAGATCGGCAGGATGTAGCGCAAACCGATGTGGTTGTGGAAGAAGAAGCTGAAGTAGACGAAGAAGAAGAGGATCGGAACGATCCAGAAAATTTCGGCATTCCCGGCCCGCACCCGCCCGGTGGCGAAGAGCCACACCGAGATCCCAAGGAGCACGAGCATGGCGCTGGGCACCTTGACGAGGAAGGCCACGAGGAAATAGTGCGGGAAACCCCACGTCCGGTGCTCCCCGAGGAGAAAGGCCCAACGCCCCTTGACGATGTGGTCGGCCAGCATATCGATCCCCTCCACGAAGGCGTAGGGGAGGGGGAGGGGGAGATCCTTGAGAAGAGGAAGCGCTGCCAGACGCCGAAAAGCTGGGCTCCACAGCTTTTCGTACCCCGAAAGGGGGGTGAAGGTCCCCTCGAAGCCGAAACCGAGGTTGAGGAAGAAGAGGCCAAAGAGCCAGAGGATCAGGGTGATCCCGAGCACGCGCTTCTGCCGGTGCAGCAATCGCCGTCCCTTCGCCCGCCATCCGCCAATCGCATCGCCCCCCCTTCCGATCTCCTCGAACCCTGCCCGCAGCGCGTCGAGCGAAAGGAGCAACGGCGCCAGGAAGACGAGATAGTGGGCCGTGACCTTCGTCAACTGGGCCAGCCCAAACGCCACGCCCGCCACGACGAGACGCTTCCTCGAGGGAACGCACACGTAACGCCAGAGCGTATAGACCGATGCGAAGATCCCGAGCGTCACCGGGATGTCGGTCGTGATGAGCCGGCTGTGGGCCAGGATGTTCGGGGAGAAGGTATAGAGGAAGAGCGCCACGATCCCCCCGCCGATACCGAACGCCTCGCAGGCCCACGCAAAGACGAGTGCCCCCAGGATCATCCCCAGGATCACCGTGGGGATACGGCAGAGAAAGAGACGACTACGCGGCACCAGCGGATGCCCTGCACGTTCGGCCAGGTACGCTGGAAGCGCATTGAGGACGGATACCGGCATCTTCGAGTTGTAGAGCTTGCTCTCCCGATGGAAGGTCCCCGCTTTGAGGATCTTCTCTCCATACTCGAAATGCCGGTCTTCATCGAAGGTCTCACTCTTCCCCCGCATACTCGATATCGCAAGGAACGCAAAGAGGAGGAGGAAAGGGAGAAGGATCGCGCTGTACCGCAAGAATCTCGACATGGGTGACGGTTGCATCCCTTCGTTGGCGGTTCGCTTCCCGCAACGCCGCATGCGGAGGGGAAGGAGGAAAATCGCGCAATTATAGCGGAACGGATGGGGGAAAGGCAAGAAAGAGCATCATGGCGTCAGGGCAATCGCATGAAAATCCCCAATGGCTCGCGGAATCCGCAT